>SVIK01000092.1 GCA_015069525.1 Clostridiales bacterium | reverse complement strand
GAAAGAGGGTATGCCCCTTATCCGTTATAGAACGAGGGATATTGCAAGCCTCAACAACGACCCTTGCCCTTGCGGAAGAACGTCGGTGAAATTGAATAAGATTACGGGCAGAAGCGACGATATGTTGATTATCCGTGGCGTAAACGTCTTCCCTTCGCAAGTTGAAAGCGTACTCTTGAAAAATTCCGATATTACGCCCAACTACCATATCAACGTGGACAGAGTGAACAATCTCGATACGATGGAAATCGTCGTCGAGCTTTCCCCGAACGTGAAATTGGACGAAGTGGCGCACGTGGAGGAAATTAGAAGACGGCTTTCCGCCGATATGGCTTCCGCACTTTCCGTGAGTGCGAAAATCACGCTCGTATCCCCTGGTACGGTGGCGAGAAGCGAGGGGAAAGCAAAGAGAATTACGGATAAACGTAAGTTATAAGGAGTGGAAAATATGGTAAAACAAATTGCGGTATTTTTGGAAAATCAAGAAGGCAGACTTAGCGATTGTTGCAAAGTGTTGAAAAAAGCTGGCGTCAATTTGGACGCGCTTTCTATCGCCGATACCAAGGAATTTGGAATTCTCCGTTTAATTGCGGAAGATAACGAGCGCGCGATGAACGCGTTGAAAGAGGCGGGATTTTTATGCTCTTTGATAGAGCTCGTGGCTATCGAAGTGCCCGATAAAGCGGGTGCGCTTGCGGACGAATTGATTGCGCTCTCTGATAACGGTGTAAATATTGAATATATGTATTCGTTCGCGGACAAGGACGGACATGCACAAATCGCGTTTAAGACGGTGAACCCCGAAAAGGCGGTGGAAGTGTTGAAAAACGCGGGAGCAAAGGTTTTATAATGGTAAATGGTAGAAAAAAGGCGTTGATTTTAATCAACGCCTATTTGCAATCCGAGTCGCAGTTTTCCCAAGCGGAGCGCATGAAAGAGGAGCTCCTTGCGCTGGGCGTCGATACGGAAATTAAACGCAACGACGGTTTTTTTGCGATGATTGACAAGGATAAACTGCGTTCGAATATCGCAAACGAATATGATTTTTGCGTGTATTTCGACAAGGATAAATATACGTCGGAAATGCTGGAAAAAGCAGGGCTGAGGCTGTTTAATTGCCACGAAGCAATCCGTGTTTGCGATGATAAAATGCAAACGTATATCGCTCTGTCGGGGAAAAATATACCCATGCCTAAGACGGTGAGCGGGCTTTTATGCTATCACGCGGACGAACCGATTCGAAAGGAAACGGTGGATAGGGTAGAGGGGCTCTTTGCTTATCCCATCGTGGTAAAGGAGTGCTTTGGCTCGCAAGGGAAAGGGGTGTATTTGGCAAGGAACAGAAAAGAACTACTTGCCTTGATGGAGAAGTTAAAATGCAAACCGCATCTTTTCCAAGAAGCCGTGCAAACGAGCTTTGGCAAAGACGTGCGCGTGATTTTGGTGGGGGGAAAGGTGGTTGCCTGTATGCTCCGCCAATCGCAAACGGATTTTCGAAGCAATATTGAACTGGGCGGTGAGGGAAGCGCATACGAACCTCCCTTCCAAATGCAACTTATTTGCGAACAGATTGCAAAGGAATTGGATTTGGATTACTGCGGGATAGACGTGCTTTTTGGACGCGGGGGCACGCCGATTGTTTGCGAGGTGAATTCCAACGCGTTTTTTGCGGGAATCGAGCGCGTGAGTGGGGTAAACGTCGCAAAGGCGTATGCCGAGCATATTTATAAGAAAGTTTACGGAGAATAATGATGATAAAATCGTTAAAGGAAATTCGTAGAGAATTGCAAAACCGCCAAGGGGTTTTGGATAAGGAACGGGACGACGAAGGGAGAGTTATCGTCGATTTTTGCGTGCACAGCGACGACGATTTTTTATCCCCGTACAGTTTGCGCTCTAACGCCGAACTCTCGGAAGACGCTTCGCGGTTTATAGAAAGGAGCTTGGAAACGGTGCCCGTGAAAGAGCAAGTGCGCCTGCGCGTGCATAGCAACGTGATAACGGCGGAAGAAGAAAAGGCGTACAAGGAAGCGATAAAAGTGTATTACGAGGAACGCTTTGAGGCGGTGAACAGGGAAAAGAAACGTCTGTTTATAATTGCGACGTTGATGGCGCTTGTCGGCGTGTTTGCCTTGACGGTGATGATTGCGTTGGAGGTTGCAGGGCGACATACCGCAGTTTTGTCGGAAGTGATTGATATTTTTGCTTGGGTATTCTTATGGGAAGCGGTGGATTTATTCTTCTTCGAGGCAACCGCACTCCGTTTGAAATCTTGGCGGTATTTGGCGTTATCTGCTTGCGTCGTCGAATACTTACCCCTTGCAAAACGGGAGGGAACGGTATGAAGAAGATAGCGAGCTTTACCGTCAATCACGACGTATTACAAAAGGGTATGTACGTGTCGAGGATAGACGGCGACGTGATTACGTACGATATACGTATGAAAATCCCAAACGGCGGAGAGTATCTTTCTATGCGCTCTGCGCATACGATAGAGCATCTATTCGCTACCTTTGCCCGCAATAGCGAGCACGGCGATAAAATCGTTTACGTTGGGCCAATGGGGTGTAAAACGGGGTTTTATTTGCTTGTGAGAGATACGCTTTCTCACGAGGAGGCAATTGCACTCGTGCAAGAAAGCATGGCGTTTATCGCTACGTTTGCGGGGGATATTCCAGGCAATACCCGCAAAGAGTGCGGAAATTACTTATACCACGATTTGGAGGGTGCAAAGGAGATTGCAAAGGATATGCAAAAGGTGCTCGATAATTGGACGGTAGAAAAATTACAATATCAGGAGTGAGAAAAATGAACGAAACTTTGGAACTTATTAAATCGAGAAGAAGCGTTAAAAAATACAAGGATACGCCTGTGGAAAAGGAATTGATTGAAAAAATCGTTGAAGCGGGGACGTGGGCGCCTACGGGACGCAACCGCCAAGCACCGATTATTTTGGCGATTACCGATAAGGAAACGATTGCGACGCTCTCCAAAGTCAACGCGGAAATTATGGGCGCGGAAGGGACGGACCCGTTTTACGGTGCGCCTTGCGTGCTCGTCGTGCTTGCCGATAAAAACGCGTCGACGTATCTTTACGACGGCTCGCTCGTTATGGGGAATTTGATGCTCGCTTCGCATGCTTTGGGGCTGGGGAGCTGTTGGATTCATAGGGCAAAACAGACGTTTGAAAGAGAAGAGGGCAAGGCGATTTTGACAAAGCTTGGTATCGAGGGCGATTACGAGGGGATTGGCAACTGCGTAATTGGGTATGCGGATATTCAGCCTCAAGCAAAAGACAGAAAGGAAAATTGGGTGTATTACGTAGATTGATAGGAAAACGGGGGGCGCAATGAAGAGAAGAGTATTATATTTGATTTTACCGATAATAGCCGTCGTCTTGGAAATTTTGCCCTATGGGGCTGTTTGCAATTTTGCGTATCAAGCGGAGAACGGGAGTATAGAACGGTTTAGAGAATTGCATTCTTATTTTAGCTTAATCCCGTTTGGCTATGCGAATTTCGCGCCCATGCTTACGGCGATACTCTCGTGCGTGAGCGTTGCACTCTTGATTGTGTACGCTATCACGGGCAAAAGAATTGTTAGTAATATAGCAAAAGGGGTATTGTGTGCTAGTGTCCTTTTTTCATTGGCACCATTGCTTTTTGGCTTGGATTATTTTTCCGTTGTCGGCGGATGCATAACCGTGGTTTTGGCGGGGGGATTGACCGTTCTTTTTTTCGCTGACAAAGAAAAACAAGAGAAGCAAGAATAATTGTACGATTGGGAAGAAATATGAAAACAGGTGTTTCGACAGCGTCGCTGTTTTTACGGAAAAATAACGAGGAGGCTTTGCCTTTATTGGAGAAGCTTGGGGTGAAAACTGCCGAGGTCTTTCTTACGTCCTTTTCCGAATACGGCGAGGAATTTGCAAACACGCTGTTGCGTTGCAAGGGAAACTTGGATATCAATTCCGTGCATATCCTCAATACGCAGTACGAACCGCAACTCTTTAACGCGCACCCGCGTGTGCGTGCGGACGCTTTCTATTGGTTGGACAAAGTGATGCAGGGCGCGAAAATACTTGGGGCGCCGTATTACACTTTTCACGGCACGGCAAGGGTGAAAAAGGCTTCCCGCTCGGGTGAAAACGATAATTTCGTTAGGATGATAGAGGGGTTTAAAGATATTCTTTCCGCGTGTGAAAAATACGGCGTAAAGCTGTGCCTTGAAAACGTGGAGTGGGCAACGTATAATCGTGTGGGCGTGTTTGAAAAGCTGGCAAAAGAATTGCCCTCGCTGTTGGGTGTGCTCGATATTAAACAAGCAAGAATTTCGGGCGAGCCGTACGAAAACTACCTTACGGAAATGGGCGAAAGAATTGCTTACGTGCACGTGTCCGATTGCGATAACAATGGAAAAATGCGCTTGCCTGGGAAAGGCTCGTTTGATTTCGATACTCTTGTTAAACGGCTAAAAGACGTGGGGTTTGACGGCGCGCTTCTTGTCGAGGTGTATACCGATAACTACGAAAACGAGTGCGAATTGCAAACCGCCATAGAATATTTGAACGAGAAATTATATAAATATAATTGTTTGAGTTTATAATCGTTTTGCTTTTTGAAAATAATTTTTATTTTTTTGCACAAAACTATTGACAGGGACGGAAAATTATGGTATTCTATAAATAGGATTTAGTCCTAATTAAAATAATAGGAGAAAGAAATAT
>SVIK01000091.1 GCA_015069525.1 Clostridiales bacterium | reverse complement strand
TTCAAGCGCACGCAATTCGTCGTATAAGGCGTCGTATTCCTTATCCGACACGGTGGGATTATCGAGCACGTAATACTCGTGCGCCCACTTATTAAGAATATCCACAAGTTGTCTTTGTCTATCCATCTTTGCCCCTTATTTAGAGTGAATTGACAGCAGAGCCGTCTTTTTTAAGAGATTTGCCATTATCCCATCACCGTCAACGGTGCCAAATTAGCTGAAAGTTGTTTAATCCCCAAGCCCTCAAAGGCTATATCCAAAATCATATTCGCCCCCATACCGCGCACGTTTACAATCGTCCCTATGCCGAATTTGGGATGCTTTACCTTTACACCCGTCTTAAACGCAGACAAATCTTTCCCAGCGCCCATGCTCCTTTGCGTAGGCTTGCCCGCGCCTCCAAACACGAAAGAACTACTCTTTTGCGTACCCGCGCTTTGCGTTCTTCCCGTTCCATAACTAGGCGTCGAGGCATAACTGCCCCCGCCGTACGTATTCCCTTTCCATACGCTACGGCTAATTGCCGAATTTTGCCTGTCGTTATCCCTTCCGTAGGAAGAGCCGTACGAAGAACCGCCATACGAGCCGTACCCCCCGCCAAACGACGTCTTTCTTCCGCCGTAATAATCGTTAGCCTCGTACCTGCCCCCACCGTAAGCAGAATTTCCATAGTTTTCAGGGTCGTCGTAGCCGTCGTAGCCGTAAGGCGAACGCCTCGTTTCTCTCGGCATATCCAGCTCTTTGGACAGCTCTTTCAAAAAGCGGGAACGCATAGACGGCTCTCTCCTGCCGTAGAGATATCTACTCTTCGAGCGGGTAAGCCACAGCCTTTCTTTCGCTCGGGTAATCGCCACGTACATAAGACGGCGTTCTTCTTCCATATCGTCGTCGTTTCCCACGGCACGCGATACGGGCATGATATTCTCTTCCATACCGCAAATGAACACGCACTTGAATTCCAATCCTTTAACCGAGTGAATCGTCGCAAGCGTGACGTAATTCCCATCGTCCATTTCGTCGGTATCGGAAGAAAGCGTCACTTGGTTGAGATAATCGGTGAGGCTTGCCCCTTGATTGAGCTTACAATATTCGTCCACCGATTGGATAAATTCCTCTATGTTTGCGCGCTTATTAATGCTCTCGTCCGAATCGTCCGCATACGCCTCGCGCATTTTCGTTTCCGCCACGATTTTTTTTACGAGCTCGTTTACAGCCAGCTCTTGGCTGTCAATAATCCAGCCCTTAATCATATCGCGGAAATCGATTAACTTTTGTTTGGTTGCGCCCGTAAACCCAAGCGTATCCAAATCAAGCAAAGCGTCGTACACGGAAAGCTCCGTTTCGTACGCGTAATTTTGTAGCGTCTCCACCGTTTTCGCACCGATTCCGCGCTTGGGGAAATTGATAATTCTCGTCAACGCCTCGCTGTCGAAAGGGTTATTGATAAGCCGTAAATACGCCAACAAATCTTTGATTTCTTTTCTTTCGAAGAACTTAAAACCCCCGAAAACCTTATACGGAATTCCGTCCCCCGTGAACTCTTGTTCGAACGAACGGGTAAGTGCGTTAAGACGCATCAGTACGGCAAAATCGCTGTATTGATACCCTTGTCGAAGGAGCCCTGCGATAGTATGCGCAACATAGCGCGCTTCACCGCTTTCCTCCTCCGCCTCGTACACCTTGGCGTCTTGTCCGTCGTCGTTCTCCGTCCAAAGCGTTTTGTCTTTTCTGTGTCCGTTGTTTTTAATAACGGTATTGGCAAGCTTTAATATATGTTTTGTCGAGCGGTAATTGCGTTCGAGCTTGAACACCTTTGCACCCTTAAAATCCTTTTCAAAATGCAAAATATTTTCAATCTTCGCCCCACGCCAGCCGTAAATAGATTGGTCGTCGTCGCCCACGGCAAAAATGTTTCCGTGTACGGAGGAAAGCAGTTTTACAATCTCGTATTGTACGGCGTTGGTATCTTGGAACTCGTCTACGAGGATATAGCGGAATCTTCCGCCAAGATACTCTCTCGCGTCCTCGTTTTTACGCAATAACAGCCTCGTTTCGTTTAATAAATCGTCAAAATCGAGTGCGTTGTTTTCCCGCAAATGCTTTTGATAACGCTTGTACACCTTCGTCACGTCCTCGATATCGTTATCGCCCGCATATTCTTCGGCGTAGCGGTCGGGGTCAAACCCCAGCATTTTCGCATTGGCAATATGAAACTTCACCGATTTCAACAATTTTTCATCGTCGTAATCGCACTCTTGAAAGGACTTTTTAATAATGTTGTTTCTTTCCACTTCGCTGTAAATGGAGAAATTCGCACCAATCCCCACCTCGTCTGCATACATACGCAAAATGCGCACGCACATACTATGAATCGTGCATACCCAAGAACGGGAAACGTCAGTAATTGCAGAAAGACGTTCCTGCATTTCTTTTGCCGCCTTGTTGGTAAAGGTAATGGCGAGAATAGCCGAATCCGGCACACCTTTTTCTTCGATAAGATAGGCGATACGGGAGGTCAAAACGCGCGTTTTCCCACTCCCCGCGCCCGCCAAAACGAGCACCGCCCCCTCCGTTTCCAAAACGGGTTTAATCTGTTCATCGTTCAATTTTCCAAGCAATTCTTCTATCTGTACCATAACAGAATTATTATACCATATTTTGCGTTTTTTGGCAAGTATATTCGTAAAATCCGCGCCACTCTTTTCTAAAAGAAAAGACAGGGAACTATCCCTGCCTTTTCGCCCTCACGCCTTTTTATCAACGCTTTCAAATTCGCACTCGCGACGGAAACGCTCTAACGCGCGAAGATAGCGTTCGCTTAAAGAAAGAGTGTAGCGTTGTTTTTCCTCATACGAAAGCGTATCGAAATAGGGCTTGTCCGTAAGCCGTCCGATAGCGTCGCTCACTTCTCCGTCGGAAAGTAGCATTTGTTTCACGCGGAGATAGAACTCGTCCTCTTTCACGCCCGAAATTTGTTTAGAAACCTGCTCGGTAAAATACCTATTCACTTTGCTCTCGTTTTCGCCCAATTCGCGCGCTTTTTCCAGCCGTTCGTCCCTGTCCTCTTTGCACTCCGTCCAAAAACCCTTTTTCAATCTTGCCTTGGCTTTTCTGGCTTCTTCTTTGAGTGTATTGACTTCTTTCGACATAGCCCTCTCCTTTCCTGTTTTTCTCCACTTTTTCCGTCCATATTCGACATTTTGCAAATGAAAAGAGCCCACATAATTGTGAGCTCTTATCTTTCGTTAGTTTCTGCTTCTCTTACGAGCGGCTTCCGACTTCTTCTTTCTTTTTACGGAAGGTTTTTCATAAAATTCCTTTTTACGAAGGTCGCCGATGATACCGTCGCGGGAGCATTTTCTCTTAAAACGTCTCAATGCGCTTTCAACGTTTTCGTTTTCTCCTACTTTAACCGTGGACATGCTTTTTCACCATCCTTTGCCGATGCGTTTAATCATTACCCCGTAATTATAGCAATTTCGAAAACCTATGTCAAGTCTTTTTTTGGCGTTTTTGCCCCTTTTTAGCGAAATTTTTTCCTGTTTTTTCCAAGTGAATAAAAAATCCCTCGAAGCTTGTCGTTTTTTAGCTTACTTTCTCGAAATCGCTTGCAGGGTGTTTACACCAAGGGCAAACGAAATCTTCGGGAAGCGGTCCTTCATGCGTATAACCGCACACCTTGCACACCCATTTTTCCACACCGTTCTCTTCTTTTTTTGCTTGCGGTTTGGGTTTGATATTGCTTTGATAATATTCGTACGTCGTCGATTTATCATCCGAAAGCTTTTTCGCCTCCGTCACCTCCGCCACAAAAAGCGTATGCGTGCCGTAATCGTAGCTATCTACCACCCTCGCGCTGATTACCGCGTTTGCAAAATCGGGCAAATAATACAGCCCGTTCTCCGTCTTGGGATACGTCTTGTCCGCAAATTTATCCACGTCTTTCCCCGATTGAAAACCGAACTGCTTGAACACGTCAAACGGCGTTTTCTCCGTCAAGACAGACACGTTAAACACGCCCGTTTGGCGCAAAATCTTTTCCGAATAATTCGCTTTATTGACAAATACGACGATACGCTTCGGCTCGTCCGTAATCATCGAAACGGTATTTACGATACACCCGTTTTGCTTCACCCCGTCCGTCGTCGTCAACATAAACAGCCCATAACTGATTTTGTACATAGCTTGATTTTCAATCATAATAATTCCTCTTTATATTTTATTCTTTGCGACAGTACTTCACCCAAGCGATACCGAAAGATAGAAAGGCTTGGCTATGGCGACACGCCACGAAAGATGGAAAGATTTGGCAGTAGCGTCAGGATACCCACAAGCCGTGAAGGTTGCAATACGCATATACGCGCACCGCTTTATCCCCGTCCGTAAGCGAGAACGTGCATACAGGTGCTTCGCCTGCCGAAAGGTATTTCACTTGATACCCCTTTTCCGTTTCCAAAACCACCCACTCGATAAGGTGTTCTTCCGTCATCGGGTGCGCCACGCTCCCCACGTCCACCTTCACTTGTTTACATTTCTTCGTGACGATTGGCACGTGCTTTTCTTGCGACGCGTCCACCGCACCAGCAACAAGCTCCTTCCAGCCCTCACATTTTACTTCCTCTTTCGAAATAAATACTTTTCCGCATTTTTCGCATTGATAAATTTTCAACATATTTCTTTCTCCTATTATTTTAATTAGGACTAAATCCTATTTATAGAATACCATAATTTTCCGTCCCTGTCAATAGTTTTGTGCAAAAAAATAAAAATTATTTTCAAAAAGCAAAACGATTATAGACTCAAACAATTAT
>SVIK01000090.1 GCA_015069525.1 Clostridiales bacterium | reverse complement strand
CATTGACATCTTGGATGCTGTGGATATTTCGGCATTTGCTTTACAATAAAATAACAACCGTTAAACTTATCGCAAGAGTCTTGCCAATCGTTTGGTTGCGCTATCCATGTAATCCAATCGTCTTCTTTTAGCGATAAAAAGTTTTTTAATAGCTTTTCCGCTATTTCGTTTAGTAGTCCCATTATAGCATACCCCCTAAAATAAAGCAAACAAACGAACCCGCTCGGATTCGTTTGTTTTGGCGTATTATAACGTATATTTTTTGTTTGTCAATGGGGGACTATCGCTTTTTTTCTAAAATATTTTTTATTTTTATTAAAACGGTGGGAAATTGACGACTCTTCTACCGTCAACCGTAATACATACAAAAATAAAACCGCCCCAAGGACGGTTTTAGCTTTGTGGTGGAGGTGGTGGGAGTTGCACTTTTAGCAGTGCGCCCCGCTCCGCCATTATCAATGGCGTCCTTTGCCGTCAAATATATTGTGATAGAAAGTAGCGTTGGCAAAGCGTTTTGCTCTCGCAAAACGGCTCCTACCCTCAACACCCACCACAAATCGTAATACATACAAAAATAAAAACCGCCCCAAGGACGGTTTTAGTTTTGTGGTGGAGGTGGTGGGAGTTGAACCCACGTCTTACTCGGCTACAAAAAAACTTTCTACATACGTAGTTTATCTATTTTTCTTGATTGCATAACGCGGGTAAACACGCTTTATACAACGCAGAAAGCTAAGTACTCTTTCAAAAACACTTTCCGATTTTTGGAGAGCTTTCCGTCTTGTTGACGCCACGACCCCAACTGACGGATAAATTGGGCGTGACGCTTCGTTAATAAACGAATTTACGCTGCAAGAGCGTAGTTTGCTTTTTGATTTCTAGCATTTATATTTAATTGGACCGTTTTAACGCAGTCTTTCCATCTGCGGTATGCTTATTCCTTTGCTCACCGGCAATCGAATCCGTGACACCCCCGTATTCAACCGCTTTTTAGCGTGCTACTATATTATACACGTCTTTTTTTAAATTGTAAACGCTTTTTTCCTTGCTTTTTTATGGAAATTATTGAATTTCTTCTATTTTTATGCTATACTATAAAAAATATGCTGTCTGGGGGGAAGGGGTATGTGGAGCAAAAAAAAGAAAATTACGCTTGGCGTGACAGCGTGCGTTTTAGTGGTTGTGCTCGTTATGTTTTCCACGCTTGGAATTTGGGGTATTCGTTCTTGCAAGGAACAAAAAGAACGGAAAGAACAAGTGCAAGCGTACCATGACGCCAAGTTTGCGTTATACGAAGAAGAAAACGAAAAATATGCCGATTTTGAAGTGGACGTGGCGTTCTTTGGAGATAGTCTTACGGATTTATACGACCTTACAAAATATTATCCGCAATACGTGACGGCGAACCGTGGCATTGGTGGAAATACCACTTTCGATTTGGAAAAACGTATGCAAATTTCCGTATACGATTTGAAACCGAAAGTCGTCGTTATGCTGATTGGGGCGAATAATCCCAATACGATGTTTGAAAATTACGAAAACCTTTTAATCGGTTTGCAAAAAAATTTACCGCAAACGAAAGTGGTGCTTCTTTCTATGACGGCAATGGGCGGTGAACATTGGGGCGTTTGGAACGAAACGGCTACGTTGAACAACGTAAAAATAGAGTTGTATGCGAAAAAGTACGGCTTTACGTTTGTGGATTTATTTACTCCGTTATTCGATATTTCTATCGGAGAAGTATACGCCGATTATACGATAGACGGGGGACATTTTACTCCCAAAGGATACGAGGTTATCACAAGTATTATTACGCCCGTTTTACACGATTTATTGGGCTATTAAGATAAGGGGAAGAGACTATGGACGTTGTATTATTGACGGCGCTTGGCGTTGGAGGCGCAACCGTTATCGGTTCTGCAATCGGGTTTGCTTTCAAAAATATATCGCATAAATTTTCGGATATCGTTATGTCGTTTGCGGCAGGCGTCATGCTGGCGGCGGCGATATTAGGGCTGATATTGCCCTCGATTGATTACGGCGGAAAATGGGGTTTGCTGTATGCCGTCGGCGGTATTTTTGCAGGGGCGGTGTGCCTTAATTTCGTAGATAAACTCGTGCCACATTTGCACAAACTAATGGGCGGGGACGAGGAAAAACATAAAAATTCCAATTTGAATAAGGTGCTCCTTTTCGTATTGGCAATTGCTATCCATAACTTGCCCGAGGGGATAGCTGCCGGCGTGGGGTTTGGCTCTGGCAATACGGCACAGGCACTTACGATAGCGGGGGGTATAGCTCTTCAAAATATCCCCGAAGGTATGGTAATTATTGGGCCGATGCTTGCGGTGGGAGTTTCCAAAAAGAAAACGTTTTTATGCGCTCTGGCGACGGGGCTTGTAGAAGTTGTGGGGACGCTGATTGGCTATTTTGCCGTGAGTATATCCGTGGCGATATTGCCGTTTGCACTCGCTTTTGCGGGCGGGACGATGCTGTACGTTATCAGCGACGAAATGATACCAGAAACGCACGCGCACGGCAGTCAGCGTGGGGCGACGTATTCTCTTCTCGTTGGGTTTTGCTTGATGCTTGCTATGGATTTGCTGTTGGGATAAGATAGGAGAAAAAGTATGTACGACGTAGCGATTATTGGCGGAGGACCTGCTGGGGTTTCGGCGGCGGTCACGCTGAAAAGTTTGCATAAAAATTTCATTTGGTTTGGGAAAAAGGCGCTTTCGGAAAAAATCCGTAAGGCGGAATTGGTGCGCAATTACCCTGGGCTTCCTGCCGTGAGCGGGGAAGAACTCGCCAAAGCGTTTTCCGCACATATTGCGGAGATGGGCATTGAAATTACGGAAAAAACGGTGACGGGCGTGTATATGCTGGGGACGCATTATGCAATTGCATGCGACAAAGAAACGTTCGAGGCGAAGTCGGTAATTTTAGCTACGGGAGTGGAGGCGGTGAAGCCGATTGTTGGCGAGCTCGAATTTTTAGGGCGTGGGGTAAGCTATTGCGCGACGTGCGACGGTTTTTTGTATAAGGATAAGACGATTGCCGTCGTTTGCGCTTCGAAGGAGTTTGAACACGAGGCGGAGTACCTTGCCGATTTGGCGGGAAAGGTGTATTTCGTGCCCGTATATAAAGACGCGAACATAACGAGGGAGAACGTAGAAATCGTGCGTGGTTTTCCCACAGGGGTACAAGGGGAAAGGAAAGTTTCCTCGTTGGTATTTAAGGATAAAGAAATTGCGGTGGACGGCGTCTTCTTTTTAAAGAGTGCCATTTCGCCTTCGGCATTAGTGCCTGGTTTGGAAATGGAGAACGGGCACGTAAAAGTGGATAGGGATTGTAAGACGAATTTGGCGGGATGTTTTGCCTGTGGGGATTGCACGGGACGGCCGTACCAATACGCGAAAGCTTCTGGCGAAGGAAACGTATCGGCGCATTCTGCGGTGGCGTATCTTGCAGGAAAATAAAGGGGTTTGCGCCTTAAAAAAGGAGTAAGGATTATTTTTGAAAATACTTTCTGCACGGGCGTAAAAAGAATTGACAAGTAAAAATATATTTGTTATAATGTATGCGTTTCTCGTGGTTGAGAAAGGACGAGGCGTAGCGCAGTTGGTAGCGCGCTTGGTTCGGGACCAAGAGGTCGTGGGTTCAAATCCCGTCGCCTCGACCAAAAAGCCACCACCCATTGAAAGGGTGGTGGTTTTTTGCTTTCGGCAACGGTTCGCTTGAAAGCACGTATTAGCGTGTGAATAACGAGAACGAAAAACACGGCTCGAAAAGAGCCGTGTTCGCTTTATACAACCGTAAATCAATTATTTTGTTGGGAATGCGCTTTTGCCAACGCTTTCTTTTTGGCGTGCTCGTGACGGGCACTCGTTCTGCCTTCGGGGTTGATGTCGCCAGCTTTCGTAAGCGCCATTTTCGTAAGCGCAGGGCCGACCAATTCATAGACAAGCACGGCAAACAACGTGATACTTACGACGATTTGCGCGATGTTCGTACCGCCGAATTCCGCAGAGCTTTTTACCATGTCCGCCATACCGAGCGCTACGCCCGCCTGAGGCAATAACGTGATGCCGAGATATTTCACTATCGTATCGTCGCATTTTGCCATCTTAGAGCTGAGCAACGCTCCGCTGTATTTTCCTGCCGAACGGCTGAGGATATACACTACGCCAATGAGGATAATAAAGATATTTGTGAATACGGATAAATCCAATTCCGCACCGCTTGTGACGAAGAAGATAATGAAAAGGGGAGCCGTCCAACGGTCTACTCTGTCCATAAGCTCTTCGGAGAAATCGCAGACGTTGCAGAAAATCGTGCCGAGCATCATGCAGGTGAGCAAGGGGGAGAAACCGATATGAACCGAGCCGATATCAAAGTGGAGCTTGGAAAACGCAATCGTCAAAAGCGCGAAAGCTACGGACACGGCAAGACGTTTGGAGCGGGAGTGGAAAAATCTTTCAAGGAAGCTGAAAAGATAACCCATGAGCGCGCCTAACGTAAGCGAAGCGACGATTTCAATAATCGGGTTGACGATAATGGATACTACGTCTACTGCACCGGAAGCGAGCCCTCTCGCTACGCCGAAAGACACCGCGAAAAGAATTAAGCCTACCGCGTCGTCAAGTGCAACGACGGGCAAAAGGATATCGGTCACTTTGCCTTTCGCTTTGTATTGTTTTACGACCATAAGCGTGGCGGCGGGGGCGGTCGCCGAAGCGATTGCGCCGAGGATAATCGTCGCCTCTAAGGGGAGAACGTCGGGCATAATAAAGTGCAAAGCGATAAGGATTGCGTCTACCAAAAGCGTCGTAATGACCGCCTGCAACACGCCGACAATCGTTGCTTGTTTGCCGATTTTTTTCAGTTGGGAAAGGCGGAACTCGTT
>SVIK01000089.1 GCA_015069525.1 Clostridiales bacterium | reverse complement strand
AAGTTGTTTGATAACGGAAGGATTTCCCTTCTTTACGGGCGATATAGTCTTGCGTCAAATCGTAGAACTTGAAGATACCGATTATGCGCTTTTAATCAATAAACGCTTCCATCTTATCAAAGTGGAGGTTAATGGAAACGTTGCAGGGACGTTGATGTTTGAAAATAGCTTGGATATATCCAAATATCTTCGTAAGGGCAAAAATGAAATAACAATTACGCTGACGGTGGGTGCAAGAAACCTTTTAGGACCTTTCCATACATTGGAGCAAGAATGCCTTTTTGTATCGAGAAATTCCTTTGAACGTGAGGGAACTTGGGTAGATGGGAGGAGCAATTTGCTAATGGAAGATTACGCGTTTGTAAAAACGATTGTTTGATGCTAAACACAAAATAAAAAAGTTCTCTTTATTTGCGGTAAAGAGAACTTTTATTTATTTTGATAGGATATTATTGATTGATTTTGCTCATCGGCACGTTGATAATTTTCTTCTCGTCTATCGAATCGAACATATCCAAGGTGGCAGTTGTATAAATTTTATCAATTGCGTTAATAGTTGTTATGTTGTAGTTTGCAAATCTCCCCACCTTACTTTCGTCGCAAAGATAAACGGCTTGTTGGGACTGTTCAATCATGGCGGAAGTGATTAAAGGCTCGCTTTCGGTGTTTTCCATAATTACGCCGTTTTTAGAAATGCCGTGTGAGGAGAAGAAACAAAGGTCGGCGTTGAAATGGCGGATGAATTTCTCCGTTTGAAGCCCAGTAAAACAATTCGCATGGGTGATATGCCCGCCGGTGCAGTAAAAATCTATATTGTAGTTGTTCAATTTTTCACAAGCGCTTAAACTGTTTGTAATAACGGTAAGGTCCTTAAAATCCTTAATATATTCAATTAAGTATTGAACGGTAGAGGACTCGTTAAGGAATATAATGCTATGGTCCTTAATCAATTTGGCGGCTTCACGACAAATAGCTTTCTTTTGATTGGTGTTCAACTTTGCGCGAAGGTCGGACGGGATAAAGGAATAGGGATTCAACGGCAAGGTTGCGCCCCCGTGGTTTCTCGTGAGATATCCCATTTCTTGCAGATAATTTAAGTCCCGTCGTATAGTAGGAGGGGAGGAATACGTCATTTTGGCAAGCTGTTCAACGCTTACGTAATTGCAACGTTTTAAGATATCTAATATTTCTTGTTGGCGTTCGTTTTTAATCATTTGCGCCTCATCTCCTAGATAAATTGCTCGTATATGAAACTTATCATTTTCTTTTATCTTATGTAAATTGATAATTATCATACAAGTTTATATATAAAAATTATAACACGATGATTGTTGGCAGTCAATATGTGGCTATTATATTGATAAACAATCAAAAACAATCAACTTTTGTGGTTGAGTATGATTTTTAAAAATTTTCGAAAATGAATCAAAAAGGGGCGAAAGAGGAGGCGCATCACAAGGAAGGGTGATTGAAAATAGCAAAAAAAAGGGCAAGAAATTAATCGTTTTTGATTGATTGTCGTTTTCCTCGCCAAATATTGACAAGTTGGGTTTACGATGATAAAATATATTTCATATATAACTTTGAAAATCAAGCAAAAAAGAAGGAGAAAAAATGTTTGACGTAATTGTTATCGGCGGTGGTGTAATCGGTGGCCTTGTTTTACGGGAATTAACAAAGTACAAATTACGCGTCTGCTTGTTGGAAAAAGAACACGACGTTTGTATGGGCGCAAGTAAAGCGAATAGCGGTATCGTACACGCTGGGTACGATGCTTCCGTTGGGAGTTTGAAAGCGAAATTTAACGTAGCTGGCAATTTGATGATGGAAGGCGTTTGTGCGGAGTTGGGTGTAAAATTCCGTCGCAACGGCTCGCTCGTCGTGGCGTTTTCGAAAGAAGAAATGGAAACGCTGTCCGCGTTAAAAGAGCGTGGCGAGAAAAACGGCGTAAGCGGTTTGGAAATCATCAATCAAGCTCGTTTGCGTGAAATGGAAAAGAATATTTCTGACGAAGCGTTGGGCGCTTTATATGCGCCGACGGGCGGTATCGTATGCCCTTACGAATTGGCAATCGCTTCGATTGGTAATGCAATGGATAACGGTGCGAAGTTATACACCGATTTTAACGTTTCGGCTATTGAAAAAACGGAAAACGGCTATGTTGTAAAATCGGATGACGGGCAAGAGGTCTACGCGAAAACGATTATCAACTGTGCGGGGCTTTATAGCGGTAAAATTGCGAAAATGTTTGGCGATAACGACATAGAGGTTGGGGCAAGAAAAGGCGAATATATCTTGCTCGATAGAGAAAGTGGGGATTTTGTTTCCCATACGTTATTCTTCACGCCGACGCAAAAGGGCAAGGGGATTCTTGTCACGCAAACGGTAGATAACAATATTTTGCTTGGACCTACCGCAGAGGAACAAGAACACGCAGATACGGAAACGAGCGCTAACGGATTGTCGTTCGTGATTGAAAAAGCAAGTAAGATGACGAAAAGACCGCCCTTGTTTAATACGATAACCTCGTTTGCAGGGGTTCGCGCGTATTCTTCACGGCACGATTTTATCATTGAAAACAGCAAAAACGCAAAGGGAGTAATCCATTGCGCGGGGATTGAATCTCCTGGGCTTACGGCTTCCCCTGCGATTGCTAAATACGTGGTGGAAGAGCTCGTTTCAAAATGGGTTGTTCTTGAAAGCAACGAGGCTTTTAACGGAAATAGAAAACCTGACTATTTCTTCAAAAACCTCTCCATGGAAGAGAAGAACGAAATCATTAAAAAGGACCCGTCGTACGGTAAAATCGTATGCCGTTGCGAGCAAGTGACAGAAGGGGAGATTTTGCGTGCAATTCGTGAAAACCCTCCCGCAAAAGATATCGACGGGGTAAAACGTAGAACGCGCTCGGGTATGGGCAGATGCCAAGGTGGTTTTTGTCAACCCTACGTTGCCGAGCTTATCGCCAAAGAACAAGGCATTGCGTTAGAAGAAGTGACGAAAAACGGAAAGGGAGCATACCTTTTGACGGGGGTGACGAAATGAAAACGAATTACGATTTAGTCATAATCGGCGGTGGTCCCGCTGGGTTAGCGGCTGCAATTTCGGCGTATGATAACGGCGTAAAAGACATTTTGATATTGGAGCGCGAGGAGAAAACGGGCGGAATTCTCAACCAATGTATTCATAACGGCTTTGGTTTGACGAGATTTAAAGAAAGCCTTTCAGGGCCCGAATACGCGGCTCGCTTTATCGTTGGCGTTCGAGAAAGAAATATCGAAGTATTGACGAAGACGACGGTATTATCCCTTTCGAAGGATAAGAAAATAACGGCAATCAATACCCAAGACGGCATTTTCACGCTACAAGCCAAAGCGGTGATTTTGGCAATGGGTTGTAGAGAAAGAAGCCGTGGCGCGTTGAACATTGCAGGTACGCGTCCCGCGGGTATTTATTCTGCGGGTACGGCGCAAAAGTACGTAAATATTAAGGGATATATGCCTGGAAAACGGGTAGTAATTCTCGGTTCTGGCGACATTGGGCTGATTATGGCGCGTCGAATGACGTTGGAGGGGGCAAAAGTCTTGGCAGTATGCGAAATTATGCCTTATTCAAGTGGGTTAAAGCGTAATATTGCGCAATGCTTGGACGATTTTAATATTCCGCTGTATTTGAACCATACGATTACGAAAATCGAGGGCGATAAGCGTGTGACGGGCGTCGTCGTTTCCAAGGTGGACGAAAATAAAAAACCGATAGCAGGTACGGAAATGCACTTTGATTGCGACACGGTGCTTTTTTCCGTTGGCTTAATCCCCGAAAACGAATTGACGAAAGGCGCGGGGATAGAACTCTCTCATAGAACGCGCGGTGCGGTGGTAAGTCAAACACGTGAAACGAGCGAGGAAGGTATTTTTGCATGTGGAAACGTGTTGCAAGTGCACGACCTTGTCGATTTCGTTTCCGAAGAAGCGGAAATGGCGGGTATGTACGCGGCGAAATACATTTTGGACGGGAAGCAAACACAAAATTACGTAAACGTTATCAACGGTAAAAACGTGTCGTACGTTTGCCCGCAAAGGATTGATAAAAATTTGGACGGGAACGTGAAGCTCTTTTTCCGTGTGACGAATACGTTTAAGGATTGTACGATTACGGCAAAATGCGGTGATAAAATTTTGATGCAAAAGAAGAAGAAAATCGCCGTGCCTGGGGAAATGGAAACGTTGATGCTCTTAAAGACGAAGTTGTTAGACGTTGAAGGGGATATCGAAGTTTCGTTGGAGGTGCAAAATGACTAAAACTTTAACTTGTATCGAGTGTCCTATCGGTTGCGAAATCGAAGTGACGTTAGAAAATGGGAAAGTGGTTTCCGTGGTAGGAAACAGCTGTCCGAGAGGAAAAATTTATGCGGAAGCAGAGGTCGTTTGCCCGAAACGAGTAGTGACTTCTACCGTTCGTGCGGAGGACGGGGAAATGATACCCGTAAAAACGGATAGACCTGTGCGTAAAGACGCAATTTTTGAAGTAATGGAAAAGATTAATGCAACGGTATGTAAAAAGCCCGTTGCACTTGGCGACGTTTTGGTTGCGAATATTTGCGACGATGCGAATTTGGTGGTGACAGGCTTGATTGAATAAGAAATAATAAACATACGTGGACAAAAACATATTCAGCGGCACATTTAGACGAGATTATGAAGGCGAATACGTTTATCCGTTCGATTGAAAGATACGACGATAATTAAGAGAGGAAAAAATGCAGGAAATCCGAAATAAAAAAGCGTTTATATGCGATATGGACGGCGTGATTTATCACGGCAGTCAAATTCTTGACGGCGTTCGGGAATTCGTGAATTGGCTGATAGAAAACGATAAAAAATTTATCTTTTTGACGAATAGCCCTGAACGTACCCCGCATGAATTGTCGATGAAATTAGAACGTATGGGTCTGAAAGTTTCCGCCTCGCATTTCTATACGAGCGCGATGGCGACGGCTGAATTTTTGAATTCGCAAAAGCCAGGGTGTACTGCTTACGTTA
>SVIK01000088.1 GCA_015069525.1 Clostridiales bacterium | reverse complement strand
CAAGCGTTTCTTTTACAAGCGCGTTGCCGTTTACTTCAATTGCGTAAGCGGTTGCTTCGCCAACTTCTACGATAGAACCGAAATCGTAGCCGTTTACAAGGCTCATATCAAAGCTTTCAACGCCCTCTTCGTTCGTCCAAGCGTATGCGTACTCTGCATCGTATTTCACCAAGACTTCTTTGTCTGCTTCTTCGTCGTATTCGTTTACGTATTGCGCAATCGACATCGTACCTTTCGTTGCACCGTCTTCATCAGGCGCGAATTCTACTTCCCAAGCGTTATAGCCGTTTGCTTGATAGATATACTTGCCGTTGAGGACTTCCGCCATGTCAGGACGAGCCAATACGTTTACCGTAATCGTTTCCGTCAACGTTTCCAAAGCGGTAGACGCAAATACAACCGTATACGTACCAGCCGTCGTGGTGTCGAGGAAGAGCGCATCAATATAGCCATTTTCGTATTCTGCGGGGTTTTCCCAAGCAATTTCTTCCAACGTAGCTTGTACGTCGTTTACCGTTGCCGTACAGGAAACGTCGTCGCCCTTGTTTGCTTCTGCGCTAAGTACTACGCTTTCGCCCTCATATACGGTAATTTCAGAACCAACGCTGTAAGGAGCGTAATAGGTATACGTGCCCATCCAATCCCTACCTTCTTCTTCCGTATATCCTTTCACGATAATTTCCGTAGGTTGCGCTTCTATAACGTTCACCGTCAACGTCTTTTCTACGCCGTTAACCGCGATTTTAACGCTATATTCGCCTACGTCGTAGCTAACCACGCGAATTGCCCAGTTGCCGTACGTATCATCTTCTTGGTTTACGAAAAGCTCGTAATTGTCAATCGCATCACCCGTTGCCAATACTTCGGTAAGTTCAACAATTGCCGTGTCGGGCGCTGTTTCTGCAAGATAGAGATAGATTCCTTCACCCTTTTCAATCGTCAACGTGTCGCCTACTTCCGTACCGTCTGCGTCTACCAATTTATAGGAAGAAACAAGCACTTCGTCCGCAGGGTATTCGTTTTCTACAACTTCTTGTACGTTTTGCGTGATGGTATAGTTCGTTTGAACGTAGCCTTCTGCGCCTTCTTTTACCTTATACGTATCCGCGTCTTCTTCCGTTGCGCCAGGAATTACTTCGTATTTGTAATCATATTCATACGTTTCCCAGTTGAAATCAGCGCCGTAAAACGTCACTTTTACGTTTGCTTCGTCAACGTAATATTCACTACTCAACGTGAAGTCTACTTCTACAATGTAAAGTCCGTCCTCAAAATAGCCGTAGGAGAAGGAATATTTACCGTCTTCTACTTTTTCCGCGAAATCTTTGTTAAGGTTGGTTTCGCCCACTTCGTAAAGCCCTGCAATTAACGCTTCCAAACCATAGAAATCGCCAATGGTATTCGTGACAGGGGATACAAATTGATAACCGCTAAGGTTGTCCTTAGAAATAGAATCCGCAAACGCCGTCATACGGTTCACTTCGCCGTCTTGGTTACGGCTAACCGCAAAGACGTCGCCGTTGGCGTCCGTAGAATACCAGCTTTCCGTATACGTTTCCTCGTCGACGTTCAACGTTTGCTTCGTGTTGGTGTAGAGATAACCGTCTGCGTAAATATAGTCGGTAATCGTACCAAACCAATTGCCGTTCTTTACAATCGAGCCGTTTTCCACTTTGCCTTTTTGCGTCGTCGCAAATGCAATCGCCTTTGCTACCGTCGAAACGTCAGGGTCGCTTACGTCATAACCGCAAACCGTACAATTCCCCATTTCGTCTTCCGTGTGTGCTTCTACTTCACTCGTCACGTCGTGGAAGCAAGTTGCATTCTTCCAATGCCCCGTCGCATCAGATTGCCATTCGCCTCCAAAGGTATGTACGTGGCCACCGTCGTATCCGCAGGTATCACAGGTGCCGTCGATGTTTTCGTCAACGTGACCGTCCACGTCTGCTTTTTCCGTGGAGTGTTCGCACGTTGCCGCATGCCAGTGCTTCGTTGCGTCCGAGGACCAGGTCGTCGTGTCAAACGTATGCGTATGAGATTGTTCTTCTTCTCCACACGCTACGAGTCCAAGTCCAGCCGAAGTCAACGAAAGACACAAGAGTAACATTATGCCTTTTTTCTTCATAAAAAGGACCTCCTATAATAATTTTTATTTCAAAAAAATTCGTTCAAATTTTGAAACCGTAGTTGAGTAATTCCTAATACCAACGTTATTTTTTAACATAGTATGCGCAAGCAAATAACCATTGGTCTTCTTCTTTGGAATCTATTTCTTTGCCCGAAAGATTGTCCTCCCCTTCGCAGTATCCGCCACCGTCCATAAATAACAATTGCGAAGTACTAAAACGATAAAGAAAATCTTTCAATTCTTCCGTCACAGGATATAAGCCGTCGGAATTGCACCAATCCGCATAACCGCCGTCTCCGTCTATAAACGCTTGCGGAACCGTCGTGCACTGCACGTCACAGGTCGCACACCCATCCGCGCAAAAACCGCCTTGGTAGGGGGCATGGCAGGGACAGTACGCATTATTTTGCGGGAAATTCACACAAAACGAACCTTTCTTCTCTGCGCCAAACCCTTCAATAAATAATTTGAAATTATCACGCGTTTCCCCTTTTCCAAGCAACGTAAGGTTTTTATTCCCTGCGTATTCAATGCCCGTCAAAGCAGTTCCGTAAAATTGGCAAGGCGTCGAAATATGCGCATACAAAATCGGCCCGTCGTATTTGCCCGTGCTTTCGTTATATAAATGGTACCACCCATCCGTTTCGTTCAGCCCAAATAAGCTACCGTCATACTGCCACTCGCCATTGCGTTTTACCTCAGGTGTACGCAATTCGTAAGAGGAATCGTATTCATGATAGCCATACAACGCGCGTTTTCCAGAAAAGTCTTCCGTCGGTAAAACGAACGTCGACGTCGCCCAATTCTTTTCAAAACCGCCGTCGCGCTTTACTGCAAACCATATCTTTTGCGGATACCCGTTCTTTGCGTCCGCTTTTAACCCGAATGTGAAACAGTTTCCCACTTCTTTTTCGTCTATCTTAACTTCGTATTTGCAGTTCTTCGTAAACGTGGATTCTACACCGCCGTCATCCATCGTATAGGAATAGTATTTCGCCGCAAACGTGCCCGTGTAAATATCCAGCTTCGGGTTCACCATATTTTCCGTACTATCCACCCACGATTCGACGGTATAAACGCCACTCTTTCTCGGCTCAAACTCGTAATATACAATATGCTCGGCAGAAGTAATTTCTGCTTGGTATACGCCCGCGATGTTCAAGGCGATACACTTATACAGCTCCGTGCCTTTCCCCACCGTTTTTTGGATTTTATACAGTTCAATCGTAATATGTCTACCGTCGTTCGTTGCCACGTACGCGCTAGGGTCGTAAGCAAACCCTTCGGGGACGTTTGAAAGAGTCACTCGATAATCCCCGTCCAAGCCGTCTACCCTCGCCACGCCGTCCTTCTCAAACGGCGCCCTATGATAGCTAAATCCATCCGTCCAAAAGGCTTCCATTGCAATGGTAGGAACGTATTTTTTGCCGTCGTAAACAAGATGCACCGTAAACAAATCTTCATCGTCAGGGTCTACGATTATCGTGCCTCCACCGTTTCCGCCTCCGCTCGTTCCACCACTCCCGCCGTTTCCGCCGTTTCCAGCTGGCGTGTACGTACCACAAGCACTCAATAACAACGTACATAAAAGAAGACAGACGAGAACGATTTTACGCATCGTATTTTTCATACTCATACGCCTCCTTTTTTCTTTTTCTTAAAGAAACTTACAACGTCTTTCCATTTCAACTTACGTACGATAACGTCTACTACGTACAATAGAATTGCCGTTATCATAAACGGTAAGGTAAAAGACAGCTCGTACGTTGCTACGTCCGCGACGTCGTTTTCTATCTTCGGCGCAGAATTTTCACTTACCGTGCCATGATTCCCTATCGTTGAATACAACGTAGACGCGTCAAACGCCGTAAAACGATTGTGTTCTGCATAATAGGATACGTGGAAAGGAGTTGTCGATTCACTTTTCGCGCCATTATACGTATAGACAACGTTTATCTCGTATTTACCCAAATCAGTTATCTCAAAACGACGGAAATATTTTGTCGAATCGAAGGTAAGCCTTTGTTCTATCGTTTCCCCGCTTGGCAACGTCAAATGAACGTCCGTCGTTGCATAAGGATTTAATACCGCAGGCGTCACCTCTAAATCGAGGTACTTTCCATCGTATTCTACGGAAATCGAATATGGATACGCCGTGCGAGCCTCGGGTACGTTCGTACGAATAACGTTTGTCAAAAACGTCGTTGCGTCCGCATTGTCCACCCAATTCTCCGCCCAATCACCGCTGAGCGCACTCGTAAACGAAGCGACCTTACCGTTTCCGTATTTCCAATATGCGTATATAGGCGCTTCTACGTCACCGCTTTCCCTCTCGTAAACGGTCGTAAGTACCGTTGTTGCACTCGCTTTCGCTTTGGAATACACGTAGCCGTATAAGGCAGGCAAAGAGGAAATGCCTTGCATTACGTCGTCCTTTTTCTTCTTGACGTTGACAACGCTATACCCATTGATAACGGACTCCGTAAAATCGTCCGCCACTTCGTTGAAAATCAAATCCTTTACCGATTCTTCATTTTCAATGAGGTAATAATTTTCGTAGGCGTAATCGGCATCGCTACCGTTTTTAGCACCCGCCTTAGCAATATCTTGCAATACCTTAATATGGTCTTCATCCGTCACGCGTGGGTCGATAACCGTCGTGAGAATCCCTTCGGCAAGCATTTGTTTTGCCACAGCCACAGGGTCGTCGGGTTCTAATCCATACGAAGCACCGTCGCTGATGAGCACCACTTGCTTTTCGTCATACGGCAAATTCTTCATTAACTCGTACGCCGTTTGCATACCCTTCCCAAGATACGTGCCCTGCGAGGGTTTTGCATCGTTGATAAGCTTGGCAATCGCCTCGCGGTTTTTCGCTTTCGTCGGCGCTTGCAATACGGTCACCTCGCCCGAAAAGGTGACTACCGTCACCATGTCTTCGGGGTTTAACAGCTCTAAAAGTTGTGTGGCCGCTTCTTTAAGCATAATCAAACGGGAAGCCATTTGCATACTACGCGACGTATCAATGACGATTCCGTACAATTTAGGGTCTTGGTCGCTGTTCCCAAAACGAACGGGAAGCATATCTTCCAATTTC
>SVIK01000087.1 GCA_015069525.1 Clostridiales bacterium | reverse complement strand
CCGTATTCTTTCGTTCGCCATGTTATATCTCCTGTTTAATTATTTTCTCTTATCCTTATTTTACATATTTTTCAGCTGTTTATACGCCAAAAATAATGCATAATTTATCGCTTTTTCCGTAATATCCTCTCTCGTTCCGTCAAACTTATAACGGTATACGAACACTCTTTCCTTCGTACCAATCGCAATATAGCAAAGCCCTACGGGGAGCATCGTTCTATCCGATTTCGGCCCTGCAAGCCCCGTCGTTGCGATGGAAATATCACAATCCCCCGTTGCAATCAAGCTCGCCGCCATTTCGTAAGCGATTTGGTCGGATACAGGACCAAACGATTGCAAAGCAAATTCGTTTATCCCTAAACGTTTCATCTTCGCACGTTCCGCATAAACGTTCAATCCCTCGTAATACACTTCGCTTGCACCCGACACGGAAACGATACGTTTTGCAACGCCACCTCCCGTGAACGACTCCGCCACGCTGATTTTTTTGGAGCGTAATTTCAATAACCTCACAAGCTGTTCCGCCAATGGCGTATCGTCGAGCGCATAAACACTCTCGTCTAAGCCCTCTGCAAAGACGCGCAACACGTCATCGGCAACGCGCTTAGAAACGTTTTCATCGTAAAGAATTTCTATCACGTCCTCGTCAAAAGAACGGGAATAAAAGTATTGCATCTTTCCGTTATCGATGCTTCCCGCTTTTAATAAGAGGTTTTTAACGTGTTGTTCGTTAGCCCCCACCGCACGGATAACCGTCCTATCAAGACGAGTACCGTATTTGCGTTCCAAATACGGAAGAGCCAGCTCTCTTATCCTTTCTTTGCCCGCCTCCGCGCCGTCAAGCGGTAGCACGAATACGGATTTTTCTTTTTTCGTAAAAATCCCAGCTCCGCTTGCCACGCCTTGGAAATTCTCTTCACCAAGCTGTATAGAAAGCCCTGTTTTCGTGTGCATTAAATAATTAGCAGGGGTTAATACGACAACGTTATCGTATTCAGCCAAGACAGAATTTATCGTTGCGAGCAAACGTTTTTCGTCCACGTTAACCAGCGTACGCGTTTCTTCAAACACGTATCCGCCCACACGAAACGCGTCGAGCGCGTTTTTCAATCCGCGTTCGGCATTACCGTACTGTTCTATTTTCCATACGATACAAACGTTTTTCATGTGTAAATCCTTAATTTTATCAGTTCGCTTGTTCTCTCAAAACTTGTTTGTTTTTTACCACGTAAGATATGCCCGAAATAATTGTAAGCACCGTAGCGAGCGCAAACAAGGCAAAGCCTACCCAAGCCACGATTTGCCCTACTAAGCCGTACGCAAGCAAATCCGTCGCCAAAATCAACACGAACGTCGCTACGTCTTGGCAAGCCGCTTTATATTTACCAAGCTTATCCGCTGCCATTACCAAACCGCTTACAGCGGCGATTTGACGGAAAGCGCTGATAATCAATTCCCTCGCTAAAATAATGCAAACGCAAATAACGGTGAGGATATAGAGCAGATTCGTCGAAACACCCATACCTGCAAACAACGTTTCTTTTAACATCAATAATAAAACCATAGCGATAGAAATCAACACTTTGTCCGCAATCGGGTCGAGAAATTTCCCAAGATTGGTGACCAAGTTATATTTGCGGGCAATTTTGCCGTCTACAAAATCGGTGAGCGCAGCAATCGCAAAAATAATAGCCGATATGCCGTAGTTAAAAGGCAAAATCCCATCCAAAAAGAATACCGCCATAAAAACGGGTATTAAACAAATTCTCGCCAAAGAAATTTTATTGGGTAAATTCATAACGCAAAATCCTCCGTTATTCCGTATAAATCATAATTTTCCGCACGGGTTATTTTCACTTGATAAAACTCCCCTTGCGTCGCCTCGTTGACGTTAAAATATATCTTTCCGTCGATGTCGGGCGCATTAAAATACGCCCTACCAACGAAACAGCCTTTTTCATAATCGATTCCGTCGCAAAGCACCTCTACCGTCTTTCCAACGAAACCGTTTAAAATACTATCGGCAATCTTTGATTGTTCTTCGTACAAAGCACGCACTCGCCGTGCTTTCGTTTTGGGATGTACCTGCGGTTGCAAGCGATACGCCCCCGTGTCAGGCTCCCGCGAGTACGCAAAGAAACCACAATTAAAGAGCTTTGCTTCGCGGATAAATGCACGCATACCCTCGAATTCCGCCTCCGTTTCCGTAGGAAAACCGCTGATAAACGTAGAACGGATTGCAATATCGGGAATTCTTTCGCGAAGGCGTTTAATCAACGCCAAATACCCTTCGCGAGAGCCTTTGCGATTCATAAGCTTTAACACCCTATTTTCCGAGTGTTGCAAAGGAATATCCACGTATTTTAGCAATTTATCGTTGGTGGCAAGTTCTTCAATCAATTCTTCCCCAATAACGTCGGGATAGCAATATAAAAGCCTGATTTTTTGTATGTTTTCCAATTTGGAAAGTTCCCGAATCAATTGCACGAAACGATTTTCACCGTAGATGTCCTCGCCATAACGCGTCGTATCTTGTGCAACCAAAATCAATTCGGAAATGTCCCCAAGCGAATCCGCCTCATCCAAAAGTTTTTCCATCGGGTAAGAGCGGTATTTTCCACGAATTTTAGGGATTAAACAATAGGTACAATGGTTATAACAGCCGTCTGCAATTTTAAGATACGCAACGTGTTCGTCCGTTGTCAAAACGCGGGATAAAGAATATCCGTCCTGACCTTTTCCTACGTAATTTTGGCGCGCGTCGTTTTGATAGGACGCTTCCAATGCCTCAAAGATTTTTTCGTAATCGGAAATCCCTAAAAATACGTCCGCCTCGTTTAACGGAAGGAATAACTCGTCAATGAATTTTTGTGGCAAGCAACCAGTCACGACGATTTTTTCCAATTTGCCTTTCTTATAATCGGCACACTCTAAAATCGTTTCAATCGCTTCCTCTCTTGCCGACTGCAAAAAGGCGCAGGTATTGACAACGACGATTTGCGCTTTGGACAAATCGTCCGTTGTTTTACAACCCCTATCTTTTAGCAAGCCCAACAGCTTTTCCGTATCCACACGGTTTTTATCACAACCGAGAGATATCACGCCGAATAACTTTTTCGTTAACATTTTCAACCTTCAAATACAGTATATCACAACAAACATGACAAACGTATGCCTGTTTTGTAAAGTTTTTTAGAAATTTTTTGTTTTATAACGGGCCGTATTTGCTTTCAAATTCTTCTTGGGTAATCAACACTTTCCGTGCCTTCGCGCCTTCAAAGCTGGAAATGTAGCCCATTTCTTCCATCCATTCCACAATCTTACCCGCCTTGTTATAGCCAATGGAGCATTTGCGTTGAATTAAGGAAATGGAAGCACTATTGCTCATGATAACGTAGCGGAGTGCGTCGATATATACGGGCTCTACCTCATCCCCGTCGCCAAACGAATCCCCCGAAGCGCCACCACCGCGCGCATTGTTGATATACGTCGTTGCCGTTTCGTCGTAATACGCTTCGTTATTCGCCTTAATAAAGTTGACAACCCGTTGTGAATCATCCGACGAGATGAACGCACTTTGCACACGCACAGGCGTATTGATGCCTTGCATCGTGTACAAGAAGTCCCCTTTACCAAGCAATTTTTGCGCACCCGTTTGGTCGAGAATAACACGAGAGTCTACGTCGGTCGCCACAGCAAAGGCAATACGCGTAGGCAAGTTGCTCTTGATAACGCCCGTAATTACGTCCGTCGAAGGGCGTTGCGTTGCAACGACGAGGTGAATACCTGCGGCACGCGCTTTTTGCGTCAAGTTTTGGATTTTATCTTCGATATCCTTTTTCGCTGCCAACATCAAATCGGCAAGCTCGTCGATGATAATGACGATTTTCGGCAATCGTTCCGTCTTTTCAACGTGCGCGTTGTATTGGTCAAGATTGACAACGTACGTGCCAGAACGGCTCATTTGTTCGAACAAGCCGTAGCGACGGTTCATTTCGCCGATAGCCCAGTTCAAACTTTGTACCGCTTTCGGGGCTTCCGTAATGATTTCGTTTATCATCAAATGAGGCAAATTGTTATACAATACGAATTCCGTCTTCTTCGGGTCAATCAAAATCAAACGGAGTTCTTCGGGCGAATACTTATAAATCAAGCTAATAATAAGCGAGCCTAAGAATACGCTCTTACCCGAACCGGAAGAACCTGCAACGAGCAAGTGTATCATCTTGGAAATATCGCCGTAAACCTTTCTATTGCCCGCGTCTTTCCCCATCGCAAACATAATGGACGAGGGCTTCGCGTTGACAAACGTATCGCCCGTAAGCATACAGCCAAGCTGAACGGTATCACGTTCCTTATTCGGTACCTCGATACTTACTACGCCGTCTTCGTAGTTGGGATAAATATTAACCCCACTCGAACGCAAACCAATTGCTATTGATTGGTCAAGTGCCACTACCTTTTGAGGGGGAATATTGCGAGGAATCGTCACGTTATAACGGGTGACGGTAGGTCCAAACGTAGTAGAAGCAATCGTTGCGCCCGAAATTTTAAAGTTTTCAAGCGTCGCCAAAATATTTTCTTTGGTTTCTTCCACTTCTTCGGGGTTCATTTGCGGTTCGCCGTCTCTACAATCAAAATCGTCCAATCTCGGTTTCACGTAAGGGCGAATAACACGAGGCTTGGGAGGAGGCGGTGGCGTAGGCTTCTCTACGGGTTTTTCTACGGGTTTCACCACCGGCGTAGGAGGCGGAACGTCCACAGTCGCCCTGCCGTTATCCAAAGCGGAAAATCTATCGCTACTTTCTAAACGAGTAGGCTCATCCAAAACAATTCTTTCACTTTCTATCGAGCGGGTAGCGTCAAAATCCGAACGAAGAGCGTAAGGGTCGTCCTCTTCTTCGTCAAAAAGGTTAATCCCTGCCCTATCGTCGCGGGCTTCTTCCATTTCAAATCCCCTCGAACGCTCCTCAAACGCCGTTTCACGCGTAGCCGTTCTATCTGAGAACGTTTCTTGCGCAAACGCACGGTTTTCTTCGCTATTACCAAAGACGTTGGGGTTTGCAGGCGAGAACAAGTCCATATTGCTGTGTCGACGATATTCCCCACTATCCAAAGCGGAATCGTCACGCAATAAAGGCTCTTCCCTTTCCGTTCTTTCCGAAACGAACGTATCGTTTCTTTCCAAAGGATATTCTTCCCTCTTCGGTTCTTCGCTCGGTTGCGACAACGTATACAACGAAGAGTTTTCTTCCCGCGTTTGCATAGGCG
>SVIK01000086.1 GCA_015069525.1 Clostridiales bacterium | reverse complement strand
CGGAAAACTTCCGCAAGATTTTCGTGGCGATGGCAAAGGACGTGCGCGTTATCATTATAAAACTTGCCGACCGTTTGCATAATATGCGTTCCTTGAATTTCCTTTCCCATGAAAGACAACAACGTATGGCAAGCGAAACGTTAGAGATTTACACTCCGCTTGCAGGAAGACTTGGTATCTCGCAAATCAAGTGCGAATTGGAAGATTTGTGCTTGAAATATCTCGACCCCGAATCGTACGAGTATCTCGTATACAATATTCACGAGAAGTTGTCGGAGCGCAAAGATTTCGTCAATCGTATCGTGGAAGAATTAAAAGAAATTATGGAAAAAGACGGGCTGAAAGGGGAAGTCTTCGGCCGTCCCAAGCATTTTTATTCCATTTATAAAAAGATGAAAAACAAGGGCAAGACGCTCGACCAAATTTACGATTTGTCGGCGGTGCGCGTTATCGTAAAGGACGTCAAGGAATGTTATACCGTGCTTGGCGAAATTCACGAAAAATGGAAGCCTATCCCTGGGCGCATTAAGGATTATATCGCCACGCCAAAGCCCAACAAATACCAATCGCTCCACACGACGGTTATGACGGAATACGGTCAGCCGTTCGAAATCCAGATTCGCACGGAAGCCATGCATAAGATAGCGGAATTCGGTATCGCGGCGCATTGGAAATATAAAGAAGGGAAAAACACGGAAGACGACGGCTTTGAAAACAAGCTTACGTGGCTTCGCGAAGTGATGGAATGGGAAGGCGATTTGAAGGATTCTAAGGAATTTATCGACGCCTTGAAAACGGAACTTTACAGCCACGAATTGTTGGTGTTTACCCCTCGTGGGAAGGTCATTTCTTTGCCTCCTGAGGCAACCCCTGTGGACTTCGCTTATGCAATTCACTCGGAGGTGGGCAACCGCTGTACGGGTGCGCGCGTCAATGCGAAAATCGTGCCTCTCACCACCACGTTGGAGGTGGGGGACGTCGTGGAAATTATCACGTCGCCCAACTCGAAAGGGCCGTCTCGCGATTGGTTGAAATTTATCAAATCGTCCAGCGCAAAGGCGAAAATCCGTCAATTCTATAAAAACGAATTGAAGGAAGAAAATATCCGCCTTGGACAAGCGAAGTTGGAAGAAGAAGCGAAAAAACGTGGGTTTACGCTTTCCGATATCCTTACCGATGAAAGCTTTAAGCGTATATCCGAACGTTTCTCCTTTGGGGAAAAGGACGAAATGTTTGCGGCGGTGGGGTACGGCTCCGTTTCCGTCAATCAAATTTTGTTCAAGCTCATTGATTTTTGCCGAAAGGAAACGCCACTCGTTTTCGAGGGGGCGATTGGAAACAAATATGCAAACAAAGGCGACGGCGCCGTGCTTATCAACGGACAATCGGGTATGCTCGTCCGCTTTGCGGGCTGTTGTTCGCCCGTGCCTGGGGACGAGATTATCGGCTATACCTCGCGCGGTAGAGGGGTTGTCGTGCATCGTAAGGATTGCCCGAATATCCAATGCGCCGATAAACAACGCTTGCTTTCTGCTTCTTGGAGATTGGAGGAGGGCTTGAAACGTCGTTTCAACGCGAACATTTCCATCCGCGCGTCGGAGCAAGGCACGGTACTTTCCGCACTCTCTTTGGCGGTTGCGGAATTGAAACTTTCCATCGTAAATATCAACGGTAGAATAGACAAAAATCACGACGCAATCGTGGACGCAACCATTTCCATTTCCGATACGTCGGAGATAGATTTGCTTATCCGCAAAATGCAATCGGATAAGCGCATTTACGAAGTGCATCGTATCACTTCTTTATCTTAACGTTATGCAAATTATTAGGATTTCACCGCGCGGTTTCGGCGCAAATACGTACGTTATTACAAACGATAATAAAGAAGCTATCGTTATCGACCCCGCCCAAAAACGCATCGAAGGGGAGCTGTTGAAGCTGGGAATAACGGCTAAATACGTGCTTCTTACCCATTGCCATTTCGACCACGTTGGTGGGGTTTCCACTTTGCAAGAGGCAGGTGCAAAGGTGCTTTGTTCTGCAAAGGAAAAACCGCTTATTGGCAGTATTGCCGATTTATTCGACGCGTTTGGTGCGCCCAGAGAAAATTTTTACGTGGACGAAACGCTTGGCGATGGGGAAAAGCGTACGCTTTGCGGGATAGACGTAGAGGTTATCCTTACGCCTGGACATACGTCGGGTGGCGCGTGCTATCTCATGACGGACACGGACGGAAAGAAGTATCTTTTTACGGGTGATACGCTCTTTGCGGGCAGTATCGGCAGGACGGATTTCCCTACGGGAGACATAGGGGAATTGCGGGCGAGCCTGCGAAAGTTGTCGAAATTAGACGGCGATATAGCGGTATATCCCGGGCATGAAGAGGAAACGACGATAGAAAGGGAAAGAAAAACCAATCCGTTTATGACGGATTTATAATAGGGTAGGTATGCTGATTACCGATTGTGCATTTATCGAAAACGAAATATTGGACGTGGCGCGGTTGTTTAAAACACAACCGCGTTCTATCGTGCATCATTTCCGCTTTGAAACGGGCGTTTTTTATAACGATTTCGAGGTGGACGGAAAGCAATTTTTTTTCGCGGATAAGGTGGAGGAAATTGTGGACGAGCTTCGTTTTAAGCGGTTTGAAAGGCGGTTTGCCAAGCTTCGTTTATATCAAATTTTAAGTGAGGAATACGGCGAGAAAATGCCTTGGGGCGCGCTGACGGGAATTCGTCCTACCAAGCTCGCTTATACGGAGATAGAAGAGGGACGAGATTTTGTCGAACTCTTTAAAAAAATGGGCGTGTGCGCGGAAAATATCCGCCTCGTGCAAGCGGTGCTTGATGCACAAAAAGGGATATACGAGAAAAAGGACGGTAATACCGATTTGTTCGTTTCTATTCCCTTTTGCCCGACGAAATGCGCGTATTGCTCCTTTATCACCGCACCGATTGATAGGACGAGAAGCTTTATAGAGCCGTATTTAGATGCGCTGGAAAAAGAGATAAAAGAAGCGGAGCAAAGCGTTGGAGCATTGCGAAGCGTATATATCGGCGGGGGAACGCCGTTTGCGCTGGACGCGGTGCATTTACGGCGCGTTTTGGAGGCTTTAAAACAGCTTATTTTGCGCTGTAATCCCAAAACCGAATATACAGTCGAAGCGGGGCGTCCCGACGTTTTTACGGAAGAAAAATTGGCGCTTTTAAAAGAATACGGCGTGACGAGGATTTGTATCAATCCGCAAACGTTTTCTAACGATACGCTCGTTAAAATTGGTAGAAAGCATACGGTAGAGGATTTTTATAAGGCGTACGATTTGGCGCGGAAATACCACTTTGACGTGAACGTCGATTTGATTGCGGGCTTGGAAGGGGAAACGGTGGAAACGTTTACGAGAGGCGTGCAAAAGGCGGTGGAAACGGGCGCGGAAAACATCACCGTGCATTGTTTGTCGCTGAAATCGGGGGCGAAGCTCAAAGAGGAGATTTCGTATATTGAAAACGATTGCATTTCGGACATGGTAGCGTCTTCGCGCAAAATTTTAAGCGAAAACGAATACGAGCCGTATTATATGTATCGTCAAAAATACCAAGCGGGGAATAACGAAAACGTCGGTTGGACGAAGAGGGGAAAGGCTTGCGTGTATAACGTGGACGTTATGGAGGAAACGGCGGATAACTTGGCTGTTGGCGCAAACGCCGTATCGAAAAGAGTATTCAACGAAAAGGGACTGATAACCCGTTTTGCTTCGCAAAAGGATTTGAAAACGTATATCGAGCACGTAGACGAAATTATCGAAAAAAAGCGGAAATTTTTCGAATAATCGGAAAAAAAGTGGAAAACCATTCGTTTTTTTGTTTACTTTTATAAAGTAAAGTGTTATAATAGCAATAACGGTCACGAAGAGAATCGATTCTCCACGTTTCCCTTGGTGATACGAGATACATTCCATAGGAGGATAAAAAGAAATGGAAAAGAACGAAATCATTGCTAAATTTGCAACCCACGAAGGCGACACCGGTTCGCCCGAAGTACAGATTGCTTTGCTCACGCAAAGAATCAACCACCTCAACGAACACTTGAAGGCTAACAAACAGGATAACCATTCCCGTCGTGGTCTTTTGAAGATGGTTGGTAAGCGTCGCGGTCTCTTGGACTATCTTAAAGAAAAAGATATTGCAAGATACAGAGCGATTATCGAAGCATTGGGGCTTCGTAAATAATGCAAAACGCGAAAGAGCGGGTGTTTTAACTCGCTCTTTTTCGTGTATTTTAGGGCGATAGATAGGACAAGCCTTCGGCATAAGATTTGTAGCCGTCGTCGCCTTATAAACCGCTAATCCAAAAGGGTGGAGAAAGCGGACAAGAACAAAAAAGAATAACAGAAAAAGGAGAAAATTTAGTATGCCAAACTTAAATGAAGCAAAAGTATTCAAAACGGACTATGCGGGCAGAGAACTCGTTGTAGAAATCGGCAAGTACGCAGAACAAGCAAACGGTGCTTGTTTGGTACGTTGCGGGGACACGGTAGTACACGTATCCGTATGTATGTCCGAAACGGCAAGAGAGGGTATGGATTTCTTCCCCCTTTCCGTAGATTACGAAGAAAAGATGTTCGCCGTAGGTAAAATCCCCGGCGGTTTCAAAAAGCGTGAGGGTAGAGCGTCCGATAAGGCTATTTTAACCAGCCGTCTTATCGATAGACCTATCCGTCCCTTGTTCCCGAAAGGAATTTTCAACGACGTAGTCGTCGTGGCAACGGCACTTTCCGTTGACCCCGACATCTCTCCCGAGCCTTTGGCTATGGTAGGTTCGTCTATCGCACTTTCCGTATCCGATATTCCTTGGGCAGGGCCTACGGGTTCGGTTGTCGTTGGTATGGTGGACGGTAAATACGTTATCAACCCCAACGTGGAAGAAAGAGCAAAGAGCGCGATTCACCTCAACCTCGCTGGTACGTCGGATGCAATCCTTATGATTGAAGCGGGCGCAAACGAAGTGACAGACGAAGAAATGGTTGGCGCAATCATGTTCGGCCACGAAGAAATCAAGAAAGTGTGCGCTTGGATTGAAAACGAAATCGTTCCCGTTGCAGGCAAGGCGAAGAAGGAAATGGAATTCTACCATATCCCCGAAGAACTTGACGCAGAAGTAAAAGCGTACGGCTACGATAAACTTTACAAGGCGCTTGATACTTTCGATAGACAAGAAAGACAAGCAAAGCAAGCGGAAGCGGAAGCAGAAATTATTGCACATTTTAAGGAAATCTATCCCGACCAAATCCGTGAAGTGAAGGATTCCATTTACTATATCGTAAAGGGTATCGTGCGCGCGAAGATTTTCGACGGCGTTCGTCCCGACGGCAGAACTTTGGACGAAGTT
>SVIK01000085.1 GCA_015069525.1 Clostridiales bacterium | reverse complement strand
ACGTTTTTTAAGTGCGCTTTGTGGTATCAATTTACAAGGTGATGATTTTCTTTCTTTACAAGGTTTATCCTTAAAAAACGTGGCTATTTCCGTGAAAAATAGCGGAAAAATAGTGTTTTCTGACTTTGGAGAAGCTTTATTTACGCATTTCGGCATATCGGGACCGATTGTTTTATCGGCATCGTCAGTTATCAATCGCTTGCCTCTTGCTTCTCTTGAAGTGTTTTTAGATTTAAAACCGGCATTAGACGAACAGACGCTCGATAAACGCATTTTGCGTGATTTTGAAAAGTATAAAAATAAGCAAATTGGTAATGCCCTTTGCGAGTTGTTGCCTCAAAAATTGATTGCTTTCGTTTTGAAAAAGTGTGGCATTGCGGAAACGCAAAACGTAAACGTTTTAACGAAAGAGGCAAGGGGGCGTCTTGTAAAGACAATAAAGGCTTTGCCTTTAAAAATTCGCAGTTTGCGTGGGATTGAGGAATCCATTGTGACGAGCGGTGGGGTAAACGTTTCAGAAATCAACCCCAAAACGATGGAAAGCAAATTGGTAAAAGGCTTAAAATTCTGCGGGGAAGTGTTAGACGTTGATGCTTTTACGGGCGGGTTTAACATGCAAATTGCCTTTTCCACGGGCTTTTCTGCGGGAAATACCATATAATCTATTTTGAGTTTTGCGCGAACGCTTGACGAACGATAATTTTTTTTGCTATAATTATAGCACAATGCAAAAGAGGAGAGATTTATGACGATTATTCGTGGTGCAACGACGGTTGAAAAAGACGAAAAAGAGCAAATTTCGTTGGCGGTAAAAGAGATGCTTGACGAGATTTTTACTGCAAACGCTTTGAAAAAGGCGGAAGTAAAAGGCTTTTTATTCTCTTTAACGACGGATATTCACTCGTATCACCCAGCTAAATCTGCACGTGAGTGCGGTTATGATTTTGCGCCTCTTTTTTGCGCGATTGAGCCCGATATTGACGGGGGCTTGAAATTGTGTATCCGTTTAATGCTTTTTACCGATTTAGCGGATAATAGAACGGTTAAACACGTTTATCAAAGGGGGGCAAAGGTTTTGAGAAAGGATATTTCGGAAATATTTAATATAGCCTTGGACGGTCCAGCAGGGAGCGGAAAAAGCACGGTTGCAAAAGCACTCGCAAAAGATTACAATATTTTGTATTTGGACACGGGGGCAATGTATCGTGCTTGCGCGCTTAAAGCTTTGCGCTTGGGCGTTGATACCAAGGACGGCGAAGCCGTAAAGGGGATTTTGTCGCAATTAGACGTAAAAGTCGAATACAAAAACGGAACGCAACGCACTATGTTAGGCGAGGAGGACGTTTCGGAAAAAATTCGTGAAAACGCCGTTTCTATGGCAGCGTCCAATATCTCCGCACATCCCGTAATTCGTATTAAATTGGTAGAAATGCAACGAGAAATTGCGAAAAAGATGTCGTGCGTATTGGACGGAAGGGATATCGGTTCTGCCGTGCTTCCCGACGCAAAATTTAAATTTTTCATTACGGCGGATAGCAAAGTTCGTGCGCAAAGACGGTATAAAGAGCTTTTGTCGCGTGGGGAAGTGGTCGATTTTGATAAACTGCACGCAGAAATCGTTGCGCGGGATAAGCAGGATAGCGAAAGGGAGTTCTCGCCTCTCGTTTGCGCAAAAGACGCTGTCGTTGTAGATACTTCGTCTATGAGCATAGAAGAAGTAATTGCTACTATAAAAAGCTATATTCAATCGAAAATTTAACGCACGCTAAGGGTGTTTTGACATGGAAGAGAAGCAAAAAAAGCAAGAAAAACAGAAGAAAAGGGCAAAAAAATACGAAATTACGGTAAAAGCGAATAAAAAGGGCAGACATATTATGCATTTTTTGAACTTTTTGCGTATTATCGTAGCGCCTGTTTATTATATCCTTAAACCTTTCCGTTTTTACGGACCGAGAAAGGTAAAGGACGGGGCGTTCGTTTACGTTTCCAATCATAGGGTAATGTTCGATATCGTCTATCCCGCAATGACGACGTGGGAAGGGGTGCATTACGTCCCCAAAAAATCGTTGGCAGACGCACCTTTCGTCGGTGGGCTCGTTCGTTTGGTCAAGGCAATTCCCGTAAATCGTGACGGCAACGACGTTCGCGCGCTTTTAGATTGTTTCAAATGTCTTAAAAACGGCGAAAAAGTAGTTGTTTTTCCCGAAGGGAAACGCAATAAGACGGAGGAGGTTATGCTCCCGTTTAAATCAGGCGCAGCCGTCATGGCAATACGCACGAAAACGCCCGTTGTTCCAATGGTCGTTTATTCGAAGCCTCGCTTTTTCCGTTGCACGCATATTTTAATTGACGAACCGTTTGAATTGAGCGAATATTACGATAAAAAATTGACGGAAGCAGAAATTTTAGCGGCGGACGAAAAGTTGCGCAATCATATGTTGCAAATGCACGCTAAACACACGGAATATTTACAATCCAAAAAGAAGAAAAGGAAAGCAAACTAAGATATGGAAATTCTCGTCGCAAAAAGTGGCGGTTTTTGCCGTGGCGTAAAAAAGGCGGTGGATACGGCGCTTACAATCAACCCCGAAAATACGTATATTTACGGGGAGATTATTCATAATCCCGACGTCGTAAAAGAAATTACGGATAGAGGGCTCGTAATGGTAGAGGACCTTAACGACGTTCCGCAAGGCGCAACGCTAATTATTCGTTCTCACGGAGTTGGCGAGGCGATTTATCAAGATTGTGAAAGAAGGAATATTGCGATTGTGGATTGCACGTGTGAATTTGTTAAAAGAACGCAAAAAATCATACGCGAAGCACACAAAAACGGAAAAACGATTATAATAGTTGGAGAGCCTACGCATCCCGAGGTAGTGGGGCTCAACGGCTGGTGCGATAATAAGGCGTATATATTTTCCTCGCCAACGGACGATTTTTCGATTTTACCCGAAAACGATTATTGCGTAGTCGCCCAAACCACGTATTCTAAGGAAAAATTTGATAAAATTATTAAAAATCTTAATAATAACAGCGAAAAAACAGTTGAGATTTTTGAAACAATTTGCTATACTACTATAGGACGGCAAAACGAAGCAAGCGAACTCGCTAGGCAATGTGACGCGATGTTGGTAATCGGAGGCTTGAACAGTAGCAACACCAATAAGCTCTACGATATCTGCAAACAACATTGTTCAAACGTCTTTCGTTTGGGAAGTGCGGCCGACTTAGAATATAAAAAAATCAAAAGATTTAAAAAGGTAGGCATTGTCACGGGGGCAAGTACCCCTAACGGGCAAACTCAGGAGGTTCTCTTAAAAATGGAAATGGAAACAGAAGCAAAAGCAACGATGGCTGAAGTTGTTGCGAACATGGACAATCAACAACGTTTCAAGAAAGGACAGTTGATTACGGCTACGATTTCGTCGGCAGACGAAAAGGGTGTTGAGGTGTTGCTCCCGAACACGAAAAAAGAAGTTCTGCTTGACAAAGACGAAGTGGATTGTGAAGTTTATAACAAAGAAGACTTCGCAAGCAAAGTCGGTGAAGAAATCGAATTGATGGTCGTAGCGGTATCCCCGCGCGTAGTGCTTTCTCAAAAGCAAATCAAGCAAGTAAAAGAAGAAGAAGCATTGCTTGCTGACGTGACTGCTGGAAAGGAATTCGAAGTTGAATGTACCGGCTTCAATAAGGGCGGTTTGACGGCACAGCTCGGTTCGTATACGGTATTCGTACCTGCACGTGAAATTCGTCCCGGTTTTGTAAAAGACCGTGAAAAGTACGTAGGCAAGAAATTGCGTCTTCGTCTTATCGAATTGAAAAATGAAAGAAGAAAAGAAATTATTGCTTCTCAACGCGTAATTCTTGAAGAAGAAAAAGCAGCGAAAGAAGCGGCAAAAGCTGCAAAAGAAGCAGAATTCTTTGCAAATATTCACGTTGACGACGTGGTTGAAGGTAAAGTGGAAAGAGCGACTGCGTTCGGCGCGTTCGTTTCCGTAAACGGTTTCGATTGTCTTGCCCATATCTCCGATTTGTCTTGGACGGGTGCAAAGGCAGTCACCGACGTTTTGGAAATTGGCAAGAAATATCAATTCAAAGTGCTTAAAATTGACGAAGAAACGAAGAAGGTTTCCATCGGTTATAAGCAATTGCAACCCCAACCTTGGGACCTTGCCGTTGAAAAATATGCGGAAGGCGACGTTATCCATGGTAAAGTTGTAAGAATCGTACCTTTCGGTGCGTTCGTTGAAGTGGAAAAGGGTATCGACGGTCTTGTTCACGTATCGCAAATTTCTCACGAATTCCTTGAAAATCCCACGACGGTTCTTACGATTGGTCAAGAAATCGACGCAAAGATTTTGAAATTGGATTGCGCAGAAAAGAAAATGAATCTTTCCATCAAAGCGCTTGAACCCAAGCCTGAAAACGTAGAAAGAAAGGCAAAGGAAGCACCCGCTGACGGCGAAAAGAAAGAAAAGACGAGAAAACCGAGAGTTGCTAAACCTGCTGACGAAGTAATGGAATGGAGCGACGAAGTAGATTCTGGCGTTTCTATTGCTGATTTGCTCAACAAATAATGCCAAAGGTTAAATCTTAATAATGCAACTAAAAGCTTGCCCATAACGGCAAGCTTTTTTATATTAAAATACATAAACAAGCCGAAAGAATTTTCTTCGGTTTGTTTTTTTGTTGTTCTAATCGGACAAGCCACGGCGTATATTATACAAATGCTTGATTTTCTTCCCATTGAGATTAAAGACGCGCTCTCTCATATAAATTTGCAATACGTATTCGAGCTACGTTTAAGGGCGAATAAACCCGTTGCAGTCAATTATAAGGGGCAGTATCGATATTTGGGTCGATACGGTTTAACGGAGCACGTAAAAAACGCGCTAATATGCGACGCCTCCGACGTTGCCGAGTGTATTTACGGCGCGGGAAAATTCTCCGTGTATTCGGTTGAAGAACAAATCAAAAGAGGTTTTATAACTGCGGAGCAAGGCGAGCGTTTGGGGTTGGCGGGGGAATACGTATTGGAAAACGGACAACCGCACGCTATTAGGAATTTTACGTCCGTTTGCATACGCGTCCCACACGAAATAAAAGGGTGCGGAAAAGAAGTATACGATTGTTGTTTTTTAGACGGCTTAAAAAACGTAATGATAGCCTCTCCACCAGGACAAGGGAAGACAACGATATTACGCGATTTAGCAAGATTAATCAGCGAAAATACAGCCAAAAACGTGTTAATCTGCGACGAGCGTGGTGAAATTGGAAAGGGCGAGCTCGGTTTTTCCTGTGACGTATTAAAATATGCGGACAAGAAAACGGCTTTCGAGGCGGGAATACGCGCTATGCGCCCCGATTTAATTATCACGGACGAGCTTTCAAAAGAGGATTGTATTGCCGTAGAAAAGGCAATTTATTCGGGCGTAATCGTGCTGGCTTCGGCACATTTTAATGAT
>SVIK01000084.1 GCA_015069525.1 Clostridiales bacterium | reverse complement strand
GAACGCACACGACGGTTGCCGAGGTGGTCGATATTATCCGTCGTGCCGATGCCGTAGCGCAAATCAAGGTTGCTCGAAATGGAAGCAACGATATCGTCTACGGTGATATGCTTATGGCAGAGCTTGTCGATAAGGGGACGCATTTCCTTCTTTTGTTCTTTGGTAGGAACGGGGTGTTCGCTACGCAAAACTTCGTGGAAAAGCTTACAAGCCGAAACGAATTTGCAACGGTTGTCCCTTCTCTTTTCTCTGTTTTTCTTTTCTTCGGGCTTTTCGTCGGGCTCTTCCGCTTTTTCAATCGTTTTATAGAGCTCGTTAATGTCGTCCATGTACTTGTCCGCAACTTCTTCTACGCTAAGCGTCGCACATTCCTCTGCGATGAGCTTGGAGAATTTATAGTTGGGATAGTAAACGGTAGGAAGCAAGCCGAAATCTTTTGCGCGCACATGTACGGGGATATCGGAGATAGCCGCAAAATCCACCGTGCCGTTTGCGATAATCTTATGCTTAATTTCCCCTTGTTCGGGGTCGTCCACGAAGACGAACACTTCGTTGACACCGCAGTTTTGGATTTCCTTTGCCTTCGTTTCGGAAATGATGTCCCCTTCCATAGCGAGGATTTCGCCCGTTTCAGGGTTTACGATATTTTCCGCAACGCGACGGCCTTCCAAACGGAACGCAAGGTTAAGCTTTTTATTGTACTTGTATCTGCCCACCTTCGCGATGTCGTAGCGACGAGGGTCGAAGAACAAGTTGAAAAGGTGCGCCCTTACGGAATCTTCCGTAGGCGCTTCGCCGGGGCGAAGACGACGGTACAATTCGTACAAGCCGTCCGATTCACTCTTTGCCGTATCCTTTGCAAGCGTCGTAGCAATAATTTTGTTGCCGGGGAACAAGTCCTCAATCGCACGGTTAGAACCGTAGCCGAGCGCACGCAAAAGCACCGTGATGCAAAGCTTCTTCTTTCTATCCACACGTACGTACAAAGCGTCTTGTGCGTCTTGTTCAAGTTCGAGCCAAGCACCGCGGTTGGGCATAACGGTCGTCGCGAACATTTCTTTACCCGTCTTGTCCTTGCTCGACGAATTGTAAACGCCGGGCGAACGAACGAGCTGGGAAACGATAACACGTTCCGCACCGTTGATGATGAAAGCGCCGTTTTCCGTCATAAGGGGAAGGTCGCCCATGAAAACTTCTTGGTCGAGTACTTCGTTTTTCACCTTATTGACAAGACGCACTTTCACACGCAAAGGAAGCGCGTATGTTGCGTCACGCGTACGACACTCTTTTTCGTCATACTTAGGTTTGTCGCCAAATCTGTGCTCTAAAAAGTAGAGTTCAAAATGGTCGGAGTAGTCGGTAATCGGGGAGAAATCCTCGAATACCTCTGCAATCCCTTCTTCAATGAAGGTCTTGTAGCTGTCTTTCTGGATTTCGACGAGGTCGGGAATGTCGATTACGTCGTCGATTTTGCCGAATTTTTTACGTTCGGTTTTTCCATACTTTGAAATAGGTAAATCCATTCGTTCTAAAAGCTCCTTACATATTTTTTAGCGATTTACCGAATATATCTTTTCATCGATAAAAATCGAATTTTCCAAATTTTTTCTCATAATGCTTTACTTTTGCCTATTTTTGCGGTATAATAGCAATATAAGCGTTTTGTCAAAAAAAACCGCAATCCCTTGATTTTCCTGAGGTTTTCAAGGTTTTTTTCAAGCCGAAAAATCGGCTCGGGGCGGAAATACGCCATAATAAGCATAATGATACATTATCTAATTATAAGCGCCCCAAAAAAAGATGTCAAGCGTTTTTGAAACTCTTTTTGATTTTTTTTGGAATTTTTTATGAGAATTGACAAATTTTTGAAAGTATCACGCATTTTAAAAAGGCGTACCGTCGCCCAAGAAGCCTGCGGAGAAGACAAGGTTCTTATCAACGGCAAAACGGCAAAACCGTCCACCAAAATTAAGGTGGGCGACGTGGTTGAGGTGCTGTACGCTTCGGGCGTTTTAAAATTCCGCGTGTTAAATATTAAAGAAACGGTAAAAAAGGAAGAAGCTTCTTCCCTCTACGAGGTAATTGCATGAAATATTCGGTTGGCGTTATCATTTGCGGTGCAGGCAAAGGCACGCGCGCAGGATTTGAAAAGAACAAACTGCTCGTCCCCTTTCAAGGCTCGACGGCGCTTGAAAAATCCATAAACGCGTTCGATTTCGACGGCGTTGAAGAAATCGTCGTCACTTCCTCGCAAAACGATTTTGCGGAAATTTCTTCCCTTTGCGAAAAATACCCGCGCACGCGTGTGGTACTCGGCGGAGAAACACGCTCGCAATCGGTATACAACGCCTTACAAACGGTGAGCACGGATATTGTGCTTATCCACGACGGCGCTCGTCCTTTTATCACCCGCACGGCTATTGATAATTGTATCCATAGCGTCTATTCTTACGGGAGCGGTATTTGCGCCGTTGATTGCACGGACACGATTGCCGTAGCGGACAAAGGCAAAATCGTAGACGTACCCGACAGAAACAATCTGTATCAAATCCAAACGCCACAAGGCTTTTTCAAAGAAAATATCCTCTTTGCTTATCAACAGGCTTTTGAACAAGGCGAAGCCACTTACACGGACGATTCATCCGTGTTCGCTTCCTTTTGCGGAAAGCCCGTCCTTTGCGAGGGCGACAAAGCGAATATCAAGCTCACCCACGCAAACGATTTTTCGAAAAACGCCGTCCGTTGCGGGTTCGGCGTAGATACGCATGCGTTTGGAAAAGAGCAAACGTATATCACGCTCGGTGGCGTAAAAATCCCCTCGGATAGCGGACTGATTGCGCATAGCGACGGCGACGTGCTTATCCATGCGCTTATGGACGCTCTGCTTTCCGCCGTAGGCTTAAAGGATATCGGGTATTATTTCCCCGATACGGACGAAAAATGGAAGGACGCCGATTCGATGGAAATGTTGGCAACGGTCGTATCCATGCTCCATGAAAAGGGATATCGAGTGCAAAACGTATCCATCGCCGTGCAAGCGGAAAAGCCCCGCCTTGCAAAATATATAGACGAAATGAAAAACCGTCTTTCCTCCGCCTTGAAAGTAGACCCTACCGCCGTTGGCATTACGGCAGGCACGAACGAGGGCTTGGGCTACGTAGGCGAAGGCAAAGGCATTACCGTTTACGCGTACGCGTTATTAAAGGAGTAAAGAACATTTATGGCGACCAAACAAAAAGCCCCCGTCAGCCAATTCGTATGTAGTCAATGCGGTTATACCGCACCGAAGTGGCTGGGGAAATGCCCCGATTGCGGAGAATTTAATACCATGCAAGAAGAACTTGTCCGCGTAGCGGATACCCCCTCTCGCATGGGCGCGGTTGCGCAAAAAACGCAGACGCGTGCAATTCCCCTTTCCAAAGTGGGCTACGAAAAATTTAACCGCGTAAATTGCGGAATTGAAGAATTTGATACCGTGCTGGGCGGAGGCATGGTAAGAGGCTCGCTCGTGCTTCTTGGGGGCGACCCTGGCATTGGTAAATCCACTTTGCTTACCCAAGTTTCGGCAAACCTTGCCAAAGAGGAAAAAGTCCTCTACGTATCGGCAGAAGAAAGCTGTTCGCAGGTGAAAATGCGTTGCGAAAGATTGGGTTTAACCTCCGACAACCTCTACCTTTTAAACGAAACGTGCTTGGAGGATATCGAAACGTCGATTGACGGACATACCGTCGTGGTTATCGACTCTATCCAAGCCGTATACACGGAAACGCTCTCCTCCTCGGCAGGAAGCGTGGGGCAGGTACGCGAGTGCGCTTCTAAATTGATGCGCATTGCAAAATCGCAAAACGTCACTTTCTTTATTATTGGGCACGTGACGAAAGAGGGTGCGTTGGCTGGACCAAAGGTACTCGAACATATCATGGATACCGTGCTCTATTTCGAAGGTCAGCAAGAAGATAATTACAGGCTTCTTCGCGCCGTGAAAAACCGTTTCGGCTCGGCACAAGAGGTGGGCGTTTTCGAGATGACGGACGCAGGCATCAAAAGCGTGGGCGATTACGCCAATTTGTTTCTATCCGACACACGCGGTATTTCGGCAGGCTCTGCCGTCACCCCCTCGGAAAGCGGAAACCGTTGTATGAACGTGGAAATTCAAACGCTCATCGCCAAAACCCCTTTCGGCGCGCCTCGCCGTATGAGCTTGGGCGTAGATTACAACAAACTCGTGGTGCTAATCGCCGTCTTGGAAAAGCGGTGCGGAATCCCTTTCTTTGCTTCGGACGTGTACATCAACGCAATGGGCGGAATTAAGCTTGGCGAGCCGTCCGTCGATTTGGCAATTTGCGCCTCTCTCGCCAGCGGAGCAAGCGACACCCCTATTGATAAATATACGGCGCTGTTCGGCGAAGTGGGTTTAACGGGCGAAATCCGCCCCGTGTCACAAGCCGATAAGCGCGTAAACGAGTGCATTAAAACGGGCTTTAAGCGGGTAATACTCCCCGCCAAGAATATGAAAATCTGCCAAAAATACGCCGATAAAATCGAGCTTGTCCCCGTACAATACGTCGGGCAAATGATAAAGGCGTTATCTTTACGCCCCGCCCCTACCAATAATTAAAAATATGAAAAAAGGACTTCTTAACGAAGTCCTTTTTTTATTTTATCGTACGTTATAACAATTTTTTAATCGCCTCTTCGCGCGATTGTTTCATCAAGTACACGGGAGGAATATCCAACATCGTCATGCAACCGTATTTCCCCTCTTGGCTCATGCGGTAAACCGCTCTTGCACAAGCGACGAGTACCGACGAAGTGAATTCCGCATTGGAATCCAGCTTGATTTTGTATTCGATGACGTGCTTATTTTCGCCGTTTTGCCCCGTCACGCCGTTTCGAATCACGCTACCCCCATGGGGAAGCCCGCCGTGCTTTTCGTTAAGCTCCTCTTGTGAAATAAAGTATACGCTCGTATCGTATTCGTCGAAATAATGGGGCATCGTCTTAATTGCCTCTTCCACCTTTTTCGCGTCCGCGCCCTCTTTTAACACGACGTAGCACTCTCTTCTATGCTTTTCCCTCGTGGTTAAATCGGGCGTTTCCCCTTTGCGCACTCTATCAATCGCCTCTTCTACGGGAATCGTGTATTGTTTACCGTCGGCTACGCCCTCGATACGACGAATCGCATCCGAGTGTCCTTGGCTGACACCCTTGCCCCAAAAGGTATAATCCTTACCTTGGGGAAGTATCGCCCACGCATACGCACGGGCAAGCGAGAACATACCAGGGTCCCACCCAGCGGAAATAATCGCCGTTTTTTCATTTTTTTCCGCTACGGTATGCACGTTTTGCAAATGTTCACTTATTTTTGCGTGCGTATCGAAGCTGTCTACTACGTTGAAATATTGTGCAAGGAAAGGCGTTTGCTTGGGCAAATCGGTAGAGCTCCCTCCACAGATAATCATAACGTCGATTTTATCCGTCATATCCGCAACGTTATCCGCAGAATACACGGGCACGTTCGTCAACGTTTTCACGCTATCGGGGG
>SVIK01000083.1 GCA_015069525.1 Clostridiales bacterium | reverse complement strand
CGAGAGAGGATATTACGGAAAAAGCGATAAATTATGCATTATTTTTGGCGTATAAACAGCTGAAAAATATGTAAAATAAGGATAAGAGAAAATAATTAAACAGGAGATATAACATGGCGAACGAAAAGAATACGGAAAAGATGAAAGCATTAGACGCGGTGCTTTTGCAGATTGAAAAGCAATACGGCAAAGGCTCGATTATGCGTCTTGGCGACGAGGCGGGAAAGACGGAAATCGAGGTGATTCCTTCGGGCTGTCTTACGCTCGATTTGGCGCTCGGTATCGGCGGTTTCCCCCGCGGTAGAATTATTGAAATTTACGGCCCTGAATCTTCGGGTAAAACGACGGTTGCGTTGCACGCGATTGCCGAAGCGCAAAAAATGGGTGGCGTAGCCGCATTTATCGACGCGGAACACGCATTAGACCCTGTGTATGCGAAAAAATTAGGGGTAAACTTAGACGATTTGTACGTATCCCAACCAGATACGGGCGAACAAGCGCTTGATATTACCGATGCGCTTGTTAGAAGTTCTGCGGTGGATATCATCGTAATCGACTCGGTTGCGGCGCTCACGCCGAAAGCGGAAATCGAAGGGGATATGGGGGACACGCACGTAGGTTTGCAGGCAAGATTGATGTCGCAAGCGCTTCGTAAATTGACGGCAATCGTCAATAAATCCAAGACGTGCGTTATCTTTATCAACCAACTCCGTGAAAAGGTTGGCGTTATGTTCGGCAACCCCGAAACGACGCCGGGTGGTAAAGCACTTAAATTCTACGCAAGCATGCGTTTGGACGTTCGTAGAACGGATACGTTGAAAGACGCAGACGGCGCAATGGGTAATAGAACGAAGGTAAAGGTTGTGAAAAATAAACTTGCGCCTCCCTTCCGTCAAGCGGAATTTGATATTGTCTTTGGCGAAGGCGTTTCCCAAGAAGGTTGCATTATGGATATGGGCGTTCAGTTCGATATCATCGGCAAGAGCGGTTCGTTTTTCAGCTATAACGGCAATAAAGTGGCGCAAGGTAAGGAAAAGATGCGCTTGTTCTTGAAAGAAAATCCCGAAATCAAAGCGGAAATCGAACAAAAAATCCGCGACGTAGCCAAAGGAAAGGTCGGGGAAGAAACGGAAGCTTCTACGGAAGAATAATTTTAACGAAAAAGAAGACGTGTACACGTCTTCTTTTCTTATTTTTGAAAATAATTTGCCAATAAACAAAAGTATTTTTCCTCAAACAATTGACTTTTTTATTATAATATTGTAAAATAGTATTTGATAGAAAGAAATTATTATTCGGGTTTTATAAACCTGTGGAAATAATCGATTTATCAATATAATTTTAATACAGGAGGCACAATTATGCACAATGTTAATTTGAGTTTCCTGTTTCTCACCCCCACGATGCCTTTGTTGCTGGGAATTATTTTACCCGTTGTAGCCGTCGTAATCGCTGTATTTTTGACGTTGTTCTTCTACAAGAGCTCTACTGCCAAAAAAGTAGGTTCGGCAAAAGAACAACAAAGAAAAATGATTGAAGAAGCGACTGCGGAAGCGGAAAAAATTAAAGCGCAAGGCAAAGAAGAAAGCAAGAGAGCGTTAAAAGAAGCTCTCCTTGAAGCAAAGGAACAGGATTTAAAATTACGAAACGAGTTCGAACGCGACACCAAAGAAAAGAAAGCGGAAATCCAAAGGATGGAACAACGTCTTACCCAAAAGGAAGACGCGCTTGACAAGAAGACGGAAGCGCTCGAACAACAAAAGGAAAACCTTTTCAAGAAGGAAGAAGAGGTGCGCTTGTTGCAAGAAAAGTTGGATTCCCAACACGAGCTTATGATTCAAGAGCTTGAAAAGGTATCCCAGCTCACACGCGACGAAGCGAAGAAATTGCTTATTGACGAAATCCTTGATACGGCGCGTCACGACGTTGTGATGCAGGTCCGTAATATGGAACAACAAGCAAAAGACGAAGCGGACATCAACGCAAAGAAAATCATTGCGCTTGCTATTCAAAAATGCGCGGCAGACCAAGCCTCGGAAATCACCGTTTCCGTCGTACCTTTGCCCAGCGACGATATGAAAGCGCGTATTATCGGTAGAGAGGGTAGAAATATCCGTGCGCTTGAAAACGCAACGGGTATCGAGCTTATCATCGACGATACGCCCGAGGTGGTTATTCTTTCCGGCTTTGACCCCGTTCGTCGTGAGATAGCAAGGCTCTCGCTTGAAAAACTTATCAACGACGGCAGAATTCACCCTGCAAGAATTGAAGAAACGGTTGACAAAGTTTCGAGAGAAATGGACCAACAAATCAAAGAAGCGGGCGAAGCTGCGGTATTTGAAGCGGGTATCTTTGGGTTGCACCCCGAACTTATTAAGCTTATCGGTCGTTTGAAGTTTAGAACGAGCTACGGTCAAAACGTATATAAACACTCGGTTGAAGTGGCTACGCTTGCAGGTCAAATGGCTGCGGAGCTTGGCTTGGACGTAAACTTTGCAAAGCGCGCAGGCTTGTTGCACGATATCGGTAAGGCGGTGGACCAAGAACAAGAGGGTACGCATATCCAAATCGGTGCGGACCTTGCAAAGAAATACAAGGAAAACGCCAATATCGTCAACGCTATTATGGCGCACCACGGCGACGTAGAACCCAAGACAATCGAGGCGGTTCTCATCCAAGCGGCTGACGCAATTTCGGGTGCTCGTCCTGGCGCAAGACGTGAAACGGGTACGAACTACGTAAAACGTCTTGAAAGATTGGAAGCGATTGCCTCTGAGTTTAAGGGCGTTGAAAAGAGCTACGCAATTCAAGCGGGTAGAGAAGTGCGTGTTATCGTTAAACCTGAACAGGTTGACGATGCGCAAGCTCTCTTCCTTGCAAAAGATATCGCGAAGAAGATTGAAACGGAACTTGAATATCCCGGGCAAATCAAAGTCAACGTTATCCGCGAATTCCGTGGAGTTGAATACGCAAAATAATGCAAACAAAAACCACTTGAAAGCAATTTCAGGTGGTTTTTTCTATGCTATTTTTTTAATGCTCCCACCAATTTTCATCAACGATTTTCTTATCGTTAGCAGAAGGGTTTGTCCACGTGTTTACGGCGGGGAGATAGATTGTTTCGCCGTGGTTGTTTTGATAGATAGGCGTTATGCTATAAACATAGCGCGTATTCTTCTTTATATCGTTGTCGGTAAAGGTGGAAAGACGTTTTCCTAAATAGACGGTTTTTCTTTCTTTTTCATCTGCGCGTTCAATTTTATATTCGTAAAAATCGGGTGCGCTTTCGGGTAGAGTGATGGTGATTTTCCCACTTTTAAAATCAATGACAGGCTTATCAATGCGTGGATAGGTGAAGGTGCGTGCGCTTTGCGTGGGGGCGTTTTCCCTTTTGAATAACTCGTTAAAGCGATAGGGTGCGGGACAGTTTTCATCTGCCAATTCTAAACAATGCCTTTCCTCGTACGCCGTTTTATCAAGAGCGATAGTTGAAACGTTTTTCGGGCGGAGAAACGAGGGGATTTTTTGCTGATTTTTATGGTACAATGCTTGTAAACGCTCGTTAATTTGTAGTAAAAGATTGCAAGGCAACCCACCACCCGTATGCGTTGTTAAGGCTTGATTTGCGTTCCCAAGCCATACGCCGACGACGTCGTTTTTTGTATACGAAAGGGCGTAGGCGTCCGTGTTTCCCTTTTCCGTTCCCGCCGTTCCCGTTTTTCCTGCGATATCAAAATCAAGCGAGCGTAATTTTTTTGCTGTGCCCGATGAAGTGGCGGTTTGTAAGACGTTGGTAGTTAGATAGGCGGTTTCCTCAGAGAAAACTCTCGTGGGTGTATCCGCCTTTTTATATACCGTTTTTCCGTTGATTTTAACTTCTTTCACGAAAGAGCAAGGGGAATACGTGCCACCGCTTGCGAGAGTGGAATACGCTGACACAAGTGCGCGGAGTGAGTACCCGTTTTTCATTCCACCAAGCGCCAGAGCAAGCGAATAATCGTCCTTTTCCACGTTTAAGCCCATCTTTTTAAGGTAGGCCACGCCCCGCTCTATTCCAAGCGTTTCTAATAGCTTTACGGCAGGGATGTTCAAACTTTTAGCAAGGCACTCTCTCGCGCTGACGTATCCGTGATATTTTCCGTCGTAATTTTTAGGGGAGTAGTTCCCGTAATGCACTTCTTCGTCGAGCAAAGGGGTTGCGGGGGATATCACGTTTTCCTCCATGGCAGGGGCAAAGACGAGTAGCGGTTTTAACAGCGAGCCTGGCAAGCGTGCAATTTCGCCCACGGTGGAATAACACCCCTTAAAGCCGTTTGTTTGCGCGTCTAAAACGTAAAAGCATTTATCCGTGTCCGTCTTCGTTTGCGCAATTTCCGTCAAAGCGTTTTGTACGTTTTGGTCGAGGAAGGTGAAAATCTCCAATTTACCGCCTACCTTAAAAGAGTGTTCTTCGGAAAGTGCGGAAAGCTCGTCAAAAACGCATTGAGTATAAAAATTGGCGTCTACGTTGCGTTTTTCTCTTTCGGGTAAGGGTTTTTCCAATGCTTCCGTATACGTTTGTTTATCAATGCTCCCGTTTTTCAGCATGGCGGAAAGGACGGAGGACTTTCTTTTCTTGCAGTTTTCTGGGTTTTTAAAAGGGGAGTAGTTGTTGGGCGATTTCACAAGCCCTGCTAATATAGCGGAGTCCGCCACGTCCAATTCTTGCGGGGTTTTCCCAAAGTAAAATTCACTTGCGGAGCGCAAGCCGAAACAGCTATGCCCAAAATAGATAACGCTTAAATACTTTTCAAGGATTTCTTCTTTTGAGTATTGTTTTTCAAGCTGTTTTGTCAATTTCCACTCTGTCAATTTCCGCTTTACCGTTTTTTCGTGGGTTAAATGTGTATTTTTAATCAGTTGTTGCGAAATAGTGGATGCGCCTTGTTTAAAGGAACGAGATTTTAGGTTATTGTAGGCGGATTTTACGATTCGACGAAAATCGTATCCGTTGTGCGAAAAAAAGCGCTTATCTTCGGTGTCGACGAAAGCGCGTACGGTGTGGGAGGGGATATCCTCGTAGGGAACGATTCGGTTGGTTAAGCTCGTCGTGATTTGTTCCCCCAAGCAATCGTATACTACGACGTTTTTCTCGGAAAAGGTCAGTTTTTCCTTGGAAAGGGAGGCGTCTTTCGTGACGGCGAAATAATAGCCTACTCCAACGAGGGCAAGCGCAAGAAAGATAAAGAAAATCCATTTTAAAATTTTACCCAATAATCTCATTGAAAACAGTATTTGCATATTTCTGTTTTTATTGCAACGCAAAGAAAAATGTGGTTGTTTTTTTATGCATACGCATAAATACTTGATAAAAATTGAAAAAAAGAGTATAATAGAGAAAATAATTATAATCGGGGATATTGTAAGCTAATGAAAGGCAAATATCATATCGTCACGTACGGTTGCCAGATGAACGTGCACGAATCTGAAAAAATCGCAGGGATATTAAAAAAGCTTGATTATGAAGAAACGGGCGTATTGACGGATGCGGATATTATCGTATTCAACACCTGTTGTATCC
>SVIK01000082.1 GCA_015069525.1 Clostridiales bacterium | reverse complement strand
AAATAGAAAACGCAGTTTTCAACCACGAAAACTGCGTTTTATTTTTTTAACCTTTTACCGCACCGCTCGTCACGCCTTCCACGTAATAACGTTGCATACTCATAAACAACGCAACGATAATTCCGCCCACAACGAACGCTCCCGCGCAAAAGACGGTGAAATTATCGTTAAAGCTGTTCCGCTCCGCGTTAATCATTTTATACAAACCCAAGGATACGGTGTATAATTCCCTATCGCTGATAATCGTGTTCACAAAAATGAAATCACACCACGGCGATATAAACGACGTAAGCACCGTGTACACGATAATCGGTTTTGCAAGTGGCATAATAATCTTCCAAAAAACTATCGGTTGACTTGCTCCGTCCAAAATTGCCGCTTCCTCCAACGACTTTGGCACGGTGTCGAAAAAGCCTTTACATATATAATATGAAAGCCCTGCACTACCCGAATATACCAATATCAACGCGAGCAAGGAATTGGTTAGCCCCATCGCTTTTAAAATAAAGTATACGGCTATCATGCTCATAAAGCCAGGGAACATTCCTAAAACGAGCAAGACGTTCATAATCGGTTTGCGCAAGCGGAAGCGCATACGAGAAAGCGCGTAGCTTACCATAAGGATAAACAACGTCGTCAACGCGCACGAGCATACCGCAACGAACAACGTATTAAAAAACCAACGCACGAACATCGTATCCCTAAACAACCGAGTAAAATTATCCAAGCCAAGCCGTAAATTATCGGGAATTAAGGAATTGATAATACCCGTCGATGGCGTCGTTCGAAAGGCGGTATAGATTAAAAACACAATAGGCAGTACCCAAAGGACGCCCAGCGTCGCCAATATCACGTACGTTATCGTATTGCCGATATTGCGACGGAGTTTTACACCTGCTTTGTTCATTGAAAGGTATCCTCCCCTTTTGCCGATGACGTTTTATTGTACGTCAACAGCGCCATCGTCGCGCTGATAACGAATATTACGATACCGATAACCGAAGCGACGTTGTATTTCGGGTTTTGGTCGGTTGTCAATCGGTATAACCACGTGACGAGCAAATCGGTAGATTGTGCGCCCGAACCGCCACCATAATACAAATTATCCACAGGGCCACCACCCGTCAACAGCCAAATTACGTTAAAATTATTAATATTTCCAACGAATTGCGTAATGAGATAGGGCGTCGTCACGTGCAACATATACGGCATCGTGATGTTAAAAAATATACGCGCGGTAGACGCGCCGTCGATTTTCGCCGCTTCGTAAAAATCGGAGGGAATATTCATGAGTATCCCCGAGCTCATGAGCATCGTATAAGGCACGCCTATCCAGATATTAACGAGGATAATCATTAGTCTTGGAATAAGCGCAAAGTTCCTCTGGTCTGTAAGCCATAGAATATTCGTACCCAAGATTTTATTGAGAATTCCGTCGCCGTCAAGAATTTTTTGCATTAAGAGTAGCGTGACGAATTGTGGAACTGCAATCGCTATTACGAACAACGTACGCCAAAGCGCTTTTAACTTTATACCTTTCTTTTGGATTAATAAGGCAATAATGACACCCAAAAAGTAATTGCTGAACGTAGCGAAAAACGCCCACACAAACGTCCACAAAAGCACCCGTAAAAACACGAAAGCAAAGCCCGTCGTACCGTTGGAAAGGGAAAAGAGCATTTTGAAATTGCTAAACCCTACCCAATCGAACAATTTCCCTGGGGGCATATGCGCATAGTCGTAATTGGTAAACGCAATTAAGACCATGAATATAAGAGGCATAACCGTAAAGATAACCAGCCCTGAAAATGGCAACAGCAAAAGTGGTAAATAGAATTTTTCGTTAATGAGCGAATACAAATCGTCCTTAAAAGAAGGAATCTTTTCACCTGCACGAACGCGTTTATCGTTTTCATAACTGCCACGTACGTTCGCAAACCAAACAGCCAAATAGAACAAGATTATCACCAAGGAAACAACGCCGTAAAGCAAAATCAAGAAGCTGTTATCCCCTGCTACTTTTTCAAAAATCTGTAATTCCTCGTTCCAAATTTCACCCGACAATTGCCTACCCAAATCGCCCGAAAATAAGTGTGCAATATACCGCCAACCAAAGAAAATCATAAACAGCAAAAACGCCGTTTGCACCAGCATATATAAAATACCTTTTACGATTTGCCCACGCGCGATTTGTCCAAAACCAGGAATAAAAAAGGAAAGGCGCGTAAGATACGAGCCTTTTTTAATTGCCGAAAACAAATCTCGGCAAGCGGACGGTTTCGTCCGCACCTGTTCCTCTCTTTTTTTCATACGCTACCTTTCCCCTTTTTATTGAACTGTTTGCTCCGATTGGGCGCTCGTTTTTTCAATCGCGTCTACGCACGCTTTTAACTGCGCCTGTAAATCGAAATTACCGCTTTGCGCCCCCGTAATCATTGCCGAGCCCAAACCTACCATCGGTACCCACAACGTAGAGGGAACTCCCTTCTGCGTTTTGCTGTGCGCAAGTTGCAAAGTAATCGCTTTTGCACAAACGTCCGCTTGTACTTTCTCATCCGCGCGCGCTTCCTCGTTCGTCGGCACGAAACCGCGCATTTCAAAATGCTTCACTTGGTTTTCTTTATTGGTGTAAAATTCAGCAAAATCCATCGCGTCCGTCTTATTCTTAGAATAGTTATTTACACCCAGCAACTTATACCCCGCAAAGGAAATGAGCTGTACTTGTTCTTCCCCAGCTTGCCCTTTATTGAGCGTATAGGTAGGAAGTTTGGTTGCGCCGAAATTTTCACCTAAATATCCTTCAATCGCCGTCTTATTCCAAATCCCCGAAACGGCGGCGATAATCGTGCCGTCGTTAAAGCCAGCCAAAATTTTAGAATCGTCCGCATCCGCCTTTACGCGCGTGTCTTTTACCAAGCCCCACATCGCTTCCGTGACAGCCACGCCCGTAGCGTTATCAAAATCGCAAGTGATGCTCGTTTCAGCAAGGTTGTCGTCGTATTGCACTTCATAGCCTAAGCCTTTCCCAAAATAAAACGCCGAAGTGTACCAACCGTCTTGCATGGGATAAGCGAATTTTTTATTCGTCGAGCATTTGCTTAAAATGCCGTCAATGCTTTTCACGTCCGTTTCCGTCAACGCCGATTTATTATAGTATAAGAAGAACGTGTTATCCGTATAGGGCATACCGTACACCCCTTCCGTGCCTCGCACCGTAATCGTAGCCGAATCGACGGCGTCAGCAGAGTTATTTTCCTTTATCCTCGTAAGCCGTTCACCCGCTACTTGCGCCAATGCGTCGCCATTGACAAGTTTGCTTAATTGGTCGTTCGAATATTCATAAATATCCGCCGCATTTTCCACGTCTTTGAGCACTCGCGTTGCCACGTCGTTTACCCCTTGCGCATCGATAACAATATTGTACTTCTTATCAGGGTTTGCTTTCTTAAATTCGTCCGCCACCTGCGTTGCAAACGCTCTGTCCGCTTCCGAAACCCAAACGGTGATTTTCGTACCGTCGTTGCCCATGCCCATACAGCCGTCACCGCAACCACAGCCGACAAGCCCCACCGTCGTGCACGCCATCATCGCACAAGTGATTATTTTTGTCGTTTTTTTCATATATACCACTCCTTCCGCCCGCATTTTATCCGCAAGCGTTCTTTTCTTTTAGTTTTCCTTTTATTCCTCCTTTTTATTCATGAAAAATAAAAATGGGCGATTGAGAAAACTCAATCGCCCATATAGCTTTACTCTCTTATCTATTAAATTCTTGGCAAAGCTCTTTCAAAAAACTTGCCCTTCTCTTCTTAAAATCCTCTTTTACAAATCTAAACGTCCAATTTTGTCCCGAAACGGTACTTGGCGCATTCAATCTTGCCTCCTCACCCAAACAAAGTACGTCGTGCATCGGCACGATTACCGTATCCGCTTTGGAGGACATCAATAAGCGTATAATACTGTCGCACTCGTCTGCGATTGTTTCCGTAATATACGGCACGTCCGCAAGCAGGCATTGGTTTTCCAATTCCTTTTCAAACGACTTTCGTGCACGTGCGTCCATATTCTCAATAAACGCGCGCAACGTTTCGTTATCGTGCGTGCCCGTGTACGCCACGCAATTTTCGTTGTATTGGGAAGGCAAGTATTCGTTTTCAGGATTGTCGTCAAATGCAAACTCGAAAACCTTCATCCCCGCATAACCCGTATCTGCCAACAATTTGCGGACGCCGTCGTCAATAACACCCAAATCTTCCGCAACGATTGCACACGTTTTCATGTCTTCAAACAAAGCCGATTTCGGACCGTGCATCCACTTCCCTTCCTTAGCCGTTTCCGCCCGTGCGGGAATTGCATAAAATCTATCGAACGCACGGAAATGGTCGATACGCACAATATCAAAAAGCGTGAACGCGTAATGGATACGGTCTTTCCACCACTTATAGCCCGTTGCCTTTAATTTTTTCCAATCGTAAACGGGGTTCCCCCAAAGCTGTCCGTCCTCCGAAAAAGCATCGGGCGGTACGCCTGCACGCAAAGAAGTGTTCCCTTTTTTGTCAAGCATAAACAGCTCGTCACGGTGCAACCAAGTTTCTACGCTGTCATAGGAAACGTAAATGGGCATATCCCCCATAATTTCAATCCCCTTACCGTGCGCGTAGGCAAGCAAGTCGTTCCATTGTTTTAAGAATATAAATTGCGTAAATTGCCAAAACGCAAGCTCTTCCTCGTGCTCCTTTTTATACGCCGAGAGCACTTGCTCTTCCGCATTTTTATACGCTTCTTCCCACTCGTTCCACGGTCTATGGTTAAAATGCGCTTTTAAGGACATGAACAGGGCAAAATCAGCATAAAATCCTCTTGCTAAAAATTCCTGCCATTGCGGGTTTTGTTTATCAAAATTGGCAAACGCCTTCTTCAAAACCTCCGCTTTATAGGCAAACAAACGTCCGTAATCCACGCGACGTTCGTCATCACTCCAAACGATATGCTCGTAATCAGCCGTTTGCAAAAGCCCCTCTTTTTGCAAAATATCCAAATCAATAAAGTAGTGATTGAGTGCGTCGGACGCAAACGATTGATAGGGGCTATCGCCGTACCCCGTAGGCAAAAGAGGCAAAACTTGCCAAATTTTTATGCCCGATTCCTCCAACCAATCGATAAAATCATACGCGCCTTGCCCAAGCGTACCTATCCCAAAACGGGACGGAAGCGAGGACACGGGCAACAATATCCCCGCGCGTCTTTCCTTTTGTTTTATCGTACTTTCTTTTTCTCTCGTTTTCATACTCTCTTTCCTTAACCGTAGAGGTTTCTTCTTTACTATTGGCAGTTTTTCCGTGTTTTATTCTTCCATAATGCGAGAAAGCAATTTCCTTTCCAATTTTCTTTCCGCTTCGATTATCTCTTTTTCCGCAAGCAACGTGCCTTGCTCTTTTAAGTTTTTTGCTTCCTCAATTTTTCCAACGGCAAGCGCGTACGCCGACAAAATGCGTTTTGCGGTTGCTTTTTCCTCTTGCAAGTATTCCTTGCACCCCTTTCCACACGCTTCCGCGCGCCCCAAATCGCCGTTTAAAGAGTGCATATACACCAATTCTCCCGCCACTTTTTCCGTTTCCGTAGCCGAAAGATATTCGTGTGAAAGCGCAAGACGGTTCAAGCAATCCCCAGCCTTTTTCAAATCCCCTTTATCCAGCCAATACCGATAACGCAAATCAAGCATGACGGCAAATAACGGCTCGTCCTCCGCAAGTTGCGGGACGTTATAATACAATTCCTCTTCCATCTCGCCATAGCTTGTCCCTGCATACGCTCTGCCTTGAATTTCCATAGCGGAAAGCATGTTCGTTTC
>SVIK01000081.1 GCA_015069525.1 Clostridiales bacterium | reverse complement strand
GCAAGTGACGACAATGCCCGTCGGGAAGTGGGTAATACGCACGGCAGACGCCACTTTATTGACGTTTTGTCCGCCCGCCCCGCCAGAGTGGAATATATCGATACGGATATCCTTATCGTTGATATCCACCTCCACCTCTTCCGCTTCGGGAAGGACGGCAACGGTCGCCGCCGAGGTATGGATACGTCCTTGCGTTTCCGTTGCAGGTACGCGCTGTACGCGGTGCACACCGCTTTCGTATTTCAAAAGCTTGTACGCCCCCGCGCCCGTCACGCCGTAAATCGCTTCTTTCACCCCGCCAAGCTCCGTTTCGCTGACGTCGATTTCTTCCACACGGAGCCTATGCGAAGCGCAATAATTTTGGTACATTCTACAAAGCTCGCCCGCAAAGAGCGCCGCTTCTTCTCCGCCCGTCCCCGCGCGGATTTCGAGGATACAGCTTCTCTCGTCGTTCTTATCCTTGGGCAAAAGCAAAATTTTGAGTTCTCCCAAAAGCGTAGCCAGCTTTTCCTTGCACTCGTACCCTTCGGCGGAGAACATCTTTCTCATTTCCGCGTCCGATTCCGTTTCCGCCAACTCGAACGCGTCGTTCATTTGCCGTTCCGTCTCCAAATACTCCTCGTATTTTTGTGCCGTTTCGGAAAGCTCGGCTTGTTCTTTGGAATATTTTTGCCAAACGCTCATATCCGCAAGCACGTCGCTATCGGCAAGTTGTTCGGATAAAAACGCGTATCGTTTCAAAATTCCGTCCAGTTTTTTCAGCATAGCTCCCCCGCTCACATAACGACTTTCACGTATCTGTTCACGCCGTTAAAATCTTTGATAATCATGGAATAGGACGCGTTTTTGAACATTCTCACAACCGCTTCCGCTTCGCCCTCGCCCACTTCCATAATCAACGTCCCTTCACGGTTGAGATACTTGGAAGCTTCCCCCGCGATTTTGCGATAAATTTCCAATCCGTCCGCGCCCCCATCCAAGGCAAGACGAGGCTCGAAATCGCGCACTTCCGTTTGCAACTTGTCTATTTCCGCAGTAGGAATATAGGGCGGGTTGGAAACGATAACGTCAAACCTTCCACGAAGCCTTTTAAACAAATCGGAACGCACGAACGTAATATCCGCGCCGTTATTTTCAGCGTTTTCTTTGGCGAGCGTCAGCGCGTCTTCGCTAATATCCACCGCCGTCATCTTCACGTTTTTGCCCTGTTTTTTCAATTCGTTATACACGGCGATAGCTATCGCACCGCTCCCCGTGCACAAATCGAGAACGCTTTGTCCGTCCTCCACCGCCCCGATAACGAGGGAAGCAAGCTCCTCCGTTTCAGGACGGGGGATAAGCACCCTCTCGTCCACTTTTATTTTATAGCCGTAAAAATCAGCGTCGCCGATAATATACCAAAGCGGTCTGCCCGTCAAACGCTCGTCCACGATTGCGATAATCTTTTTCGCTTCGGCGGTGCGGAGTATATATTCCTCCGTCCCCACGGAGCTTTTAGGCATGTTGAGAGTGAGTGCAAAAATCCACTCTGCCTCATCCTCCTCAATGCCAGCCGTAGCAAAACGTTTTTTAGTATTTTTCAAAAGCAAGCTCATTTTTCCCGCGGTAGCGAACACTCTTTCAGGTATTTCGGGATTCGCTTCCATTTCCATCACGGTATTAAAGGCGGTAATCGCGCACTCAATCATGCCGTCCTCAGGCTCTTTCGTCGTCAACCTTTGCAACAAGAGCCCAGGCGCCTTGAAAATGAGGAAGAATTTATTTTTCGTCTTGGAAAGCAAGCGCAAAATCTCGTACGAAACGCCCGCCACGATAGGGAGCATCAAAAGCTTGAATACAATTCTAATCAACCCGTTTACTTTATTGTTATCGGTATACAGCCATCTTGCCACCGCTACGTTTGCAAGCGAGAAAACGAGGATAGAAACAATCATAACGAGGAACAAGAAAGTCGTCCCACATCTATCGTGCACGCGCGAGCATTTTTTTACGTTTTCCACCGTCAACTCCTCACCTTTTTCAAAGCAAGAAATGGTTTTATGCTCCGCACCGTGGCACATAAACACTCGTCTAAGCGAAGGTATCAGCGACATCACCAAAATATATAGGATAAATATCCCCAAACGGATACCGCCCTCGGTAAGGTTAAACCAAAGCCCTTCCAAACCCACGCTCGTTTTATCGAAAATATGTTTTGGCAAAAAGCCCGTCAACCATTGTGGCAACCAAATAAAGATTACGATTGCAAGCCCGATTCCCAGCACGATAGAAACCCAGTTAAGGATATCTCCCAAATGAATTTTATGCTTTTCACGGAGCCATTGTTCCGCCTTCGTCGGTTGCTCGTCGTCGCCCGAAGCCACGTCCGCGCTACGCATCAAAACGCGGTTGCCGTCTTTCAAGGAAGAAACGAAGCTCACAATCCCGCGCAAAAAGGGCATACGGGAAATTTTCTTTTGCTTTTCCGTATCAAGCCTTTCCGATTCGATTTGTATTTTCCCTTCGGGGTCGCGCACGGCAGTAGCCATAACCCTCTTTCCGCGCATCATAACCCCTTCTATCACGGCTTGCCCGCCGATAGAGGCTTTATTTTGTTTTTTTGTTTTTTCTTTCATATCCTCGTCCCAACAATGCAATTTTTTGCATAGAAATTTAAATAAAGGCGGTATCACAAGCGCGATTGGCTTTTCAAAGTCAAATAATCGCGTAAGGAATAGAAAAGTAAAAAGGCTTTAAGACAGTGTGACGTCTTAAAGCCCTTGCTTTTTTTACATACCGTATCTCTTCTTGAACTTATCGATACGTCCACCGGTATCAACCAACTTCTGTTTACCCGTGAAGAAAGGGTGACAGTTGCTGCAGATATCCACTTTCAACACTTCGCAATCTTTCGTCGTGCCGGTCTTAAAGGTAGCCCCGCAAGCACAGGTCACCGTGACTTCGTGATAGTTAGGATGAATGTCCGCTTTCATATATTTCACCTCGCTGTCGTTATTTTTCATTACAATGCTTACCAATTATACCGCTTTTTTTTATCCTCGTCAACTGTTTTTGTCCCAATTTATAAAAAATACTTGCAAATTTATTGAAAATGCGTTATACTTATCTTATTCGTGTAGAATACGAAAAAGCGTATTCAATTCCAAGGCACGGCAAAAAAGGAACAGCTCTTATGAAAGCATGGCAACTTGCCTATCCTCACAACCTTCAACACGTCACCTCGCCCGATTTGAAGTTAGAATCGGACAAAGTCAAGGTCAAAATCACCAAGGCACTCCTCACGGAATCGGACGTAGCCGTCTATACGGGTGCAATCAAGACGAAATCACCCTTTATCCCGGGTAGATTTGCCATTGGCCAAGTGACGGAAGCGGGCGCAGATTCCTTTATTAAAAAAGGCGAACGCGTCTATCTTGCAGGCGTCACGGAAGACGAGCTTGCCCTTGACGGCTTACGCGTTGCAGGGGAAACGACGGACGGATTTTATCGGGACTTTGTCCTTGCGGGCATCGACGACGTATATCCCCTTCCCCCCTCCGTATCGGACGAAGCGGCGTTTCTTATCGACGCTATTGCGCTTGCAGAGCGCGTAGTCGACGAAATGCAAGTAGACGTAGGGCAACGTATTTTGGTACTTGGCGGTGGCTTGTACGCCAACGTTCTTTGTCAAATCCTCATCTATCACCGTGCCGTGCCCATCCTTGCGGACAATAATGCAGAACGCCTTGCCCGCGCCAAGAAGAGCGGTATTTATTACACCTTCCCCAACGACGATTCGCTCAAAGAAAACGTCATGAACGCCACGGGCGGAAAGCTCGCGGACGGCGCAGTATACCTTGCTTACGTCAACCGTAGCGAACCCTCCGTATTATTCCCGCTTGTAAAACGGGACGCGTACGTTTCCTTCTGCGCCCCCACGTATAGAAGCTTACACGTGAATTTAGAATACGCGTTGAAGAACAACGTGACGATTAAAGGGATTACGGAAAGTAGGGAATTCGTCTCCACGGCAATCAATCTTCTTGCCAACAAAGCGGTGAACTATGCGGAATTCCCCTATTTCAGCTTTCAGGAATCGGAACTTCCCAAGCTCATGGAAAAGTACGCGCACATGATTGAAAGCGGTGCGAACTTACCCGAGCAAATGGACGTAATCAAATTCATTTTCTAATAATAGGTTATTTATGCAAAAAATCATTATTGCCTCCGACGTGCACGGCTCCGCGTATTGGTGCGAGCAGTTGTTGCAAGCCTTCGAGGCAGAAAACGCAGATAAATTGCTACTTTTGGGCGATTTACTTTATCACGGTCCTCGCAACGATTTCCCTACTGGGTACGAACCGAGAAAAGTTTTCGACATGCTCAATAAACACGCCGACAAAATCACGGCTATCCGTGGAAACTGCGATAGCGAAGTAGACCAAATGGTGCTCGATTTCCCGATAATGGCGGATTACGCGCTTATCACGGACGGAGAGCATACGCTTTTTGCGACGCACGGGCATTTGTTCAACGCGGAAAATCCCCCGCTTCTTAAAAAGGGTGACGCGCTTTTAAACGGGCATTTCCACGCCCCGAGGGCGGAAACGCTTGCAAACGGCGCGACGTACGCAAATTGCGGTTCGGTATCCCTTCCCAAGGAAGGCACGCCCCACTCGTATATCGTGTATGAAAACGGCGAGCTTGTTTGGAAGGATTTGGAAACGGGCGGTATTTTCGATTGCGTCAAATTGTAAGAAAATCCCCTTTACGCCGTATAAACGCTTGACAGCTGATAGAAAAAGTGTTAAGATATAGACAATTTCATAGACAAACCGATGAATAAGAATAGTACCTTCGATTTCGAACGGCAAAGAGAGTTGCGATTGGTGAAATGCAATACGGCGAGCGAACGGGAATGGACTTACGAGGGCGAACGAACGCGGAAAAATTTTTCCGTCAGTAGCAATCGACGGGGCGTGCCCGTGACAGCGCGGAGCGTATGTTCGTACGCGACGAAAGTGGACTTACAAAAGGTCAAGTTTGGGTGGCACCACGGTAGAATTATCGTCCCGAAGCGCGGAACAATTCCGCCCTTCGGGCTTTTTTGCGGTGTGACACCGCATCCAAATCTTTCTATCTTTTGTTATCGCTTCTATGTAAGGTCATCGTTCCCTGTTTTTAGCTTTGCGGAGTGCCTCCGCGGGCAAATCTTTCTAACGGAGTGCCTCCGCTGTCAAATCTTTCTATCTTTTGTTATCGCTTATATGTAAGGTTATCGTTCCCTATTTTTGGCTTTGCGGAGTACCTCCGCTGTTATCGCTTCTATGTAGCAATTCGTCACCAAACGAAGCGCTATCCTCTCGTCATAGGGAACGAAATCGAAGCATCTCATAAAAAACAAATACGCACTTAAACAACCAAAGGAGAACTGCACTATGCAAAAAGAAATTCCTTATAAAATATATTTAGAAGAAGACGAGCTCCCCAAAGCGTGGATGAACCTCCGCGCGTATATGGATAAAAAGCCCGCCCCCTTGCTCGATTCTGCCACCATGAAGCCCATAACGCAAGAAGCGCTTTCCAAGGTTTTTTGTGAAGAGCTTGCACGGCAAGAACTCGACGACACGACGAAACTGATTGAAATTCCCCAAGAAATTCGGGATTTTTATAAAATGTACCGTCCCGCTCCCCTCGTGCGCGCCTATTGTTTAGAGAAAAAACTCGACACACCCGCACATATTTATTATAAATTTGAAGGGAATAATACGAGCGGTTCGCACAAACTCAACTCAGCTATTGCCCAAGCGTATTACGCCAAGCGACAAGGCTTGAAAGGCGTGACGACGGAAACGGGCGCAGGTCAATGGGGCACGGCGCTTTCCATGGCTTGCTCGTACTTTGGGTTGGATTG
>SVIK01000080.1 GCA_015069525.1 Clostridiales bacterium | reverse complement strand
TCCCAATCTCTTTCCCCTCTTGCACGGTAAATCTTGCCAAGGGCGAGAAATCGCCTGCCGCGTCGCCGTAGCGCGTGGAATAGCCCACCCAATCCTCGGAAAGATTGCAGGTATTCGCCACCCGCCCGTTGAGCGATTGCGAGAGCGCGTAAAGGGTAGTCATACGGATACGGGGCGGGAGGTTGACAATCGATTGGCGGGATACGTCCACGCCACATTTTTGCATTTCCTCCAAAACGCCGTCCACGCTCTTTTTAATATTGCAGGTATAATGCGTAATGCCCAAATGTTGTACGAGTCGTTGCGCGCAATCGATATCGCTTTGCGTTCCGTTTGGCATAAGTACGCCAATTACGCGTTCTTTTTCCAACGCTTCTACGCACAAAGAGGCAACGACGCTCGAATCCTTTCCTCCGGAAATCCCGATAACGGCGTTGCAACCCTTTCCGTTTTCCTCAAACCACGCGCGTATCCAATGGATAACGCTTGCGGTCGCTTTTTCCACGTTAAACACGTTGCTTCTCCTTGTTGTTTAAATTTCGAATAATAATTCCCCGTACGAAGGGAAGGGCCAGCATTCGGCGGAAACAAGCTTTTCAAGCCCGTTCGTCGCTTTGCGGAGTGCCTGCATCTCTTTCAATACGTTGTCTTTGTAATAGACGGCGCGTACGTCGGGCGCTTGTACCGCTTCTGCGTCGTGTACGGCTTTGTTAAGCGCTTCCACGTGCGTATACGCGTCCTTGGAGAGATTTGCAATTTTTTCAATCATCTCTTGTTCGTATTTGCAATCAAGCTTCTTGTTTACCGCTTTTTTCGCGAGTAGCGTTTTGCAAAGCTTTCCGCTGTACTTGCTTACGGCAGGAAGAATATCCTTCATCGCCATATCGAGCATCGTTTTCGCCTCGATATTGATAAGGTTGCAATAGCTCCGCATATAGATTTCATATCGAGAGAGCATTTCTCTTTCGGTATAAACCTTGTGCGAAGTAAAGAGATTGATATTTTTTTCCTTGATGAAGTAGGGCATAGCGTCGGGCGTCGTTTTCAAATTGAGTAGCCCACGTGCCTCCGCTTCGTTTATCCATTTTTCCTCGTAGCCGTTGCCGTTGAAGATAATGCGTTTGTGGTTGGTAATGACGCGTTTAATAAGCTCGTGCAAAGCGTCTTCGAAATTCTCTGCGACTTCCAGTTCGTCTGCAAACTGTTTCAAAATTTCCGCCACCGCGGTATTGAGTACGGTATTGGGGTTGGAAACGGACGCAGACGAGCCAAGCATACGGAACTCAAACTTATTCCCCGTAAAAGCGAAGGGGGAGGTACGGTTTCTATCCGTCGTATCTTTGGCGAATTTGGGTAGGGTATGTACGCCTACACGCATCAATTCTTTTTCTTTTACGCCGTAGGGGGTATCCTTTTCAATCGCTTCGAGGATATCCGTCAATTCCGAACCGAGGAAGATAGAAACGACGGCGGGAGGCGCTTCGTGCGCGCCCAAACGGTGGTCGTTTCCTGCGCTTGCAACGGACACACGGAGCAAATCCTGATAATCGTCCACCGCTTTTAATACGGCGCAGAGGAACAATAAAAATTGTGCGTTCGTTTGTGGCGTATCACCAGGTTCGAATAAATTTTTCCCCGTATTGGTGGAGATAGACCAGTTATTATGTTTACCGCTACCGTTCACGCCCTCGAAAGGCTTTTCGTGTAAAAGACAAACGAGGTTGTGTTTTTTAGCGGTTTTTTGCATAATTTCCATTGTCAGCTGATTGTGGTCGGCAGCAATGTTTGTCGTTTCGAAAACGGGGGCAAGCTCGTGTTGTGAAGGCGCCGCCTCGTTGTGCTCCGTTTTAGCAGGCACACCCAATTTCCAAAGCTCCTCGTCCAAATCCTTCATAAAGGCTTGTACGCGCGGTTTGATAACGCCGTAATAATGTCCTTCCACCTCTTGTCCCTTGGGCGGACGTTGTCCAAACAGCGTTCTGCCCGTATAGATAAGGTCTTTTCTTTTTTTGAATAATTCTTTATCGACGAGGAAATATTCCTGTTCAGGTCCAACCGTCGTCTTAATCGAGGTGACGTCCTCGTTGCCGAATAATTTCAATACGCGCATTGCTTGGCGGTTAATCGCTTCCATCGAACGGAGCAAGGGCGTCTTTTGGTCGAGCGCGTCTCCTCCAAACGAACAAAAGGCGGTGGGGATACACAAAACGCCGTCCTTGATAAAGGCGTAAGAGGTTGCGTCCCAAGCGGTATAACCACGTGCTTCAAAGGTGGCGCGAAGTCCACCCGAGGGAAAGGAGGAAGCGTCCGTTTCGCCTTTAATAAGCTCTTTCCCCGAGAATTCCATAATTACTTTTCCGCCATTTTCGGGGGTAATAAAGCTGTCGTGTTTTTCCGCGGTAATGCCTGTCATTGGTTGGAACCAATGGGTATAATGGGTTGCGCCAAGGCTCACCGCCCAATCTTTCATAGCGTTTGCCACGGCGTTTGCCACGGACAAATTCAAGCTTCTACCGTCTTCAATAGTACGTTTTAACGATTTGTAGACGTCGTCGGACAAAGTTTCTTTCATCACCTTGTCGTTAAAGACCATACAGCCGAAATAATCGGAAACGAGTTTCATAAAAATTCTCCTTCTGTAAAAACAAATATAGTAAGCGTCGTGAAAAGCGTTTAACCGCTTAATATAGATACTCTATATTATATCGTATAATTCACATAATTGTCAACGGTTTCGCGTTCGTTGTTGCGATTTTTTTGTGCGCTGGAAAAGTAGGAAAATGCAAAAAAAATTTTTCGTTTCAAACCATTGACAAGCTTTTTACGGCTGTTTTTGCGTATGAGTCTTATTTTATTTTTTCTACCTGATAAGTTTGCACTCGAAAATTTTTTATATAAAAGGAGAACAAAAGAAATATGGTAGAAGCAATTTTGTTGTTGCCTTTCGTAAAACAACTCGTTGCGCTTGAAAACGAAGTGGACGCCATGAAGAAAGACCTTTCTTCCAGCCACTTTGCCCGCCTTGCCGAAGGCAAATGTAAATTGGAGGTTAGCGCGTATTTCTTCTCTGCGATTGCTGGGTTAGAGCGTGTCGCCGACCACCTCGTCAACGTAGGCTATTCCGTGCTCAACCCTACGGGTTCGCAATCGGAAGCGCGTCAAACGGGGGAAATTTAATAATAAACCAAGCGCAAACGAGGGCGTACGTGAAAAGCGTGCGCTCTCTTTTTTTGCAATTTTTCTTTTCCGTCGGCATATACTATAAAAAACGGGTAAGGCGGTAAGAAATGGAGTTAACGTTTTCCGAACTTCGTGCAAAAGAAGTAATCAACGTACAGGACGGACGGAAATTGGGCAAAGTTTGCGATATCGTGCTATGCTATCCCGAAAACCGTTGGTTAGGGGTGGTAGCCCCCAATGGTAGTGCGTTCGGTTTTAAGAAAAACGGATTATTTATCGAGCTTCGCAACATTGTAAAAATAGGGGAGGACGTCATATTGGTAAACGTGGGGTGCGTGCATAAGCAAGGCAAAAAGGGCAAAAGCGTACCGCCACCCCCTCCGCCCGAACCGCCCCGTCGCTCGTACGAGGAATACGAATAACGCAATCGACGAAAAAAGGAGCAAAAGCGAATTATAGCGAATAAAGACGAATAATAAGGGACGGTTTTTTTACCGTTCCTTTTTGTATCTTGCTTGACAATTCCCCAAAACTTTGTTATACTGATAGAAGATAGGATATTTTCACGAAAATTTCACCCCGTTATGTTGTAAACGTAATCAATTTGGGGTATAAGTATAGTGATAGAAAAGCAAGGGGATAACCGAAATGAAAATTTTAATTGTAGACGACGAAGAAATGATAAGAAGCGTTTTGCGGGAATACATAGAATTCGAAGGCAACGAAGCGTACGAAGCCGTGGACGGAATGGAAGCCGTGCGTGCTTGTCGCGATAACGATTACGATTTAATTTTGATGGACGTAATGATGCCACATTTAGACGGATTTTCAGCGGTAAAGGAAATCAAGAAAAGCAAAGACGTTCCCGTCATCATGCTTTCTGCAAGGGGGGAGGAATACGACAAGCTTTTCGCTTTTGAGATTGGCGTGGACGACTACGTGACCAAGCCCTTTTCTCCCAAGGAAGTCATGGCGCGTATCAATGCGGTGACGAAGCGTAGAAAGCAAAGGAACAACCTCAATGAAACGTTAAAATTCGAGGGATTAGAGGTAGATATGGCAGGTAGAAACGTCTACGTTGACGGAGAGAAAGCCACGCTCACCCCGAAGGAATACGAATTGCTGTTTTATTTAATCCGTAATAAAGGGATTGCGTTGACGAGGGAGAAGCTTCTTTACGACGTATGGGGCTTTGATTTTTACGGCGACGATAGAACGGTAGATACGCACGTAAAGATGTTGCGTAGCAACTTAAAAGACTATCGCAAATTCATCGTGACGTTGCGTGGTTTGGGTTATAAATTCGAAGCGTAAAATTAGGAAGAGAGCAAAGGATGTCCAAAAGAAAGGAAGGACAATCGAATAAGCCGGTAAAGGCGAAAAGAGTACGGCGGGGATACCGTGCCCGAAAGATGAGCATATTTCTTATGCTGTGGGCGGTGTTCTCCGCTTTGTCTTTGTTTATCGTGCTCCTTTTCGGCATTTCCCAGCATACTATCACGACGACGACGTATAAACAGGAAACGAGCCGTCTTTTGCGGGAGCAAAGCGCCCAAATCAAGGCGGACGTCTTGCGGGAGTTAGAGGAGCAAAAAACGCCTACGCCCAGTTTATCCGTCATGCGGTTATCGGTCGTTTACGACGTAGATATCAAGGTGCTTTCTTTGGATGGAGAAGTAATACTACCTCAAAAAACGCAAGAGGGAGAAGTTCAAAAGGACTATACGGAAGAAGTATCCGTTTTGCGGGAAAAACTGCAAGAAAACGTGGACGTCGTTTATGAAGGGGAGGGAGAATACGTATACGGCTCGAAAATCAATTTATACGGGCACGATATGTATTTGTATATCAGCAAATCGTTTGCCGTCACCCAAGCGGTAGCCAGCCGTTTAGCTTTGCGTACGGTAATCATGAGCCTCTTTACCTTCGTGTTATCCTTTGCGATATCGGGGGTAATTTCCGGTTGGGTCACCCGTCCCGTTATCGAAATGCAAGGGAAGGCAAACGCCTTAGCGCACGGCGATTTCACGGTCGATTTCCACGGTGACGATTACGCACAAGAGATATTCGAGCTAGCCGAAGAGCTCAATTATGCTCGGGACGAGTTGGCAAAAACGGACGCCATGCAAAAGGAGCTTATCGCCAACGTCTCGCACGATTTCAAAACCCCGCTTACGATGATTAAGGCATACGCGTCTATGATTATGGAAATTTCAGGGGATATCCCTGAAAAGCGGAACAAGCACGCGCAAGTCATCGTAGACGAAGCGGATAGGCTCACCACCCTTGTTTCCGACGTGTTAGAGCTTTCTAAAATCCGTTCAGGTTTAGAGCGGTTGCACGATACGGTATTTGATATGTCCACGTACGTAAAGGAGATAATTTCCCGTTTCCAATATTTGGTTGAAACGCACGGCTATCAATTTTCCATCAAGGTAGAAAAGGGCTTGTATACGCGTGGTGACGAAACGTTGCTTGGACAAGTGCTGTATAATTTAATCGGCAACGCCGTCAACTATACGGGAGAGGACAAGCGGGTGGAGATTGTATTGAAAAAGACTTCGGATACGGTTTTCCGCTTCATGGTAAAAGACACGGGCGCGGGGATAAAGCAAGAGGACGTGTCCACCATTTGGGATAGGTACTACCGTTCTTCCGAAACGCACAAACGTCCCGTCAAAGGCACGGGCTTAGGGCTTTCCATCGTAAAGACGGTGTTGGAAAGACATCGCTTCGTGTTTGGGGTAGATAGCCA
>SVIK01000079.1 GCA_015069525.1 Clostridiales bacterium | reverse complement strand
GCATACGGGAGCATGGAGGAGTGCAGTACTTTTTCAAGCGGTTCAACGTACAGTTGTCCGGTGGGTTCAATCATTTCGGGTTCTTTCTTACTCTTCGCCATCACCGCTCTCCTTCTTGCTCGTTTTTTCTATTTTATCCATAAACGCGTCGCGCTTATTAAAATTGGCATATTTCGCCAAAAATTCTTTTCTACCGTCCACTTTATCGCCCATGAGCGTGGTAATCATCTTTTCCGCTTTTGCCGCGTCTTCCACGGTCACCTGCATCAAGTTTCTCGTCGCAGGGTTCATCGTCGTTTCCCAGAGCTGTTCGGCGTTCATTTCACCAAGCCCTTTATAACGCTGTAATTGATACCCTTTGCCGATTTTTTCTATCTTTTCGTTGAGTTCTTTATCGTCGTACGCGTATTCTACCTTATCCCCTTTGGAAACCTTGTATAAAGGAGGCATACCGATATACACGTGCCCCGCATTGACGAGCGGACGCATATAACGGAAAAAGAAGGTGAGCAAAATACAACGGATATGCATACCGTCTTGGTCGGCATCCGAAAGAATAATGACTTTGTGATAGTTGATTTTATCCAACTTGAAATCGGGGTCGATACCCGCGCCAATCGCGCTAATCATCGTACGGATTTCTTCATTTTCCAAAATCTGGGCAAGCTTTTTCTTCTCGACGTTAAGCGGTTTACCGCGAAGCGGTAATATCGATTGGAATTGTCTCACGCGCGCTTGTTTTGCCGTACCGCCTGCCGAATCTCCCTCTACGATGAAGATTTCGTTAAGTTCGGGTTTACGCCCAGAGCAAGCCGCCAATTTACCAATCAACGTCAAGCCGTCGATTTTATTCTTCTCGCGGGCGTTATCTTTTGCCGTCTTCGCGGCAATTCTCGATTTCGCCGCCCCTTGTGCCTTCTTAATAATTTCTTCCATGGTCTTTTTATAACCACGGATATTTTTAAATTCGTTAAAGCCTTCGATTACCGTTGCTTCTACGGCAGGACGCGCCTCCGTGTTTCCAAGTTTCGTCTTGGTCTGCCCTTCGAATTGCACGCTTGCCATTTTTACGGACAGCACCACGGAAAGCCCTTCGCTGAAATCGTCGCCTTGGAAATTGGGGTCTTTATCCTTCAAAAACCCGTTCGCCCTTGCGTATTCGTTAAGCACCCTCGTCAAGCCCGAACGGAAACCCATTTCGTGATAACCGCCCTCAGGGGTGGGAATATTATTGACGAACGAGAACATCTTTTCTCTATACGCGCCCGTGTGTTGAATTGCAAACTCTACTTGAATATCGTTTTTCGTCGCCTTATAGTAAATGGGCGCGGAATATAGCTTTTTCTCGCCGTCGGTAAGCGATTTAACGTAATCGGAAATACCGCCGTCATATTTGAATACAGCACGATACGGCTCGCTTTCAAGCGCAAGCTCGTCTACGGTATCAAACAAGGAAGCTTGTCCGTCTTCGTTAAAGTCAAAAAGAGTGGGTTGTTCTTCTTCAACGGTTGTCTCTGCTTCCGCTTCAACCGTTTCCCCTTCTTCGTCCGTTTCTTCGTTTTCACTATCCCAAAGCGCGCGGTTGCGTTTCGCCTCCGCCATCGTGATACGCTCGTCCACGATTGTAATTTCAACGCCTTTATTTAAGAAGGCGAGTTGATTCAATCTTTCCTCTACCGTTTCCAAATCAAATTCGGTTTCGGAAAATACCCTCGCATCCGGTTTAAAGCGGATAAACGAGCCTTGACGGTTGGTGCGGATTCCCGTATCCTCCAAAGGTCCGTCAGGGTCACCTGAAATAATTTTACTTTTATTCTTTCCCGTGCCGTAATGGGAAGTGAAACTCATTTTATAAATGCGCTTATTACGATAGACTTCAACCTTTAACCACTCCGAAAGCGCGTTGGTGACGGATGCGCCTACACCGTGCAACCCACCCGAATATTCGTAGTTGCCCTGTCCAAATTTACCACCCGCGTGTAATTTAGTGAAAACAAGCTGTACGCCCGACACCTTTTCTTTGGGGTGAATATCGGTGGGAATACCACGTCCGTTATCTTCAACCGACGCACTCCCGTCTGCGTGTAAGGTCACCTTTACCTTATTCGCAAACCCGTTCGCCGCTTCGTCGATTGCGTTGTCTACGATTTCCCAAAGGATATGGTGCAACCCTTTAATGCCCGTCGAGCCGATATACATACCAGGGCGCATACGAACGGCGTCGAGCCCCTCTAAAACTTCCAGGTTTTTCGCGCTGTAAGCGTCGTTCGTCTTCTCGTTTTTCACTTCTTTTGCCATCTTGCCAACTCCGTAATACTCAGTCTATCTTCGTTAAATGCGCTTTTTTAGGGTAAAGTTTTCCACAATTACGGTGGAAAACTACGCCAAAATCTACCATTTTATCCTATTATAGCATGTTTTTTCAATTTTTTCAAATGTTTGACGCAATTTTTTTCCACAAAGTTCATTTGCGACGCTCTATCACAGCGAGCTCCTTTAACGCCCTTGTGTAAGCGATATACAGCTCGCTTTTGGAAAGCCCGTCGGGGTCTACTACCACCGAGGTAAATTCTAGCCCCTTGCTTTCGTAAACGTTCATAATATTGATTTTTGAACGAGAAATTTTTCCCTTTTGCGAAAGGTCGTTATACGATTTCCGTAATAGTGTTTCCTTCTTTTCCGCCGAACAAATAATTGCCTTCAAGCCCTTTTTATTTTTGAAAAATCCGCTAATTTCTCTTGTGGATAGCTTCGCAACGTTCGGCCCTTCAAAGCCGATGGATTGCATATCCAATTGTAGCGACGAGGACACGAAATCAACGATTTGATTGGTGTTGCGATAATTTTGATTAAGCGTGTACACCTCGAAATCAGGGAACGCTTCTTCCCAAGTTTTTACCCCACGCCAAGAAGTGACGTTTTGCGCCAAATCCCCAAACACGTTAAAGGAGGCTTTTTTATTGATTTTTCGAAGCAACGCATATTCACACGGAGAAATATCCTGCGCCTCGTCTACGAATACGTACGAATATACGGGCGAAAGCCTATCCGTTATCCCCGAACAAATGACGCACAGCGCATACGCGTCCGAAAGATACATCTTTTTCGAGGTTAAGCCGTAGTTCGTCTTATACTTTTTAACCGTTTCCTTGTAAAAATACCGTACGACGTCGAGAAAAGAGTTCCCCTCACCCAGCTCGCAAAAGACTTTTTCGCCACGCAAATAACGGTAAAATTCCGCAAACGCCGTCGTATTATCTCCAACGATAAGCACCTTGCCTTTAACAAGTTCTACCTCTTTCAAAAGCTCTTCTCTGCGCGCAATTCTATCCGCATAGGTGTACGTTTCCACGCTACCTATCCGCTGTTTATAACGGCGCAAATCGATAATTTCCTTTTGCAAAGAAAGGGCGAGTTCGTCAAGCGATTGCACCGCTTCTTCCACAATCCGTCCCGCGTTTTTTGCTACGTAAGCACCACTTTTATAGAAGGAAAGCATTTGCCGATAAAAATAATCGGGCAATTTTGCATTTTCGCTTTTTAACGTGCCGTCCAAGAAATCTTGCACGTCCAAAATACCGTTCATCAGCGAACGGAAAGGTTTGGTATAATACAAGCCCCCTTCCTTTTTTTCTTTAATCTCGCCAAGCACCGCCCTACGCACGCGCATGGACGAATTTTTTATCCCCTCATACGCGGAAAGTTGCGCTTTGCAATCGTTTAAAATATCGGCGATAAAGTCTTGACATTCTTCCGCCGTAAACAAGCCGTATAAACTATCGAATACTTTATTGAGCTTCTTTTTTACGTCTTGGACGAACTTTGCTGAATAAACGTATTGTAAGTATTCGTCACTTTCCCTTTGTGAAACGTCGATTTTTTCCGCGATATCCACCCCGACGTTTTTCAAAACCTGTAAAAAGTATTCGTATGCCGTCGTCGTTTTTACGCGCTCTAATTGTAAAATCTCTGCGAGTTCGTCTATAAAGGAATTGAAAGAATTGCTTGGCGTAATAACAAGCACGTCGCGCGGTTTGATGTTCTCGTTATTATACATCAAATAGCTTAAACGGTGCAACATTACCATCGTTTTTCCGCTACCTGCACAACCTTGCAAAATAAAGTTGCTCTTTTCAGGACAAGTGATAATTTCGTACTGCTTTTCCTGTATCGTTTCGATGATATCTTTTACCGCCGTTTCTTCCTTACGCGCGCGGATAATTTCTTTAAGATAAGGGTCGAGTACGTTTTCCTCGTCCTTTCCGTCAATTTCTTCGGGCGAAAGATACTCTTTTAAGGATAAATACTCGTTTTTATAATCGACGAGCTTCCCTTCTTTCGTACGGACGGCGCGACGAAGAATCGTCTTATATTCGTATTGATTGATTTTAAAAGAAGAACAGCTCTTTTGATAATATCTTCTCGCAAGCGGAGCACGCCAATCGACAATTTCAAGCTTTACGTCCCCTTTTTTGCCGATATAATAACTATTATAGCCCTCAATATTGTCAATTAAATCCATACGAGCGAAATACGGCTCGTCAAAAAACGGACGGAACTGCTCAATTTTTTCCTCCTGACGCTTAATTTCTTCCGTTAAGAGAATAATTTTGCGATAGCTGTCAGCCTCTTTATGTTTATCGTTTTCAATCTTTGCGATTTCCTCTTTGGCTTCTTTTATGGCGTTTTTATGCGTGCGAATACGGGCAATGCGAAGCATTTGCATTACCGCGTCCACGTGCTCTTCCTCGTAGGCTCGTTGCTTTTCCTCGTTCAAAAGCGACAAAAACCAATCCTTATCCGCGTCCTTCTTTGGTTCAAGCAATTTCATTAAGTTGTCAAACGGAATTTTTGCCATCTTTTTTACACCTTATTTTCTATAATAGCATATTTGTCAAAAAAATGGAATAGTTTGGAAGAAAATTTTTTCGAGGAAATTTTTTGATAGAGTGAACGGCTTTTATAAAAAAATTCCCGCAAGCGGTTGGCTTGCGGGAAAAGTTGTGTTTTTATTACATTTTGTCGGGGATACCGATACCAAGGAGCGCAAACGCATTGGTAAGCGTTTGCAAGGTTGCGTTCGTCAAAGCAAGACGGAAATTCTTCGTTATTTCGTCTTCCGCAGACAAAATTTTGCAATCGAAATAGAATTTATTGAATTTCTGCGCTACGTCCACCGCAAATCTTGCTATCATGGACGGTTCGTATTTCTCCGCAGAGCCTTTCACCGTTTCGGGGAAGGTGGAAAGCGCTTTTACCAGCTCGATTTCTTGGCTACAAAGCGTAGGGATTTCAAAGCTTTCAGGCGCTCCGCCCTTTTGCAAGACGGAATTGGCTCTTGCACAAGTATATTGCACGTAAACGCTCGTTTCGCCGTCGAAATTGAGCACTTTATCATACGAGAACACAATGTCCTTAATCTTATTATTATAAAGAGCCCCAAAGATTACCGCACCAACGCCCACTTTTTTAGCGACTTCTTCTTTGTCTTCCAAGTTGGGGTTCTTTTCGTCGATAATCGTATACGCCTTTTCGATACATTTCTTGATTACGTCTTCAAGGAACACTACGTTGCCCTTTCTCGTAGACATAACGCCCTCTTCCAAGGACACCATGCCGTAGGCTACGTGCACCAAATCTTTCGCCCAATCTTTGCCCATCATTTCAAGCACTTTGAAAAATTGCTTAAAGTGCAGGTTTTGTTGATAAGCAACCACGTACAAGCATTTATCAAAATCGTACGTATTTTTTCTATACTGCGCAGCCGCCATATCGCGCGTTGCGTAAAGGGAGCTCCCGTCCGATTTCAAAATGATACAAGGGGGCATGCCGTATGATTCCAAATCTACCACTTGTGCGCCACGGCTTTCCGTGAGCAAGCCTTTTTCTTTAAGCTCGTCCACAATCGGTTGCATTTTATCCGAATAAAAGCTCTCCCCAGCGTACGAATCGAAATGAATATCGAGCATTTCGTAAATTTT
>SVIK01000078.1 GCA_015069525.1 Clostridiales bacterium | reverse complement strand
AAAGCCCCATGATATTGATTTGGAAACGGAAGCTCTTATTGACGCTCCCCTCGTTGGAATACCCAACCTCCATTGCAGACTTGTCCGTATGCGCCACGTTTTGTTCCACCCCAAGGAGCGACCAAGTACCGCTTGAAATATACGGGGTTTGTCCCGAAAGCGGAGCCGCCAAAACGGCGCTTGCCGTATCGTGCGTCGCAGGAAGAACTACCGTCGCTTTATACCCAACGAACGAAGCAACCTCGTCGGTGAATTCCCCTACGATACTACCAGGTTGCGCCAGCTCGCCAAACAATTCCTTTTTATACCCGAGCTTTTCAATGATTTCCTCGTCCCACTCGTGCGTGGTAGCGTTGACCATGCCCGTCGTCGTTGCGTTGGTATATTCTTGCTTCTTCACGCCCGTCAAACGGAAGTGGAAATAATCGGGAAGCATAAGCATCGATTTTGCCTTGTCCATTCTACCCGTTTGCTTGTCGTGGTAGAGCTGGTAAACGCTGTTGAACGTGGAAATTTGAATACCCGTTTTTTCGAACAACTTTTCAAAGGGAAGGATAGCGTGTACCTTGTCCATCGTTTCTTCCGTTCTTGAATCGCGATAGCAGTACACCCCGCCGATTGCCTTGTCGTTTTCGTCGAGGAGCGCATAGTCCACACCCCACGTATCGATACCGACGGCATAGGGAATTTTACCAAGTTCCCCCGCCTTTTTCAAACCGTTCAAAATTTCCGTATACAGACGTTCGGGTTCCCAAACGAGATGTTCTTTTCCGTCATACGCGATTTTGTTTACTGGTCCGTTCTGGAAACGGTACACTTCCTCGGTTATCATTTTGCCGTTTTCAAGGTATGCAACGATGTGCCTACCAGAAGACGCGCCAATGTCGATTGCAAGATAATATCTCATGCCAACTCCTTCGTTTTTCCGCGGAAAGTTCCCCGAATTTATGTTCGTTTGTGCTCGCTTTCCGCCATTCTTTTTTACTTCCAATATATTATATCATACTTTTTTATTTTTGTCTATATATGTTCGAAAGATTGACAAAAAAATTTTTTCATGGTATAATTCAAACATAAATGAACAAAAATGCGCACGAAACGCGCAAATTTTTGGGAAAAAGCACGAAAAAGGAGTTTTTTATGGCACTCAACGAACGGCAAAATGAAATTTTGCGTATTTTAAAGGAGAAAAAAAAGGCGAACGTAGGCAATCTTGCCAAGCTTTTTTACGTCAGCGAAGCAACCGTTCGACGCGACCTTTCCGAGATGCACGGTATGGGCTTAATCGAACGCAGTCACGGCGGAGCGTTGCTCCCTGAAAACAGCGAAGAAATCTCTATCTTTTTCCGTATGGAAAAAAACGCGCAGGAAAAGGAGCGCGTCGCCACGAAAGCGTTGCCTCATATCCCCCCTTTCAAATCGGTATTTATCGACAGCTCCTCCACCGTTTTGGCCCTTGCCGAGCGCATGGATTTCAGCCATAAAACGGTGGTGACGAACAATTTGCAAACGGCGATACAGCTCTCGAAAAAACCGAACGTGACGCTCGTTATGCTTGGAGGCATGGTGCAGTATAATACCATTTCCGCCACGGGGAGCTGGACGGCAAGACAGTTAGCGGATTTCAAATTCGATTTAATGCTTTGTTCTTGCGCGTCCGTTATCGACGGAGACACGTACGAACGCTCCCTCGACCAAAAGGAAATTAAACGGGTAGCTTTCGAGCGTTCGCAAAAACGGATACTACTTATCGACGGCACGAAATTCGGCGCGCACGGCGCGTATCGATTGACCTCGCTTGAAGCGTACGATTTCGTCGCCACGGACGGCACGCCTCCCGAAGAATTGCAAGGACGGAATATCAAATTTATTTATTAAACCTTAAAAATTTTTTACGCAAACCCTTGCTTTATTTTTTTTCTTGTACTATAATAGAAACACGGAGAAAGGAAATGATACAAGATTTACACGCGCACACCTACTATTCGTTTTGCTCGCAAGATAAGCCTGAAAAGGTTATCGAATCGGCAATCAACGCAGGCGTGCAACAACTTGGCATATGCGACCATAACTACGGCGTAGGTTGCGCAAGAACGGATTTTTGCTATGATAAAGGCGCGAACAGAAACGCCGATTATGGCAAAACGCTTTTGCGCTATTTCGACCATATGGACGCTCTGCGCAAAATCTACCGCAACAAGATTTCTTTGCTTTGCGGAATAGAGGTTTGCACGCTGATTACCAAAGACAGCTATGCCTTGCCCGAAAAAGCGGATATTTCCTTCTTCGATTTTTGCTTGGTAGAAAACTTGGACGCGCGAAATTCTTTCCTCCAAGGCGATATTTTCCCCTTTGCGGAAAAAGCAGGTTGCCCGACGGGGATTGCGCACACGGATATGTTCGCACATATTAAAACCCTCGGCGAAGACCCCTACCGTTATTTTAGAAAGATGGCGGAACGCGGGATTTTTTGGGAAATGAACGTGAATTTCGACAGCCTCCACGCCTTTAAAACGCACGACTACGTGACGGAATTCTTAAAGAATAAAGAACAACAGGAAATCGTAAAAAAATCGGGCGTAAAATTGTCGGTGGGCTTCGACGGACATATCGTTAAGGAATACAAGCCCGACCGTGTTAAAATGACGTGTAAACGCATACAAGATATGGGTATACACCTTATTTTCGAGGGCAGAAGATAATAATAAAACGAAAGCGGAGCGTTTCAAAACGCTCCGCTTTTTTCTTTCTATACGCAAAAAAAAGAAGAGGCAACACCTCTTCTTTTTAGTTTTCGTTTTATTCTTTATTCTCCGTGTTTTCCACGTTTTCCGCACTTGCCAACGCTCTATCCTTTTTACGGCAGAAGATTTGTCTGCGGAACAAAAGAATATTCATCGCCAAGAGGAACGCCACCAAAATGATAAACGTCAATATAGGCTGTTCGGGGGCAAGATTTGCAAGGAGCATCATCGGGAACCCGAACACAATTGCAGGGAAGTTTTGATACACGAGGTTATCGGCAACGGGCGTTTTGAAATCGGGGTCGAGCTCTCTAAGCAAGATAATACCCGTACTTGCCGTACCCGTCAACATGCCGTACATCATCAAGAACTGTTCGTCCGAATATTTCTTGAACAACACGCGCGACACCCAAAGATTGTACGCGTACGTAATCACCAACCCTACGACGCCGAGGATGAGCAATATCCACCAATAATCCTTGATTACGTCCAAACGAATAGCCGCAATACCGGCAACCACCATCAAATCGAAGAAGAAATTGCTCGTTCTCGTCAAAAGGAAGTTGTTGGTATATACGCGTTTTACCAATCTCTTCTTATTCAAGAACCCAAGCACCGCTTTCACGAGCATCGCCATCAATACGCCGATAAGGAAGTTAAAGCCGTAAATGGTCGCTTTCATACCCGGCAAAAGCATACCCAGCAAGAACATAACCCCAAACGTGAGCCCGTACGCAAGCAACACGAGTGCAATTTGCACCGTCAATTTATCCATGCTCCCGTTCATGGGAATTTCGCCCGATTTTTGTATTTCGTCGGGAGAAATTTTTTCATCGAAGCAAACGGTACGGCTAATCTTCTTTTTACGCTTTAACACGTTCAAATAGAACACCCCGCCAAAGCTTGCGCACAAAAAGCCCATTGCCGCCACGGCAAGACCAAAGCTTGCCCCACCGTTAAAGCCGTATTCCGTTTCGTAATACGTACCGTAGTTAAGCGCCTGTCCCGTACCCTGTCCGTAGCCGAAGGGCAAAAGTACGCCCGAAACGCCGAAGAAATCGGTGACAAACATCGCGATAAGCAAGGTAATCCCCAGCCCGACAACCGCCTGTAAAAGGTATGTAGAAACGGTGGTCACACCCGTATTGAACACTTCTTTCGCGCGTTCCCCCGTCATCTTTTTATCCGATTTTTTAAGCGAGCTCGCAATAAACCCAAGCGCCAAAGCGTGATATGTAATAATCTCTAACGAGCGCATACCTTGTCCGCCGAAAAGGGGCATATCAAACAACGGCGTGCCCGTGCATACGCGCACGATTTCGCTAACCAAAAGCAAAGTTAAACCGCCAAGCACCGACGTCGGCACAAGCGAGTTTTTCAAGAAGGGCACCCTCCTTTTCAGCACGTTTGCAAATAACAAACTTGCAAGCAAAACGCCGACGAGGATTACCCAACCCCAAACGCTAAAGTCCCAAAAATTTTCCATTTTCGTCTCCTTTCTTTATGTTTTTGCAACGATAACATATCTGCACGTATTTTAACGCGTTAAAATGTGCGTCCCCTTTCAGTTGATACACCTTTCCGTCAAAATAGAAATTCAGTTTATTTCTGCCAAGCACGGTTGCAACGGCAACTTCTTCAAACGGCATTTTCATCACCTCGCCGTTCGCCTCAATTTCCACTCTGTCGCCAAACAACGCAATCTTCGCGTTCTCGTCGATAAGCTTTTTATTCTTATAAAGAATTACCTCGGAAAATCTCGCCTGCTCGCAATACAAAGGCTGGTCAACGAGCTTCGTCACGTCCAATCCGTTGATAAACGCGCTTTGCGCTTCGTACCAATCGTTATAGAACGGATACGGGAATTCGCAGTTCACGCCAACGAGCTCCTTCGTCGGCAAATAGCGGATTTGCTTTCCGCATTTTTTACAAGTGATAATATCCTTTTCACTTTCAAAGGTGGAAAGTCCGCAATCGGGGCACCAATACGCAGAACGTTCAAGATTCTCGGCAAGGCGCTTATGGCGATATTCTCCGTCCGCCACCGCCTCGTTTACGTACAGCTCTTTTTGCATGACGTCAAAAAGCTCCTCGTTCGACAAGGCTTGTACCTCTTCCACTTCCATCACCTTGGAAACGTAGCAACGCATTTTACCCTTTCTATTACAGTTGCTCCAACGCGGTTGCACGCCGTAGCCACCCTCGATACGGTAAAAGGCAATCGGCATCTTCAACGCCTTGGCAAGCGCCACGATAGCAGGTTTCATATATTCCGTTTTTCCGCTGTACGTACGGTTTCCCTCGGGCGATAACGCGATTGTCCCGCCCTCTCTTTTCACGCGCATGCAGTTCATAACCGCGCGAGGGTCCGTCGCTTGCTTCTTAATGGGAATTGGAGCGACCGCCCAACGTAAAAATTTTGAAATAAAGCCGTTGGAAAATAAATCCTCGCTTGCCACGTAGTACACGGGCTTTTTAAAGGATATTCCCACGAAAAATTGGTCGAACGCCGTTTGGTGATTGAATACCACCAAATACTGTTTCCCCTTTTCCGCTTTAAACTTTTCTATCTTTGCACGATAGGTTAAGCGAATATACGGTTTCAAAATCGTATTTGCAAAAGCCCACCAAAAACGATGACGGAATTTTATCCATTTTTGCTTCTTTTTTGCCATAAAATCTTCCTCGTATGTTGGGATTATAATTACATTATAATACCTAAATTATAACACCCACTTCTTAAAATGTCAAAAGGATTTTGATTTTTTTAAGAATTTTTCACAAAATCTACATCTTTACCCCCGACAAACCTCGCCTCCCAAGTCCCAAAAAACAATCTTATCCCGCCTTTAAAAACTTTCGTTTTTACCCTCGTTTTTATTTGCCTTTCCAAAAAGAAAGTAGTATAATGTTTGTCGATTAAACAAAAGAAGGTGCAATTTATGGGCGAAACGGCATCCGTTTTACTGTTATTATCCATTTCCTTGCTCTCGGGGCTTATTTTATCCCGTTTGGCAAAATTATTAAAGCTCCCCGCTGTCACGGCATACCTTATCGCGGGCGTGCTCATCGGCCCGTACGTGCTTGGACAATTGGGCATGCTTTGGGGCATAAACGGCTTAGGCTTCACCGCTAAACCCAACGACACGGGCGGATATACGAGTGAGTTTTTGCACTCTTTCTCCATCCTTTCCGACGTTGCGCTTGGCTTTATCGCCTTTTCTATCGGCAACGAGTTCCGCCTTTCCCAACTGAAAAAAATCGGCAAACAAGCAACGATTGTCGGCGTGTTGCAGGCGGTCATTACGACGCTTTTGGTAGACGCAATCCTTATCGCTTTGCACTTTATTATGCCCAACGTTCTC
>SVIK01000077.1 GCA_015069525.1 Clostridiales bacterium | reverse complement strand
GTCGATTTCTTTTTTATTAGCCCCGTATTTCTTTTTCAAAGAACGGATAGCGTCTAACCTGTTTTCCGTTTCTTCCGCTTCGTTGGGGTCAAAATACAAATCGTCGCTTAAATCGGACAACGTTTCCGCAACGTCCTCGCTATCGCTTACTATCCCTTCTAACTTTTCTTCTACGTCTAAATACGCATTATCCACGTTGGAAACGGTGGAAATCGAACGCTTTGCTATCCGTAAACCGTCCAAAACCCCCATTTCACCTGAAATTGCCTGTATTGCATCACGAAGCGCAACGATAATCTTTTCAAGGTTATTGATTTTATTTCGTTTAGCAATCAGTTCTTCCTCTTCACCGTCTTGTATATCCACACTACGAATTTCGTCAATTTGATAGGAAAGAACGTCCAATCTTCTGCCACGCTCCTTTTCGTCCCCACCAAGCATGGCGATTTGTTTCTTAATTTCTCGCTTTTTCCTTAATAATTCGGCTAAAAGCTCCTTTTTTTCCGTTAAAGACGAACCTACGACTTCATCAAGTGTTTTTAATTGATTACTTTCTTTTAATAAAAAGAAATGTTCGCTTTGTCCATGTACGTCTACGAGTGAATCAGTCACTTGACGGAGCATTGTCGTCGTCACGGTATTTCCGTTAATTTTGACGGCATTTTTGCCGTTTTCGGAGAATTTACGGGAAATGAGTATTTCACCGTCCGAATCAATGTCCATTTCACGTAAAGTTTGCACCGCGCGGGAGCTTTCGGGTACGATAAATTCCGCCTTAACCAAGCATTCCGTTTCGCCGTAGCGAATCATGCTTCTATCCGCTTTTGCGCCCAAAACAAAGTTGACGGAATCGAGGATAACCGATTTACCAGCACCGGTTTCCCCTGAAAGCACGTTTAAGCCCTCGTCAAACGTTATTTCAGCGCACTCAATTAGCGCTACGTTTTTAATTGTAAGTTTGGATAACATAGCACGTTCCCTTATCTATCGTTAATATTTAATAAATTCGTTGATTTTATCCACGACGGCAGAAGCCAATTCGTCCGTTTCGCACACGATTAAAAGTGTGTCGTCCCCTGCAACAGAGCCGACGATTCCCGCATAATTCAGTTTATCCACAACGGTACCTGCGTTTGCACCGTTGCCCGTAAGCGTTTTAACGACGACGAGATTTTTTGCCGAACGCACGGAAACGACGCAATCACGGAAAAGACTTCTCATTTTAGGCGAAATTTCACTTTCTCCGTCGTTTATGTATGCATAGCGGTATTTCTTTTCCACTCCCGCCACCTTAAAAAGGTGCAAATCACGAATATCGCGAGAAATTGTAGCCTGTGTGACGACGAGATTGAGCGCATTTAACTCCGCACAGAGTTCTTCTTGTGTTTCGATTTCCTTACGAGAGATAATTTCCAATATTTTAGCATGTCTTGCAGAGCGCAACATAATCATTTTCCTCCATTAAGAATTCAACTTATTTCGCACTTTTGCGAAAAAATCTGACCCGTCCCGAACGGGAAAATCCGCAGTAAACGGTGCTTTCTTGATGCGAAGCTCCGTCCCCTCGGGTAATTTTGCAATCGTCACGCCGTCGCAAAGCAAAATAGAATTTCCTCGACCAATCCGCACGGTAATTTCTTCGGAATCGGCAAATACAATCGGGCGCGCGCGCATAGAAAAAGCGCAAATCGGCGTCATCATAAATACGGGCACTTCGGGAACAAGAATCGCCCCCCCAGCAGATAAGGAATACGCCGTAGAGCCCGTCGGGGTGCAGAAGAGTACGCCGTCACCTGCAATAACGTCGGAACCTGACTGCGTTTCCACAAACAATTTCATAATTTGAGAATCTTTCGTCGTACGAAGTCCGTTATCGCGTTGCAAAGCGATTTCATTTAGCGCGTAGAAGGTATGCCCTAATACTGCCACCTCGATAATGCTTCTTTTTAAAATACGGCACTCACCCTTTTCCAATTGCGAAAGCAAATCCTGAATAAGGTCCCTTTCGCTCTTTTCATATTCCGTTAAAAATCCAAGCGTACCGTAATTAATACCGATAATCTTAATATTTTTTCTTGCGGATATCACGGCGGAGTGCAAAATAGCCCCGTCTCCACCAAGCACAATCAATACGTCCACTCCGTCGATTTCCGTAGGCGCAAAAAAGCGTACGGTCGTGTGTCCGTTATTTTTTAAAAATTCCGTAAGGGCAAGAATCGTATTCTCGTCTTTTACTTTGTTTTTATTGGCAAGTATCCCGATTTTCATCCTTTTTCCCCTCGACGATTTATTCGTCTTTCGTTTTTCTTTCCAAAACCATTTGCGTATGGATATCTTTTACTTTCTTTAAGATGCGCTTTGTATCCTCAGCCAACCTAGGCGTCGTAGCCAAGCGCAACACGTATTCTACGTTTTTTCCTTTGCGTATGGGCGCGTTCGTTATATCCATAGGATATAAACCGTTTTCTAAGGCAAACCCAAGCACTTTTTCAACGATTTTTTCATGCATAGACGGAGAAACGATTCCGCTTTTCCCTACGTGCTTTTTTTCGCACTCGAATTGCGGTTTTACAAGCACGATTGCTTCGCCCTGCTCTCCTAAAATACGTTTTATTGCAGGAAAAATATGCCGTAAAGAAATAAAACTAACGTCCGTGACAACCCCGTCGATTGTTTCAGGAAAATCCGTCTTTGTTAAATACCTTGCATTGGTATTCTCCATGCGAATCACGTTTTCGTTTGACAACAAGCTTTCGTGTAATAAGCTTTCCCCAACGTCAATGGCATACACTCTTTTTGCGCCGTTTTGTAATAGGCAATCGGTAAAACCACCCGTACTCGCGCCGATATCCGCAAATACCTTATCCTTAAAAGATACGCCGAACTGTTCTACCGCTCTTGCTAATTTATATCCGCCGTTTGACACAAAACGTTCGTCCGTCTCAATAAATTCTATCCTATCGGTATCTTTGATTTCGTCTTTGGGTTTTATTCTCTTTCCGTTTACTAAAACCCAGCCTTTTTCAATCGCTTCCGCCGATTTTGTGCGTGAACCGAATTTTTCAGAAAAATATTTATCCGCTCTCATGAAAGGCAATCCAATAAATAATTTTCGATTTCTTGGCAATTTACGCCGTAGTCGCTTTGCAATTGCCCCACTTTACCTTGTGGAATAAACTCGTCACGGTAAGCAAAATTCTTCGTTTTACAATCCTTATTTAAAGCAAGTATTTCACCGTTCACAATGGTACCGAAACCACCAATTGATACGTTATCCTCAATCGTCACAACAAATTTCGTTTGCAATTTTTTCAATAACGCAACGTCAACGGGTTTAACGAACCTTGCATTAACTACGTCCACTTTTTTGCCTTGTTTTTCAAGGTTTTGACACACTTTCATGGCGATAATAAGGCTTCTTTCGCCCGTGGCAAGAATAGTAGCCTGTGCCTCGTTTTCAGCGTTTTTATGCAAATATTCCCACTTCCCTGCCTGAATTGGCGTGTTTTCATTTGCGAAAAGCACTTTTCCCGAACGAGGATAACGAATAGCAAGCGGATGTGGATAAGTTGCGCTAAATTCCAATATTTTCCGCAATTCTTCCGTATCCTTAGGAACGGCAATCGTGAGATTGGGAATTAAAGAAAGGTAAGACAAATCGAAGACGCCTTGATGCGTTTCCCCGTCTGCGCCAGAAATTCCCGCACGGTCGATACAAAAAGTCACGGGAGCGTCTTGTGAACAAACGTCGTGAATAATTTCATCAAACGCGCGTTGTAAAAACGTCGAATAAATAGCGTAATACGGTTTTAATCCGCCAAGTGCCATAGACGAACACAAAACGGATGCGTTTTCTTCGCAAATCCCGACGTCAAACGCCCTTTCAGGGTATTTAAGGAAGAAGTTTTCAAGCCCAAGCGCTTCTTTCATCGCGGCGGACACAACGGTGATTTTTCCGTCCTTTTCCGCAAGCGAGCAAAGCGTTTCCCCGAGTACTTCCGAATATTCTTTTTCCTTGGGTGAACCTACGGGAGGTACACCGTGCGTATTTGTAGGGTGCTCTTCGCTAAATTCGTAGCCTTTCCCCTTTTTGGTTGCGATATGCAACAATACGGAACCGTTTTGCAAAAGCGCTTTTGCTTCTTCTAACGCGTCCACCATTTCTTCCACGTCGTTGCCGTTTTTAACGCCTAAATAGGTAAGTCCAAAGCTTTCCAAAAGCTTGATATTTTCCGCTTTGCCGTTTTCCTTTACTTGCGTGAGAATATCGCGCATTCCTCCAACCGTCGGGGAAATAGACATATCGTTGTCGTTGAGAACGATTAAAATGTTCGTGTTTAATATTTTCAAGCTATTCAGCGCTTCATAAACGAGTCCGTTATTGAAAGAACCGTCCCCAATATAAGCAATTACGTTGCGTTTTTCGCCTTGCAATTGGGAAGCTTTTGCCAAACCAATAGCGGCGGAAACGGACGTCCCTGCGTGTCCGGTATCGTAGCAATCGTAAATGCTTTCGTTGCGCTTGGGGAAGCCTGAAATACCGTTTGCTTGACGAAGGGTAGAAAATCTGTCCGCTCTACCCGTAAGCAATTTATACGGATAACATTGATGTCCGACGTCGAAAACGATTTTATCGTTGGGAAAATCAAATACGTAAAATAATGCGACCGTCGATTCAACAGCCCCTAAATTGGACGCTAAATGACCGCCACAGCGCATAACCGTATCGTATATCGTTAAACGGAGCTTATCGCATAACACGTTCAGCTCGTTTTTGGTATATTTTTTGATTTTTTCGGGCGACAAATCTTTAAACATGTGCCTTCCTCGTGCAGTCTTATTTTGTTCGTACTAAAATATAATCAATCAATTGATGTAAAAAGCTTGTGTCGCTTTCTACGCTTTCCAAAACCGCGTGACATTCCTTTGCGTATATATCCGCACGGATTTTAGCCCCTTCTACGCCGTATAAGCGTACACTCGTAAGCTTGTTCTCACTCTCGTCCTTGCCGATTGATTTTCCAAGCTGACTAAATTCGCCCGTCACGTCCAATATATCGTCCGTAATTTGGAAAAGTTGCCCAAGCAATACTCCAAAATGCTCAAACGACATAAAATTTTTGTATTCCGCTAAAATGCAAGGAATTGAAACGGGAGCAAGCAATAATTTGCCCGTCTTATGCTCGTAAATATACAGCAATTCCTCCTCGGAAACGTCCTGCTTTTTGCCTGTAAAATACAAATCGGCAGATTGTCCCGCTATCATACCGTACGCACCGGCATATTCGTTAAGGAGCTTTGAGGCAAGTGCGTATTTCTCCCCTTTCAAACACTCCTCAAAACATACCGCGTACGCTTCGTTTAAGAGCGCGTCCCCCGCCAATATAGCGTTTGCTTCGCCAAACGCTTTATGACAAGAGGGTTTACCACGACGGAAATCGTCGTTGTCCATTGCAGGCAAATCGTCGTGAATCAGCGAATACGTATGAATCATTTCGAGCGCCAACGCAAACGGGAGAACCTCTTTATGGGCTACGTTAAGAACGTCCGCACACGCAAGCATTAACACGGGACGGATACGCTTTCCCCCGCCTTGCAGGCTGTACGCCATGCTCTCCCCTAAAATCGAGGGTTTCGTTTTTAGGTTTTGGACGTAAGCGCCAAGATATTCTTCAAACTCGTCTAAATATTTTTGATAGCAAAGGTTAAAATCGTTCAATCCCTTTTACTCCTTTTTACTCCTTGAAAGTTGCCTTACACGCATTATACATCAACATCGTAATCGTCATAGGCCCTACACCGCCAGGTACGGGAGTGATTTTCGATACTTTATCCACAACGTTGTCAAAATCCACGTCCCCACAAATTTTGCCGTTTTCATCACGATTGATACCGATATCGATAACGACAGCGCCCTCTTTTACCATGTCAGCCGTCACAAATCTCGGTCTGCCAATTGCGGCAACAATTATATCTGCTTGTTTGCAAATTTCTTTCAAATTTTTCGTTTTACTGTGGCAAACGGTGACGGTAGCGTTTGCGTTGAGAAGTAGCATTGCCATAGGCTTGCCCACCGTATCGCTTCGACCAAGGACAACTGCGTTCTTTCCGCACAAATCAATGCCTTCGTTTTCCAAAAGCTTCATAACGCCAAGCGGTGTGCAAGCAACCAAACCCGGCTTATTCAAGCACAAAAGCCCAAGGTTTTCGGGCGCAAAACCG
>SVIK01000076.1 GCA_015069525.1 Clostridiales bacterium | reverse complement strand
TCCAAGGTTCGGGAGTGCAACAAAATCTGGGAGGATTGCTATTATGATTAAAGTAATTTATGGCGCAAAAGGTACGGGTAAAACGAAGATGATGATTGACGCGGCTAACGCTTCGGTTAAGGAAGCAAAAGGTCATCTTATTTATATCACCGACAGCAAGCGCTATATGTATGATTTGGAACGCGAAGTGCGTTTCATTGATACTAGCGAATATGATATCGCAGGGGAACCTGCTCTTTGTGGGTTCGTAAAAGGCGTTATCGCAGGCAATTATGATAATGAGTACGTATTTATCGACGGCGTTGTTCGTATCGCAGGTAAGCCGGCAAAAGAACTTGCAGCGTTCTTCTATATGCTTGATAAAGTGGCAAAGAACAACAACATGGTAATTACCGTTTCCGTTTCGGCGGATAAGGAAGAACTTCCTGATTTCATTACGAAGTATCTTTAAGCGGTAGCCCTACGTAAGGACGTTTCGCGCGGGGAACTGCGTAAATAGAGCAAAACGTTTGGGCGGATGTGTTTGTAAAAGGAAGCCGAGCGGTTCTTCCGTTCGGCTTTTCGATATATAGTAGTATAAAAACGTTTCATAAGGGGAAAAAGACGAGTGCGTCAAACGACAGATGAGAGGTCTGTCTGTTTTGGCGTGTTTTGCGCGTTTTAAACTTCTAATAAACGGGCGAAAAAAAGAATTTGTTCCCAAAGGGGACGCAAATACATAGCAATTATACCAAGGTAGGTAATAAAAATGTTTTTTATCAGTACGAGAGGTGGAGAAAAAGTATCGGGCGCGCAAGCGATTGTGCAAGGCTTGGCAAAAAACGGCGGATTGTTCGTGCCTGAAACGTTTCCCAAAGTGACCGACGAAGAAATGCAAGCTATGGCAGAGATGGATTATCCCGAACGCGCGTCGTTCGTGCTTGGAAAATATCTCGCAGACGATTTGGGCGCGGATTTCTTACAAGAAGCTTGTAAAAAGGCGTATGCTACGTTCACGGGGAACGACCCTGCTCCGCTTGTAAAAGTCAATGAGAATTTGTACGTGTTGGAGCTCTTCCACGGGCCTACGTGTGCGTTTAAAGATATGGCGCTTACCGTGCTTCCGTATCTCTTGAAAAAGAGCAGTGAAGTGGTGGGGATTAACGACGATATTATGATTCTTACCGCGACGAGTGGCGATACGGGCAAGGCGGCGTTGGAAGGGTTTAAGAACGTGCCTGGGACGAAAGTGGCGGTGTTCTATCCCGACGAGGGCGTGGCAAAAATGCAACGTCTGCAAATGTGCGCGCAAGACGGCGATAACGTGTTCGTTTCTGCGGTAAAAGGGAATTTCGACGATTGCCAACGCGCGGTGAAGAAGATGTTCTCTTCCCCTGAGTTCAATGCGAAAATGGCGGAAAAAGGCGTTCGTCTTTCCAGCGCAAACTCTATTAACTTTGGACGTTTGGCTCCGCAAATTGCGTACTATTTCTCGTCCTATCTCGATTTGCTTACTTCCCGTCAAATCAAAATGGGCGACGAGATTGATTTCGTCGTGCCGACGGGGAACTTTGGCGATATCTTGGCGGGCTGGTATGCAAAGCAAATGGGCTTGCCTGTTAGAAAGCTCGTTTGTGCCTCCAACCGCAATAAAGTGCTTGCAGATTTCTTTAAGAAGGGCGTGTACGACGTTAAGAGAAATTTCTTCCGTACGATGTCTCCCTCGATGGATATACTCGTATCCTCCAATTTGGAACGCTTGCTCTTTGAGATTAGCGGGCGCAACGCGCAATTGACCGCGCAAAGAATGACGGATTTGGCGGAGAAAAAAGAATATTCTATTACCGCGAAAGAAAAAGAAGTGCTCGATAAGGAGTTCTTCGGCGGTTTTGCAAGCGAAGACGATATGATTGAGGCTATGTACGAAACGTTTGACGAGTTCGGCTATGCTATGGATACGCACACGGGGGTTGCGCTCGCCGTATGCGACGAGTATCGCAATACGCTGAAAAAGAACGAGGACGGCGAGGTGATTGATAAGACGCCCATCGTCGTGCTTTCGACGGCGAACCCGTATAAGTTCCCGCAAGACGTGCTTTACGCACTTTCGGGCAACGACGTAAAGGACAGTTTCAAAGGGGTTAAGCGTTTGAATTTGCTTACCGCAATGAAACCGCCTAAGAGCTTGACCGAGCTTCGTTATAAGCCTATCCGCTTTAAGACGGTGGTGGAGAACGATTTGGACAAGATGTCCGCACTTATCGAACGCTTCGCGGATGGGGAAATCGTGCCCGTGCCCGTGGCTTCGAAAAATTGAGTTTTTTAACCTGATAATATTGGAGAGAGAGTATGTTCGGATACGTTCGCGCGGATACGCCGTATTTGTATATCAAAGACGAAAAACTGTATCAAGCTATGTATTGCGGAGTCTGCAAAGGGATTAAAGAAGCTTGTGGACAGAGTTCAAGATTTGGGCTCACTTACGATATTACTTTCTTATCCGTGATTATGCATAATATCCTCGGTGAGGACGTAAAAATAGAAAAATCGCATTGTATTACCCATTGTATACGCTCGAAATTGATGGCGAATACGGACGAATTGACGAGAAAGCTGGGGGCGTTGAATACGCTTTTGGCGTATTATAAATACACGGACGATATCGCGGACGAGGGCAAGGGTAAGGGCAAGAGGTTGCTCTTTAAAAAGGGGTATAAGCGTGCAAAAAGAGCGTATCCCGAGATGGAAAAAATCGTGAAAGAGAACCTCGCCGTGCAAGAACGCTTGGAAAAGGCAAAAGTGGACAGCATTGACCGCGCTTCGGACAGCACGGCAAAGATGCTGGCACAGGTTTCCGATTATCTTTTGGGGGAGAAGGCAACCGAGTATACGCACAAGCTGTTTTATTCGGTTGGGAAATGGGTATATTTAATTGATGCCTTGGACGATTACGATAAGGACGTAAAGAAAGGAGCGTATAACCCCTTTATCCTTGCGTATAATGCGGAAAATAAACGCGCCTTATTGGACGGAAAAAGTGGAGAGGACGTACGGTTTGCCTTTCACGCTATCTTTTACGATATTCGAGAAAATTTAAGGGAAATACAATTTCACTTTAACCACGATTTATCCGATAATATCTTGCTACGCGGGTTGCCTGCCGTGACGAAACGGGTGATGGACGGGTGCGCGTGCGGAAAAAAGGATAGAAAGAAAGAAAAAACAAATACTACTTTATAATAAAGAGCGCTCGGCTTATCGCAAGAATAGGCAAAGCGCGGAAAATTCGGCGATAGCCGATGGGAGAGAGAATGAACGAATTTTACGAGTTTTTGGGCTTGGACGAAAATGCAACGGACGAGGAAATTACTTTACGCTATAACGAGCTCCGTGAAAAGTACGCGGAGGAGAGATGGTTGGACGGCGAAGCGGGTAACGAGGCGGCGAAGAACCTGACGAAATTGGGCGTGGCGTATAAGGAAATTATGTCCGCAAGAAGGGAAGGGAATAAAAACACCGAGGGGGAAAGCTCCTTAGAGGCGGTTGCGTCCTTGCTGAAAGATAACAAGGTGGATGAGGCGCAAGCGATGCTTGATGACTTCAATGAACGGAGCGCAGAGTGGCATTATTTGCAAGCCGTGGTGTATTATAAGAAAAATTGGACGAACGATAGCAAAAAACAGCTGGAAATCGCCATGCAAATGGACCCCGATAACGTGAAGTATCGCAACGCGTACGGGAAAATGAACGCCAAAAACGAATATGATAAGCAACATAAGCAACAAGAACAAACGCAAAACCCGTATGTGAATTCTTCGCCGATGAGCGACGATGGACCGCAAATGGGTGGGGGTATTTGTGGGGATTGCATGACTTGCTGTTGTGCAACGATGTGCGTGAACTCCTGCTTGCGTTGCTTCTGCCCGATGTAAAATGAGAAAGGTTTCTGCATCGGAAATTGCACTCTCCGCGCTTTCGTGTGCGCTCGCGACTACCTTTTTAACGGTGGGGGTGTATTCGGGCGTGCTGGTGTTTACCGCGTATTTGGCGGGGAGCATCGTCTTGATGTTGCCACTTTGCCAAAAGAGCTGGCGGGGGTATATATGTGCGTATATCGCTACCTGTCTTTTGACGGTGTTATTTGCGTCCTCTTTCTTTTGGGATTTGATTCCGTTTATCATCTTTTTCGGCTTGCATCCGTTTGTGAACGAATTGCAGTTGAAAACGAAAATCAACCGCTGGCTTGCTTGTTTTATCAAGGCGATTTGGTTTGACGGAACGGTGTATTTTACGTGGAAAGTACTTATCTCAATGACGACTGCCGTGACGATTAGCGACGCCTACGTTATTCCTATTATCTTGGTAGTGGGAACGGGGGTGTTTATCGGCTACGATTATTTTATGTTCAAGTGGCGGAGCTGGGCGAGCAATCTCGTCCGTAGAATTAGCAAAAAATAAGGCTTTGCCTACGTAGCTTCCTTTGGGGTATAAACGTGGGCGGAGGAGAAAATTTCGGCTCGGTGGGAGGCGAAAGCATATGATAGAAAAAAACGATAACCTTTGCGGGACGGTCGAGGGGATTGGTTCGAACGGAGAAGGAATTATTAGGCACGAGGGAATTACTTTTTTCGTGCCTTACTCTTTGCCCTTGGAAAGGGTGCGCTTTAAGGTGTTGAAGGTGAAAGGGAATATCGGCTACGGTAAGGTGGAAGAAGTGATATCCCCCGCACCTTGTCGCGTAAAACCCGTTTGCGAAGTGTTTGAAAAGTGCGGTGGGTGCTGTTTGCAACACTTGGCTTATGAAGAACAGCTGGTACATAAGGGAAACGTCGTTAAAGACGCTCTGCGAAAAATCGGCGGGCTGAACGTGGACGTGCCGAGCGCTATTAAAAGCGATTTGCCGTATGCGTATAGAAATAAATTGCAACTCCCTATTGGCGTAGATAAAGAGGGAAATAGCGTTATCGGGTTTTATGCCGAACGCTCGCATAGGATAATTCCTTTGGAAAAGTGCGCTATTCATCCCGATTGGGCGGAAACGCTGATTTTAGCGTTGAAACGCTTTATCAAAGAAACGGGCGCGGTTGGCTACGACGAGGAAAAGAAAACGGGCGTTTTACGGCATATCGTTGCAAGAGAAATTGGTGGGAAGTATATTTTTACACTCGTTTGTGCGAAACGAAAATTGGCGCGTGTGGAACGCTTGATTGCGATTTTGCAAGAAACGTTTGCGCATTTTACGCTCTATTTGAATTTCAACGACAAGGACACGAACGTGATTTTCGGTGAGGAATTCTCACTTGTGTACGGCGAAGGATTTTTTGACGCGGAAGAGCAAGGGATTCGTTATGAAGCAGGTCCCGTCACCTTTTTGCAAGTGAATGAAAACGTTAGGACGAAGCTGTATAAAAAGGCGTTGGAAACGGTCGTGAAAACGGGCGAGGAAGTGGTCGTTGACGCGTACTCCGGCGGGGGGCTTTTGACGGCGATGATTGCCAAAAGAGCAAAGCGCGTGTACGGGATAGAGCTGGAAAAAGAGGCGAGTGCGTGTGCGGATAAGCTGAAAGAAAAGAACGGCTTAAAGAATATGACGAATATCTGCGGATACGTGGAAGAAAAATTGCCGTTTGTGTTGGAAAAAGAAAAGAAGGAAAAATTACGCCTTATTTTAGACCCGCCGAGGGCAGGTATCGCGCGAAGCGTGTTGAAGGCTTTATTGGAAAGCGGAATACCCGCTCTTACGATTATTTCATGCAACCCTGCAACCTTGGCGCGTGATTTGGGCGTGCTGACGGGGAGCTTGATAGAAAACGAAAAAGGGGAGCTTGTGAAAAACGTGGACTATACGGAAACGGGCTTGGATGGGTATTACCAAATTTCGTCCATTCAGCCGTATGATATGTTCCCCCAAACCAAGCACGTCGAGACGTTAGTGTGTCTTTCCCACAAAAAGCCTGACGGACATATCAGCGTAAACGTAGAGTTTGGCGAAGAAGAAGGACAAGTTTCTCTTAAAGATATAGAAAAGCGTGCATTAGAGCGTGCGCCTAAAAAAAAACGACTTATAAAGATATACAAGCGTATATCGAAGAAAAGTACGGATTCAAAGTGCATACGGCTTACATTGCCGAAGTAAAAAGAGATTTAGGATTGCCAATGTATGACGTGCCGAACGCAGTAGACGAATTAAAACGTCCGCGTTCGCATCCAACGACTGAAATGGTAGAAGCAATCAAAGACGCTTTGAAATATTTTGCGATAATATAATGTAAAAAATTTTAAAGAAAG
>SVIK01000075.1 GCA_015069525.1 Clostridiales bacterium | reverse complement strand
AAACTACGTAATTAAGGTCGTGGACGAGGAATTAATTGCGCAAACGGGCGGAATCGTGCAAGGGATGAGCGGTAGTCCAATCGTACAAAACGACAAGCTTGTCGGGGCAATCACGCACGTATTTTTGAACGACCCAACGCGTGGATACGGTATTGATATTCAAACGATGATTGCGGAATAATAAGATAAAGTGGAGGGAAAAATGAAAAAAATAGGGCTTGGAATATTGCTTACCGTCGGTTTGACGGTGGGCGTTATGGGAAATAGGTTCATGATAAACGAAGCTTCGGCGGAAGAAGGTGCAATAAGTTATTCAGCTAAAATCATGGATAACGTAGAAAATCATTTAGAAATTCGGGCAAAATCGGCGTATTTAATGGATTTTGGAACGGAAACGCAGGTGTATGCGAAAAATGAAAAAACGCATTTACCGATTGCAAGCATGTGTAAAATTATGACGCTTATATTGGCTTTTGACGCGGTAAATGCTGGCGTAATTGACATAAATGAAGAAATCGTTATAAGCGAGCGTGCAGCCTCAATGGGCGGAAGTCAAGTGTTTTTAGAGGCAGGAGCAAAGTATAAAGTAAGCGAGCTTATTAAAAGCATCGTTGTCTGTTCTGCAAACGACAGTTGCGTCGCTTTGGCGGAGAAAATCTGTGGAAACGAACAGAATTTTATTGATAAAATGAACGAAAAAGCAAAAGAAATAGGGGCGTGCGACACGCTTTTCGCCAACTGTACAGGTTTACCCAAAGACCCGCAGTATTCGTGTGCAAAAGACGTTGCGTTGATGTTGAAAGAGCTATTAAAAAATCCCAAATATTATGAATTTGGTAAGGTTTGGATGGATAAATTTTCACACCCCGAGGGACGATTTACCGAGATAACGAATACGAACAAACTCGTTCGTTTTTACGAGGGGTGTGACGGAGGTAAAACGGGCTTTACCAATCAAGCAGGTTTTTGTCTTGCCGCTACGGCAAAACGTGGAGATATGCGCGTAATTTCCGTTATTATTGGGGCGGAAAATAGTGCAAATCGCTTTGAAGATACAAAAACTATGTTTAATTACGCCTTTGAAAATTACGCGGTTGAACCTGTCGTTGAAGCGGATAAACCGATAACGAGCATCGATGTAAACGGTGGCAAACAAAAAGCAGTTTCCGCATATCCGCTCTATTCTTCGCATAGCTTTTTCAAACGTGGTGAGAGTGCTGATATCGCGTTGGAAATAAAGCCAAATAAATTACACGCTCCCATTGAGAAAGGGGAAAAAGTTGGGGAAGTTATCGTGTATAACAAAGGGATTGAAGTGGATAAAATTCCCTTAATAGCAGGGGAAAACGTGAAAAAAGCAAATTTGTTCGACAGATTCCGTGACGTAGGCAAAAATTGGACGAAACGAAAAAATTAACTATAAAATAGTTAGCGATATAAAAAAATATCCGTTTTTACGAAATTTTAGCGTGAAAACGGATTTTTGTTTTGAAAAATAAGCCTCGTGTCCTTGCAATTTTCTTGAAAATTTGCTACAATAAATGCGTATTCTTCTTTTTAAGGAAAAGAACGGTTATGAACGAAAGAGAAACCTTAAAAATCAACGGTAAAGGGCACTTGGAAATCGGTGGCGCTGATTGTGTAGAATTGGCGAACAAGTTTGGCACGCCCGTCTATCTTTTCGATGAAGCGCACATCCGCAATATGATGCGCGTATACCGCGACACACTTGCGCAAAAGTATGCAGGAAAAGGCTTGGTATTGTATGCTTCCAAAGCCTTCTCTTGTCAAGCTGTTTATCGTATCGCAGACGAAGAGAATATCGGTATTGACGTGGTATCGGGCGGGGAGCTTTTTACCGCGCTAAAAGCAAGTTTTCCTGCTGATAAGATTTATATGCACGGTAATAATAAGCTCGATTATGAAATAGGCGAAGCGTTGGATGCTGGCGTAGGGTGTATTGTTGCCGACGCGTATTCGGAATTAGATAAAATAGATGCCGAGGCAAAAAAACGAGGGATAACGCAAACGGTTTTGCTTCGTATCAATCCTGGCATTGAAGCGCATACGCACGCGTTTGTACAAACGGCTACGACGGATAGCAAGTTTGGCTTCTCCATTTCTAACGGCACGGCTGAAAAAGCAACGCTTTACGCTATGAGCAAGAAGCATTTGCATTTAGCTGGTTATCATTGTCATATAGGCTCCCAAATATTCGAAAAACAATCGTTTGTGCTCGCGGTAGAAAAGTGTATGGATTTTTCCGCTGAGATGAAGAAAAAGCACTCGTTTGCATTAGAAACGCTTAATATCGGCGGGGGATTTGGGATTTGGTATACCGATGAGGATAGGAAAATACCGCCCGAAGGCTATGCGGAATATTTAGAAGCTTTAATTACGGCAGTTATGGATAAGGCAAACGAACATAATCTTGCGTTGCCCTTCCTTTTGATAGAACCTGGTCGCTCGATTATTGGGGAAGCAGGTATCACGTTGTATAAAGTAGGCGCGATTAAGGATATCCCTGGTGTAAAGAAATACGTTGCCATAGACGGCGGTATGTTCGATAACCCCCGATATGCACTCTATCAATCGAAATACACGCCCGTTTTGGCAAACAGAGCCAATGACAAAGCAACCGAAATTGTCACAATCGCAGGAAAATGCTGTGAGAGTGGGGATATTATTGCCACCAACGTAGCGCTTCCCAAAGTGGAGAGTGGGGATATTATTGCTATCCTCTCCACGGGTGCGTATAACTATTCCATGGCGATGAATTATAATAGAAATTTAATTCCACCTTGCGTGTTGGTTCAAAATGGGGAAGCGGAATATATCGTTCGCCCGCAGTCGTATGAGGATATTAACAGAAACGACGTAATTCCTTCTCGATTGGCCAAGAAATAAGATAGGAGATATGACATTGGATAAAGAAAAACTGACAACTGAATCCGTAAAGAACTTCGAAACGGACGTAGATTATACGACGATACTTGACAATTTCGAAGGTCCGCTCGATTTATTGTTGCACCTTATTAAAGAGGAACGGATTGAAATTAAGGACGTTTTCGTGTCGCAAGTCACCGAACAATTCCTTTCCTATATGAAAGGCTTGCCTTTCCTCGACGTGGACAAAGCGAGTGAATATCTCAATATTGCCGCAACTATTATCGATATCAAAGCGCGTAGCCTCGTTCCGCCTCCCGACGATGGAATTATCGACGAGGATTGGAATGACGACGACCCCGAACAAGAGCTTATCCGCGCTTTGGAAGAATATCAAATGATAAAGGAAGAAGCGGATAAATTAAAGGAAAGGGAAACGGTCGGCTACATATTCAAAGCTCCCGATAAAGAGTTTTCCGCCGTACAAGTGCAGTACGCAGATATGACGCTCGACGGATTGATGCAGGCGTTTACGAAGATGATGCTTCGTTTGGAAAGCAAGCGTCGCAGTATGCCACCGCCGAGAGAAATCCCGAAGGATACCTTCACGGTGCGCGATAAAATCAAGTATATCCGTGAAAAAATCACCGAAAGGGAAAATACGGTTTTTGAAGAGTTGTTCGATGAAAATTCTACTGTGCCTGAAATCGTGACGACGTTTCAAGCGTTGTTGGAGCTTTTAAAACATCAATTCATTATAGTGGAACAGGAAGATTTGTTTTCTTCCATTACCATAAAGAAAAATCCCAATAGAAGCGAGGATGAAGAAGTTGGAGAAATTGACGAATATAATTGAGGCTATTTTATTTGCGTCCGGGGATGCTGTTCCCATCGATTTGTTGCGTGAAAAGTTAGAAGTAGGCAAACGCCACATGGACGAAGCGATTAAGAGTTTGGAAAAGAAATACACAGGGGATTGCGGTATTCGTTTATTGCATTTTAACCACAAATTGCAATTTGCTACCAATCCCGATTTCAAGGACCCCGTTTCGCTTGTTTTGACGCCTATTCGAGAAAAGGAATTTACGCGTACCATTTTGGAATGTGCGGCGATTATTGCGTACAAACAACCCATTACCCGTACGGAATTGGAAACAATTCGTGGGGTGAATAGTGATTATGCTATTCAAACGTTAATGAGTTTGGAAATGATTTATCCTAGCGGTAGAAGGGAAACGCTTGGTAAACCGGTAGAATATTCTACGACGGACAACTTCTTAAAGCGCTTTAAATTAAAATCGCTTTCTGAGTTGCCCGATTATCAGGAATTGATGCAAAGAATTGCACAGTTGAACGCTGTAAGCGAGCCTGAAAGCAATTATTTGTATGAAAAAGACGTTTACGACCCTGACTCTGACCCCGATAATTTCCAAGAAATCACCGATGAAAACGTAGATTTGAAAGAGGAGAAAACCGACGGTTTTGAATTGCCTGACTTCTTGAAAGACATAGAAGACGGTATTATTAAAATTCAATAATCGGCTACAATTACATAAAAAATGAACAGCTTGCGCATAGTAAACGTATGGGCAAGCTGTTTTTCTTTTCCGCATTTATCGTATTTTCCGTATTATTTTTATTGTTTTTGCCTTTCGTTATCGAATTAGATATACATTACGATATGAACCGTAAAAAATTCGGTTTTGCCGTGTATTTGTATAAAAAAATCAAGATTATCGGTGGATACGTTGGGACGTATAAGGGCGGACTCGCTTTACACGTTTCGAAGAAAAAAGCCATTTTAGTGCCGTATTCGAAATTAAACAGCGAAAGAAAACGCTTTTCCTTTGTAAAAACCTTCCGTTTATTATCCTTTTGTCTAACGACGGAAACGGGGGCGGAATATTTATTGCTGACGTCCGTTGTGCAAACGATTTTACGGGCATATTTCTTCATTATCGGCGGTGATAAGGAAAATATCGAGAATAACGTTTGGCTAACTGACGACGACGTTTTAAGGGTTTCTTTAAATTGTGTTATTTATTTTAATCTTTTTATACTGCTCGTCAATTTTATAAAATTTTTAAAGGAGAAAATGCAAATATTATGGCGGAAAAAAATCAAAAAATCAACAATTTAATCGACGTTTCTATTGAAAGCCTTAACGGACTTGCCAACGTGGATACAATTATAGGAAAACCGATTATTACAGCAAGCGGATTACAAATTATTCCTTTTTCAAAAGTGACTATGGGGAATTTGTCAGGCGGTGGCGAATACGGTGACGTTAAAGTGGTAAAAGAAACGGACAGCATGCCTTTTGCGGGTGGTTGCGGAGCAGTAATAAGCATGAAACCAATGGGTTTTTTGGTAGACGACGGGAGTAGTTGTCGGGTTATCCGTATCAGCGACGAGCCTGTGGATAACTTAATCGAGAGGGCAACGGATATTTTACGCGACGTAATGGCTAAAAAGGAATGAAACGGTGCATTTTTAGGCTACTATTGCTCGCTTTTTCCTTTATTCTCGTTTTTTTACCGTCGGCTTCTATCAAAACAACCGCCCAAGCTTCCGTTTCCAAAGCAGAATGCGTTATGGAAATCAACAGCAAACGCGTATTATATGAAGAGCGAGGGGATATTCGTTTGCCTATGGCAAGCACTACGAAAATCGTCACTTGCATAACCGTTTTAGAACTGTGCGCTGATATTGCCCAAGAGGTAAAAATCCCTGCAAAAGCCGTGGGGATTGAAGGTTCTTCGGTATATTTAAAAGAAGGGGACGTTTACAGCGTAGAAGATTTGCTTTACGGCTTGATGCTCCGCTCGGGGAACGATTGCGCAATTGCACTTGCGTTGCATTGTTGCGGTAGCGTATCCGCTTTTTGCAGTAAAATGAACGAAGTAGCTCAAAAAGCAGGGGCTTTGCACTCTAATTTTGAAAATCCGCACGGATTGCCAAGTAAAAAACACTATACGACAGCAAGAGATTTGTCGATGATAGCCTCATATGCTATGCAAAACCCGATATTTGCAAAAATCGTATCGACAAAACAATACGATAAACGACATTGGCAAAATAAGAATAAATTGCTACAAAACAACGAAGAAGTGATTGGCATAAAGACGGGCTTTACCAAGGAAGCGGGGCGCTGTTTGGTGACGGCGATGAAAAGAGGGGAAGAAACGTTTATATGTACCGTGCTCAATTCGCCAAACATGTATGAACGCACAAGCGAGCTATTAAACGACGCTTTTAAACGGTACGAATATACGCCTATCGTTAAAAATAATACCGTTTTTGAGATTGAAGAAGGTAAAACAAAGGGTAAAACCAACGAAGCGTTTTATTATCCGCTGTTGCCCGAGGAAAAAAGCTTGATAAAAATTAAAACGTATCCGTCTAAAAGGCAGGATATTTACGTCCAACAGGAGAAAATAGTGGGTATATTTGAAATTTATCTCGCAAAACAGTTGCTTTTTTCGGGGAATTTATATAAAC
>SVIK01000074.1 GCA_015069525.1 Clostridiales bacterium | reverse complement strand
TTTACGCCAAAAAAAGGACAACCAAATGGTTGATTTTTTCCATTGGCAATACGGCGCAGAAGACGACATTACTCGCTTCGCTCGTAGCTTCGCAGTAAACCATTTTACTCGTTTTATCCCTACTTTCTCATCCTTTACTGCTCGCGTGAACTCGTGCTAATTCACGTTTTCAAGCAACTCGTTTACGCCAAAAAAAGGACAACCAAATGGTTGATTTTTTCCATTGGCAATACGGCGCAGAAGACGACATTACTCGCTTCGCTCGTAGCTTCGCAGTAAACCATTTTACTCGTTTTATCCCTACTTTCTCATCCTTTACTGCTCGCGTGAACTCGTGCTAATTCACGCCTTCAAGCAACTCGTTTACACCAAAAAAGGACAACCAAACGGTTGTCCTTTTTTGGCGCAGAAGACGAGATTTGAACTCGTGCCACCAGTTAAGATGCTACTCCCTTAGCAGGGGAGCCCCTTGAGCCACTTGGGTACTTCTGCACGGCTCGCTTACAAAAGCTATATTACTATAACACATTTTTTTTGCGTTGTCAAAGCTTTTTAGCGCAAAAATTAAAAAATCTTTTTGTAAACACTTGCTTTTTTTTTGAAAATACGCTACAATAAAAACGTTGCTAATACCAACAAAGAAAATTTTATCTTAGAGGTGCGTTTATGAACGTTATTATTACCGAAAATTATGAAGAAATGAGCAAAAAAGCCGCTGAAATCCTCATCGGCATCGTTAAAAGCAACCCCAATGCAATCCTTGGGCTTGCTACCGGTTCTAGCCCTATCGGTACCTATAAAAATATGATTAAGGACCACAAGGAAAACGGTACGTCCTATAAAAACGTGAAAACCGTGAACCTTGACGAATACGTCGGCCTTACCAAAGACCACGACCAAAGCTATGCGTACTTTATGCGCACCAATTTGTTCGATTATATTGATATCGACCAAAACAATACCAACCTCCCCTGCGGTAGCGCACCCGATACGCAAAAGGAATGCGACCGTTATAACGCACTCCTTGAAACGATGAAACAAGACGTACAAGTGCTTGGGCTTGGTTCTAACGGACATATCGGTTTTAACGAACCCAACACTCCGTTCGAATCGGTCACGCACCTTGTAGACCTTACGGAAAATACGATTAAAGACAACTCCCGTTTGTTTGCTTCCATCGACGAAGTGCCCCGTCAAGCACTTTCCATGGGTATCAAAAACATTATGCAAGCAAAATCTATCCTTATGGTCGTTTCAGGCAAGAACAAGGCAGAAGCGGTGAAAGGTATGGTAAAAGGCGAAGTGACGCCTGCCCTCCCTGCTTCCGTTTTGCAACTTCACCCCTACGTGACGATTGTTTGCGATAAGGACGCGGCAAGCCTTCTTTAATTGTTAACCATTTTTACATACTTTTGTTTTCTACGCAACGGACCCTTTCCGTTGCGTAATTTTTTTCAAAAAAATCCCCTCGCGCGCAAAAAAGACCGCCAAGCAAAAGAAAAAATAGTTGCTTTTTTCGTGCGCGTGTGATAGAATTAATGTAGCGTATTATGGCATACTGTTGTTTTTTAAGCATAAGTTGCAAAAAAACGCACAAAACGAAGAAAATAATTTTTAGGAGATTTTTTATGAAAAAGATGAAGAAATTCGGGGCAATTTTGATGGCAGGCGCGCTTTCCCTTGGCGTATGCGCTTTTACCGCTTGCGGTGACAAGGAAGAAAAAGCAAACGCTTATACTATCATCGTACAAGATACTGCGGGCAATCCTATTGCAAATTACCCCATCAATTTATGCGAATACGATGCTAACGGAGCTCTTATTTCCTGCAACACACCCATCCCCACGGATGCAAACGGCAAAGTTGTATTTAACGTAGAAGAAAAGAAATACCACGTTAACGATGGACTTACCACAGACAATCTTATTCTTGCAGGCGACTATATTATCGAATCCTACAACACATATACTGTAGTTCTTAAAACAAAATAATCCCATTATAAAGGAATTTTTATGAAGAAACTCAAAAAACTGCTCCTACTCACGCTCGCGTGTCTTACCGTGTTTACGGTAGGTGCGTTTACAGCGTGCGGGGACGACGACGGAAATAACGGCAACAATACCAATCAGGGCGGTGAAACACCCGAACCTATCGATTACGTATACAAAATTCGTACGCAATCGGAAGGCGGGTTCGGCTTGAAAGATATTAACGTCACTTTGTACGACGGCGACAATAAACTTATCACGGTGAGCACCAATTCGGAGGGCAACGCGTTTTTTACCAGCAAAGATATTGCCAGCACGGGTACTTACCGTATTTCCCTTTCCAATATCCCTGCGGGATGGAGAGTGAAAAACGACTCCGTTATCTATCAAACGTCCACCATTTCCGGCTCGAACGTCAACATAGATTTTTCCGCTTCTCTTATCACGACGGAAAGCGTCCCCGAAACGAAAATGTACCGTTTGGGCGACGTTATGTACGATTTCACGATGAAGGATTGCAACGGCGTCACGCATACCCTTTCCAAAATTTTGGAAGAAAAACAAATGGTTATGCTCAACTTCTGGGCGACCTATTGCGGACCTTGCGCAGCGGAATTCCCCGTGATGACCAAAGCGTACGATTTGTATCAAGACAAGGTGGAAATTCTTGCCGTATCCAGTTATCAACCGGACACGCAAAGCGTTGTTTCCGAATATAAACAAGGCAAGTTGGACAGCATGAAAACGCCCCTCTCTTTCCCGATGGCGGGCGTACCCGACAGCACGGTTATCACCTCGCATTTCGATACGAGCGCCGTGCCCGTCACCGTCGTTGTCGACCGCTACGGCGTCGTTTCCTATTTGCACGCGGGCAACATGCTTGCGCTTAGCGACTTTACCAGCCTTTTCGATAAATTCGTCGGTGACGACTATATTCAAACGGTTATCAGCTCGGACGAAATCAACGGCGGAAACGGCGGAAACGGTGGCGTAGTAGAAATGACGAAGCCCACCGTGCAAGACCCCGACATCGAAAGCGTTAAATCGGCTTTTGCAGGCGCAAACGACGCGTTTGAATTCTCTTGGGAAACGGAAGACGAATACGCTTGGCCTTGGCTCATTACGGAAAAGGACGGCAGTAAATATCTTTCCGCCTCCAATAAAGAAATCGATAACTCCTATGCCATTCTCAATATCGACTTTACGGCGGACGCGGACAGCGTGCTCGCGTTCGATTATTCGGTAGCGACGGAACCAGACGCCGACTATTTATACGTAATTATCGACGGCACGATTATCCATAAATATTCCAACCTTATCGATTGGACGACCTGTTATGCGTACGTGTTCGATAACACGACGGCGGGCAAGCATAGATTGACGCTAATCTATATGAAAGACGCGTCCACCTCGGGAGACGATAACGTATTCGTCAGCAATTTGCGGTTCGAGCCGAAGTCCGTGCTTGGAAACGACGAATTGGATTTGAACGTCCTCCATCACGCGTCCACGGATTGGAATAATCCCGCAGATTATAAAGACGGCAACGCAAAAACGACGAAATTCAAAAACTACGTGAACGTAAAACTTGGCCCCGACGGGTATTACCACGTCGTAGCCGACGCAAACGCAACGGTAAACGTGGAAACAGACCCTCTTCTCTTTGCCGATATTATGAACTCCACGCGTTGGAATAAATACGATTTGTGGCAACTTGCCTACAACGGATTATTGGTTTACAACGGATTCGATTTGGAAGAAATCGTAGAACAATACGCTTGGACGGCAAACGAATCGAAAAACGGACTCATCCCCGTTTCGCAGGATTTGAAAGAGCTTTTGGATATCGTTGCAAGCCTTGACACCGTTATCGGGCAAGCATTTGACGAAAACGATAAAAAAGATAATCCCAACCGCGAAAACTACTTCAACGCAGATTGTCACGTAGATTATCACGAAAACGAGTGGTTGGAATTCTGCTTATATTACAAGCATTACGGTAATACCCCGCAAATGGCAGACCCCACGAGGGGCATCAGCTATGAATCGGCAATTGAGATTTTCGAAGGGAAAAACACGATAGATTGTTTCAAACCCATCGTACCTATCGGGCTCAAACACAAGTTCACCCCCACCAAATCGGGCGTGTACCATTTCTATTCGACGGTTGACCCTTCCAAGTTTGATACGGCAGAAAGCAATAACCCGCAAATGTGGCTTGTAGACAGCGACAAGAAGACTTTCCTTGTTTACAATGAAGATTTCTTAATTCACCACACGGGCAACCCTGAAAACTTTGACGTAAAATATTACCTCGAAGCAGGAAAAACGTATTACTGCTTGTTCGCCTTCTTCTTGAACGCTACGGGCAAGTTCGATATGGAAATCAACTATCTCGGCACGTATTACGAAAGCTTTACCAACTGCGCTATTGGTCCTTATAGCATGAACATGGTGACGAGCGAAACGTACGTACCGAACGCGCAAAATATCCTTTACGATAAAGAAACGGATACCTATCGCGTAGCCAATAAGGAAGGAGAATTCCTCGGCGACATCTACGAAGGGTTAGACGACGCGGTTTACCTTGATTTGGTAAATCCCACCTACCTGTTCCCCTCTAATACGTTGGATTCCTTTATTCAAACGTATGAGAATTATGACGAAGACAAACGCCTTTTCTATCTTCCCGATGAAAACGGCAACGCAAAAGATTATTCGGAAATCATGTTCGATTACGCCTTTGAAGCAGACCTTATAAACGGTACGTTAAAAGGCAAAGTAAAAGTCAATGCTGAAATTATGCATATTATGTTAGAACTCACCAAGAAATACGACGGCTTTGGCGGAGTGAAAAATTCTTGGCAAATGATGTGCTATTATTATCAGCCACTCGGATACTAATCAAGGAGAAAACAACGTATTATGAAATTTTGGAAAAAAACTTCTGCTTTATTGCTCTCCTTGATGCTCGTCGCTCCTTGTGCGTTTTTTGCTTCTTGTGGCGAAGACGACAACGACGATACACCAAGCGGAGAACAAATCATTTACAAACAATTTAGCTATGACAAAACTCACCCCGACGCACCGGGCTCCGCATTCAACCGTTATGAAGGTGAAGAAGGTTATTACGAAATCACGCTTTCTAAGGCGACCGACGATGAGGATTTCACTTACTTTTCTTTCGCCGTTTCGCAAGCTGGACAATATGCATTGTCTACGCTTGAAGAAAAATCGGGGCTTACCCTTGAACGTTGTGATGGAAGCATTGCTTATATCTCCGCTTCCTATCCCGCGACGACGCTGAACGACGGCACGTTATATTCCTACGTGCACTGCCCCGTAAAAGAATACAGCTCTTCTTGGCGTGCCACGTATAGATTTAAGTCCACCCAAGACTGCACAGTAAAAATTCGTTTTGAACGTGTTGGTGAAGCCTTGAAAGAACCTAAAACGATTACGACCTCCGTCACAGCGAAAGAAATCGTTGGTAAAGCCCCCAATTGTCCCGCGGAACACGCAAAAGTGCTTATTCCTTGGACAACGGCAGACGCCCCGACCTATTTCTACGACGAAGATTATGAAATGACCTTTACCGACCTTGTGACAGGTGAAGAAAAAACAGCCAAAGGGTTCTACCGCTATGGCACGGCAAACAATAAAAACGCCCCCGTTATTTGGGTTGCTCTTACAAGCGTTCCCCCTCGCTTTTTCGGGGAAGATAACGACGCTACGTTTGCCTCTATCCTTTATAAAGGAAGCAGTCTTGCCTTGCAAACGGGAACGGCAGAAAACGGTGACATCCTTAAAAACGACTACGTCGATTTCATTATGAATAACGGCGGAAAAAGCGAATATCCCGTCGACGAAAACGGTGAGCCTACGTCCAGTAATCCCGTGCCCGTAAAAGGCGACGATAAAATGCTTTGCTACATGAACGTGACGAACGCCGAAGGCTTATACCCCGTCAATCAAGAATTATTCGAATTCTTGCACTATTACGCGGCACAAAATACGCCTATTCTTGCAGAAGACAACGTAAAAGCTTCTAATTATTGGCTTGCTCCTTGCTATTATTACGAAAAGCAAGTACTCGGTTCAAAAGTCAACCCCATCGCATTGGAGGCAGGCGAAAACGACGTTTCCGCATCCAAACACGAAGTTTTCTACAAAGTCGCAGACGCAACGAAAAAATATACCCTCGTAGGGTCGGCAGGTTTGATTATCGAAATCGGTGACGTGACGTACGGCGCAGATAATAACGGTTTTACCGTGGTGTTGGACGCACCCGTCGACGGCGTAGTGTTCAACCTTAAAACGCGTACGGCAGGCGATTACACGATAACGATAAGCGAGTACGTGGAAGAATAACTAAAAAAACACAAACAAAAAACAAGCCTTGGTTAAAGGCTTGTTTTTTATTTACTCTTTTCTTATTCGTCTAATAACGGCAACACGATACGCTCTAAATCGGCATATTCCAATTTTGATTGCCCCATGTATTGGATGACGCCCTCTTTATCCACGACAACCGTGATAGGCAACGCTTCGCCTATATCAAACAGCGCAAGCAGGTTGTTCCCCTTTTCATATCTACCAAACGTACAGGAATATCCCGTCCACTTAGAATAACTCGTTTCATAATGCTCGTTCGCGGGGTTATTC
>SVIK01000073.1 GCA_015069525.1 Clostridiales bacterium | reverse complement strand
CAACATCACGGAAATGAATTCGGGTTGTATTTGCTGTTCGCTCGTAGGCGATTTTGCAAAGGCTCTTAAACAAGTGGCGGTACGCTATGCGCCGGATAGAATTATTATCGAGCCGTCGGGGGTGGGCAAGCTTTCCGACGTTATCAAGGCGGTAAAAAATGCGGATTTGTACGACGCTACGCTCAATGCATTTTGCACGGTTGTCGACGCGTCTAAATGCAAAATGTATTTGAAAAATTTTGGGGAATTTTTCGGTGACCAAGTAGAACATGCAAGCTGTATTATCCTTTCGCATACGCAAAAGGTAAGCGAAGAAAAGCTCGCTACGGCGGTTTCCCTCTTGAAAGAGAAAAACGCCTCCGCAACGTACGTGACGGCGGATTGGGAGAGTTTAAACGGTAAGGATATTTTATCCGCAATGGAAAATAAAAACTCTTTGCAGGAGGAATTATCTCGCCTCGTTCACGAAACGCACCACGAACACCACGAACACCACCACGAGTGTACCGACCCGAATTGTGATTGCCACGAACACCACGAACACCATCACGAGTGTACCGACCCGAATTGCGATTGCCACGAACATCACCACCACGAACACCACCACGAGTGTACCGACCCGAATTGTGATTGCCACGAACATCATGGGCATCATCACGGGCATCATCACGCGGACGACGTGTTTACCAGCTGGGGCAGAGAAACGACGAAAAAGTACACGAAAGAGGAACTTGAAAATGCGCTTGCGCAGTTGCAAGACGAGGAGAAATTCGGCGTAATTTTGCGTGCAAAGGGTATCGTGGCTGGGGATAATCAATGGTTGCATTTCGATTACGTACCAGGGGACGCGGACGTGCGCGAGGGCGGAGCGTTCGTGACGGGACGTTTGTGTGTTATCGGTTGCAATCTCCAAGAAGAGGCGCTTGAAAAACTTTTCAAATTATAAAGAGGAAAGGGATATGAAACAAAAATTACCTACGGAAACGCCCGTCTATATCTTTTTGGGCTTTTTAGAATCGGGAAAAACGAAATTTATCCAAGAAACGTTGGAAGACCCCCGCTTTGCAATTGACGGGAAGACGTTGCTTCTCGTTATGGAAGAAGGGGAAGAGGAATACGAAACGATTCGATTCGCCAATGCGGAAAACGTCGATTTGGTTGTAATCGAGGACAAGGCACAGCTGACGGAAGCGTACTTAACGGAATTACAACTTCGCTATGGAAGCGATAGAGTGGTCGTAGAATATAACGGCACGTGGCTTTTGGAAGATTTTTATAACGCCATGCCCGAGGGCTGGATGATAAACCAAATGATGACGTTTTTCGATTCGAACACGTTTTTAAACTATAACGCCAACATGCGCCAATTCACGTTTGATAAGGTGCAAAGTACGCAACTTGTCGTGTTCAACCGCTTTGACGATAGTATGGATAAAATGGCGTTCCATAAGATTATTAGAGGGATAACCCGTCAATGCGATATCGTATACGAACATTTGGACGGCAGAGCCGATTTCGACGACATAGAGGACCCGTTGCCCTTTGATATCAACGCGCCCGTAATTGAAATTGAGGATAGGGACTACGCCTTTTTCTATCGTGATTTGACGGAGAATATGGAGGCGTATATCGGTAAAACGGTAAAATTCAAAGGGATAGTCGCTACGGATAAGCGTTTAGAAGCGACGGATATCGTGGTGGGTAGACACGTAATGACGTGTTGCGCGGACGATATTCAATATTGCGGGCTGGCTTGCGTATTGCCGTACGAAATGCAATTGGAAACGCGCGATTGGGTTTGCGTGACTGCTAAAATCGAGTTCACGAAACATCGTATTTATAAAGGTAAAGGCCCCGTACTTATTGCGGAAAAAGCGATTGTTTGTCAACAACCCGAAGAACCGCTTGCTACGTTCTATTGATAACTTACAGTATAAATTCAAACAGGTTTGCAAATTAGCAAACCTGTTTTTTATAAAAAATCCCCCGCATACAAATGCGGGGGATAGGTATTTGATTTATCGAAAGGGGATTACACGATACCGTGTGCCATCATTGCTTCGGCTACCTTTTCAAAGCCTGCAATGTTTGCACCCATTACGTAGTTGCCTTCAAAGCCATAACGCTTTGCTGCGTTTTCAATGTTATGATAGATATTAATCATAATATTTTTCAACTTCGCGTCCACTTCTTCTGCCGACCAGTACAATCTGCCAGAAGATTGCGCCATTTCAAGCGCGGACGTAGCTACGCCACCTGCGTTTGCCGCTTTTGCGGGCAAATATACGACGTTCTTTGCGTTTTGGAACACTTCGATTGCTTCCAAGGTAGAGGGCATGTTTGCGCCTTCCGCTACGTATTTTACGCCGTTTGCAACGAGCGCTTTTGCACTCTCGCCGTCAATTTCGTTTTGCGTTGCACAAGGGAGTGCAACGTCGCAAGGAATCGTCCAAATGCCTTTGCAACCTTCCACGTATTTCGAACCAGGCACACGTACGGCATATTCTTTAATACGCGCACGTTCAACTTCCTTAATTTGTTTTACTACGTCAAGTTGAATGCCGTTCGGGTCGTAAATATAACCGTTGGAATCGTACATAGCTACGACTTTCGCGCCAAGCTCTTGTGCCTTTTGGCAAGCGTAAATGGCTACGTTTCCGCTACCAGAAACAATCGTGGTCTTGCCTTCGAAGCTATCGCCACGCATTTTCATGGCTTCCGCCGTGATGTATACGAGGCCAAAGCCCGTTGCTTCCTTTCTCACAAGCGAACCGCCGTAGGAAAGCCCACGTCCCGTAAGCACGCCAACGTGTTCGTCACGAAGACGCTTGTATTGACCGAAAAGATATCCAACTTCTCTTGCACCTACGCCGATATCGCCTGCGGGTACGTCGGTATCTGCACCGATATGACGGAAGAGCTCGTTCATAAAGCTTTGGCAGAACGCCATAATTTCTCTATCCGACTTACCCTTAGGGTCGAAATCGGAACCGCCTTTACCACCGCCGATAGGAAGACCGGTAAGGGAGTTTTTCAAAATTTGTTCAAGCCCGAGGAATTTGATAACCGAAAGGTTAACGGAGGGGTGGAAACGAAGCCCGCCCTTGTAGGGGCCGATTGCGCTGTTGAATTGCACACGGTAGCCCTTGTTTACGTGTACGTTGCCGTTGTCGTCTACCCAAGGCACACGGAATAAAATCGAACGTTCAGGTTCGGTGAAACGTTCCAAAAGCGATGCTTTTTCATATTCGGGGTGCGCGTTGATAACGGGCTCTAACGTGAGCAAAATTTCCGTTGCTGCTTGGTGAAATTCCTTTTCACCGGGGTTGCGAGTTTTTAAATCTTCTAAAACTCTTTGTACGTAAGACATAATTTTTCTCCTTTCGAAAAAATAGATTTTAAGTCGAGTATCAATCGAATTTCTTGATACAATACTATCTTATCACTTTTTATTTATATTTGCAACCGTTTGCATGTCGAAAAGCGCAAAAATATAAAAAATAATTTTATTTTTTCAAAAAAACAGCCATAAAATAAATTTTTGTTATGTTATATATAACGTATGGTTATACCGTGATAAAAAATACACTATTGACAAATAAATAATATGTGTTATAATATAGTTGCTTACAAATTTGGGGTTGGGTGGAGCGGTTAAAAACAAAAGCAAGCAAACGCCTAATCTTATTTTTAAATATAGCTTATTGCTATGCGCAATTTTAACGAAGAGAGGTATCGTTTTGCGGTGCAACAGTTCGAGGAAAAGAACTATGACGTTGCGTACGATACGTTTTTAAAAATTCGTGGCTATGAAAATTCGGTGGGATATATAGAAAAAATTGAAAAAATAAAAGGTTGAAAAAAGTGGCAAAGTTTGATATCGTATAATCGATATCAATAATATATTTATAGAAAGCAAAAGGAGAAAACAAGTATGGGAAGATTAGATGGAAAAGTAGCGATTATCACGGGTGGTAATTCAGGCGTTGGTGCGGCTACGGCGCAGTTGTTTGCGAAAGAGGGTGCAAAGGTTGTAATCACGGCAAGACGTGTTCCGCAATTAGAAGAAATCGCCACGAAAATTCGCGAGGCTGGGGGCGAAGTGTTGGCAGTTCCTTGCGACGTTTCCAAAGTGGAAGCGGTGGAAGAAATGGTGAAAACGGTTGTAGATACGTATGGTAGAATTGACGTTTTGGTAAATAACGCAGGCGTTTTGGAAGCTGGGTTGAAACCGATTGATTGTTGCACGGATGAGGATTTAGAATACGTGCTTGGTATCAACACGAAAGGCTGTTTGTATTGTACACGCGCGGTGGTAAAAGAAATGATGAAAAATAACGTCGGGTCGATTATTAATCTCGATTCGGTTGCAGGTGCGTTCGGTACAGGCGGAGCTTCTTACGTGACGAGCAAAGCCGCAGTTATCGGTTTAACAAAGCATACGGCGCTCCGTTTTACTGGTACGGGAATCCGTTGTAATTCCGTCAATCCCAGCACGATAGTCACGCCGATGACGATGACGACCGACCCTAAGACGCTTAATCCCAATATGATGGGGCAGATGAATAAGCATATGAACCTTTCTGTATCGCCTTGTATGCCCATTGACGTAGCAAATATATTGCTCTTCCTTGCCAGCGACGAATCGCGTGCAATCACAGGGCAAGTAATCGTTTCCGATTTCGGCGCAACGTTGTAAAAAAATTGACAATATATAAAACGGAGCAAGCGTTTTGCTTGCTCCGTTGTTCTTTGTTTAGTTGTCTTTTTTGATATGCACGTCGAGTTGGTTGAAGGGGATTTCAATGCCTTCTTTATCAAACGCCGTTTTCACTTGCTCGGTAATATCGAAATACACCGTCCAGTAATCAGCGCTCTTTGTCCACACACGTGCCACGATATTGATGCTGGAAGAACCGTGTTCTTTCACTTTTACAAACGGCTCTTTTTCTTCCAAAACAAGCTCGTGAGCAAGGCAGATATCCGTAATAATTTGTTTTGCCTTTTCAAAGTCGTCGCCGTAGCCGATGGAGAAGAGGAAGTCAACTCTCCGTTTATCCATTTCCGAATAGTTTACGATGTCGCCGTTTGCGAGTGCGCCATTGGGAATGTAAACTACTTTGTTGTCAGGCGTCAAAAGCTTGGTGGTCGTGATATGAATATCTACAACCGTACCCGCTTGACCTTGCGCTTCAATATAATCGTCGATTTTGAAAGGACGGGTTAAGATAATTAAAACACCGCCCGCAAGGTTAGACAATGCGCCGTTGACGGCAAGACCAATACAAACGCCGAGGGAAGCAACGAGTGCGGTAAGTCCGCTCGTATCAATACCCAAATAGCCGATTAAGCAAATCAAGACGATGATTTTTAAGCCTATCTTAAAAATATAGGCGAGCGTTTTCATAATCGTCTTATCGGCTTTTTCCTTATCGCCACGTTTTTCAATCTTTCTTGCGATAAAGTTGATGATTCTAAACGAGACAAACCAAATCAACAAGGCAATAATGATTTTTATGCCCGTAGAGGTGACCCATTGAAGAATTGTGTTCCATAATGCGTTCCAATCCATTTTTTTATTCTCCTTTGTTTATTGAGTATTTTTATTGTATCATAGTTATTATAATATTGCAAGCTAATAATAAGGTTAATTTATGGTAAGAAAAAAATTTTCAAAAAACACGAAAATATCCGATGCCCCTAAAAGGGAACCTCTCGGAGGGCTTCGGCAATAAATTGCCTCGCGCAAGCCAACGGGTTCGTCGTGCATCCCGTACGGGCGCAAGCAAAAACGCACACCATTGAAGGTGTGCGTTTTGCTGGTGACCCTTAACCAACCTAAATCGAACCTTTTAAATCCGCTTGACAAGTTATGTGGAATATGCTAAACTGTATTTGTCACACAATCTTAATATTTTGGCGCAAGGAGTACAATTATGCGATTTTGTACTTCTACTTTTTCCTTGCGTAAAAGATTGTGTGACAACAAGTGAAGTACATGTCGGGGTGTGCTTTGCTTGCAAGGCACACTTTTTTTATTTTCAAAATAGCTTTAGGAGGTTTACATATGTTTAAAAATATTGGCAACACAATTAAAATTATGGCAAAAGTGTTTTGGTGGGTGGGTACTATTACCATTGTGGGAATTATACTCATTTGGCCCACTTCGTGGTTATTGTATGGATTTGGAGAGCTTGTGGAAAACTCAGCGAAAATAGCAAAAGACACGAATAATACTTTGCGATTAAACGCATTAAGGACGCAAGAGACGGAAAAATCGCAAACAACAACTACAAAAGCAAAAATAATCAATTCGGTTATTGAGGAAATAGAAGAAGAGGAATATCAAGAAAAATTAGCGGAGAATCCCGATTTTGACTCTGAAAATATTGCAAATGATGATGAGTGTCCTGCGTGTTTTCATAAAATAGCAAAAACAGATACAGAGTGTAGTTATTGCGGATATAGATTAAAATAAGTGACCCGTACGGGGGCTTTCGCTTCGCTCAAAGAAAATCAAAGATTTTCCGAACCCGATTGGTTCTTCACCATTCCCGTATGGTGTCGCTACGTAGCAAAAAAGACAAGCAACAATGCTTGTCTTTTTGCTGGTGACCCGTACGGGACTCGAACCCATGTTACCACCGTGAAAGGGTGGTGTCTTAACCGCTTGACCAACGGGCCTTATATTTATATAAAACGAAGTTTTCGATTGTTTGCATGGTAGCGGCGATGAGATTCGAACTTATGACCTATCGGGTATGAACCGATCGCTCTAACCAACTAAGCTACGCCGCCATTTTTGGTTGCGGGGGCAGGATTCGAACTTGCGACCTCCGGGTTATGAGCCCGGCGAGCTACCTAGCTGCTCCACCCCGCGATATAGCTCTGTTTCGCAAAACAGCTTAATCATAATACTAAAAAGAA
>SVIK01000072.1 GCA_015069525.1 Clostridiales bacterium | reverse complement strand
GGAAAGACATCGCTTCGTGTTTGGGGTAGATAGCCAAGAGGGCAAGGGAAGTACCTTTTACGTCGATTTCCCGCTCGTCACGGAAGAAATTGAGGACGACACGGTAGATAACGCTTGACAAGTAAATAGGAAAAAGTTATAATATAAAAAATCAATCTTTGGGGCGGGGTGCAATTCCCCACCGGCAGTAAAGTCTGCGAAGGAAGCTCGCTTCCCCGAGTCGGTGAAATTCCGACACCGACGGTATAGTCCGGACGAGAAAAGAAGAAGCGGTATTACGCCGTCTTTTTGCGTGCAACGCCCCGAAAATCGGGGCGTTTTTACTTCCCCGAAAGGAGAAAAATCATGCAAGAAAATTCAATGCAAAATCCCGAAACGACGGGGGTAAGTACGGGGCAAACCGTCCAAAGAACGCAAAAAATCACGTGGAAAAAGCGTTTTTCCGCAAAACGTCTTGCCTTTATGGCGGTATTCGTTGCGCTCTCCTTTGCGGTAAGCCTGCTCGATTTTCCTATCTTTCCTGCCACTCCTTTTTTGAAATTGGATTTTGGCAACGTGTTCATATTGCTCATCTCCTTTTTGCTCGGCCCTATCGAAGGGGTAATCGTTTGTATCGTCAAGGAATCCCTCCGTATTTCAGTCAGCACGTCAGGGGGGATAGGCGAGCTTGCCAATATGCTTACGACCTGTTCGTATATCCTTTTGCCCTCCGTTGTGTACCATTTCCGTAAAGGCATTAAGACGGTGGCGTGGACGCTTAGCGTGGCGTGTATCATCGGCACGGCGGTGGCGCTTTTTGCCAATCGCTACATTAATTTCCCCTTGTATATGGGGGAGAAAGCGCCGATGTTTTTCAAACAAAGCTTTTGGTTTATCGTCGGGTTTAACCTTATCAAGACGGTATCAATTGCCGTTTTGACGCTACTTTTGTATAAACGACTCTCCAACTTCTTGAAAAAGTTTAAAATTTGAAAAAACAATCCCTATAAAGGGATTGCAAATTTTTTAGAAAGGTATTATAATAAAGATATGGCGATATTCATTTCAAAATCGGTAGAAGAAACAATGCAGTTTGCGGAAAACTATGCAAAGACGTTGAAAGCGGGCGACGTCGTGCTTTTAGAGGGCGACATGGGCGCGGGAAAAACGGCGTTTTCAAAAGGCGTAGCCAAAGGTCTTTCCATCGAGGAAGAAGTGACCAGCCCCACGTATGCGTATATGAACGATTACGACGGACGGTTGTTCCATTACGATTGCTATCGCATTGAAAGCGTAGCGCAGGCGGAAAGCTTGGGGCTTGCCGATTATTTCGATATGGGCGGAATTTGCCTGATAGAATGGTCGCAAAATATCGCGCCGTTGCTTCCCAAAAAAGTGAAGCGAGTGCGCATTGTCAAGGTGGACGAAAACACAAGAGAGATTGTATACGGAGAGGAATAAAGTGAACTTTTTGGCTGTGGATACGAGTGGGAATTATATGAGCGTAGTTGCCGTAAAGGACGGGAAGATTTTTTCCACGTTCCTGCCCGATTGCGCCATGAAACACTCGGTAAACGTAATGCCTTGTATAGAAGAAACGTTAAAAAAAGCGGATATGCGCATAACCGATTGCGATTTTTTCTCCGCGGTGGTAGGCGCAGGCTCTTTCACGGGTATCCGCATTGGCGTATCGGTTATGAAAGGCTTTGCCTTGGCCACGGGAAAACCCACTTTGCCTGTCACCTCTTTTGACACAATCGCATATAATGCGGTAGACGCAGGGGAAAAGAAGCTTTGTCTTGTAGACGCTTTGCACGATTGTTATTATGTTTGCGGATACGATAAAGGCGAAATTACGCTTGCTCCCGCCTTCTTGACGGAAGGAGAAGTGCTTGCTTTGGCAAACGAGGGGTATACCCTTTGCGCCTATGGGGAGCTTGCAATTGCGCAAAAGCGCAAGGTAATGCCCATCGACCCCATTGTCGGTCTTTTTAGCGCCGTAGAAAATGCGGTGAAGAAAAATGCGTTTGGGGAATTGACCGCTTTGTACGTAAGGAAAAGCTCGGCAGAGGAAAATTTGAAATGACGAAGATAGCGCCCTTGCAAGGAACGCATATCCCTGCGCTTGCGAAAATAGAACGCGCGTGTTTTCCCGATTATTGGGGGCAAGAAACATGGCGCGCCTCCTTTGCTCGTCCCGATTTTTTCGGGTTTGTTTTGGAGGAATTAGGAGAAATCGTCGGCTACGCTTGCGGAACGTCGTTGTTTGAGGATAGCGAGCTGTTGCGTATTGCCGTTCTTTCTGAAAAGCGCAAGGGTGGTTTGGGTACGGAGCTTTTGCTTGCGCTTATTGCCGAGGCAAAAGAGAAAGGCGCGGAAAAGATGTTTTTAGAGGTACGCGAGGGCAATACGCCCGCCTTGAAATTATACGAAAAGCACGGCTTTACGCCGATACGGGTACGCAAAAACTACTACGCAGACGGCGAAAACGGCGTCGAAATGGTGAAAGAATTTTAACGGAGAGGTAATCTACACGGAAAACGTTTTGTCGGGAATTGCTTACCTACAAAAGGGAGAGGGAGAAGATTTGCTCTTTCTCCACGGTTATCTGTCAAATAAGGAGGCGTGGACGGCACAAACGGAATACTTTTCCCGCTTTTACCGTGTGACGTCGATAGATATTATCGGTTTTGGAAAAAGCAAGCCTTTGCCGTATGCCTATTCGGTAGACGATTACGCCGATTGGTTGCAAGAGGTGATGCAGGCGTTAAAGCTTTCCCGTCCGCACTTGTTCGCGCACTCGTTCGGGTGTAGGGTAGCGGTAAAATTGTCGGGCAGAAACGACGCCCTTTTTAACAAAATGCTGTTGACGGGCCCCGCAGGGATAATTCGTCCCCGCACGTTAAAATATAAGGCAAAGGTCAAGGCGTACCGCGTTATTAAGAAATTTGCTCCCCGCTATGCGGAAACGCATTTTGGTAGCGAGGAATACCGTTCGCTCTCCCCGTTAATGAAAGAGAGCTATAAAAAAATTGTCAACGAAGACTTGCGCCCTTGTGCCCAGCGCACGACAAACAGCGTATTAATCGTGGAGGGGACGAAAGACGCAGTCACGCCGATAGAGGAGGCAAAGCTTTATAAAGAAGCCTTCCCTCACGCCGAAATCATAATGGTAGAGGGCGGACACTTTGCCTTTGCGGAAAACCCCGTCGCGTTCAATCTTATCGCGGAAGAATTTTTACGAGGAAAGTAAAATTATGGAATTGTTTACAAGATTAGGTGTAGCATTTGCCTGTGCCGTCGTTTTTTGCGTAATGACGGTAAAGATGTTGGGCGCAATGCAACAAAGCGGTTATAAAACCAAGACGTTCATGCATTGGCTTCGTCGCGGGGATAACCTGTTTTTCAATCGGTTGTTCGTGCTCGCTTTAAGTTTAGCGGTATTTACCACCACGACGTCGCTTGCCTTTTCCTTTCTTGGCAAAACGGTAGCTTTGGCTATTTCCGCCTTTCCGTTTGCCACCTTCCTCGTAGTATTTATTTTTGTAGACTATAAATACGCCTTAAAGCTTCCCTATAAAATCACGGGCAGATTTAGCCGGCTTTTCGTTGCCTACGTACTCGTAGTATTTGGTATCAACTTCGGGATGTTATCCCTGCTTTGGTACTTAGCGAAATTAAACGCCTCAACCATTTACGCGTTGATAGCCTACGCGCCCTTCTCGTTGATTCCCGCATTGTTGCCGTTTGCCTTGTGTTTAACCAACTTCTTATGCGGACCTTTCGAAACGTTCCGCAACCGTCGCTACGTCAAGAAAGCAAAACGCATTTTGGAGGATAGCAAAGCAATTCGCGTGGGGATAGTAGGTAGTTTTGGCAAAACCTCCGTCAAGAATATTCTCAAAGAAATCCTTGCGGTGAAATACGAAGTTTTAGAAACGCCCGCCTCTTATAACACGCCCATGGGGATAGCGCGCACGGTGACCAAGGAAGACTTTCCTAAAAAAGAGATTTTCATTGCGGAAATGGGCGCGCGCAAAGAGGGGGATATCGTCGAGCTTTGCGATTTGGTAAAACCCGATTACGCTATTTTTACGGGCGTATGCGAACAGCACATTTCCACGTTTAAGAGCATTGACAACGTTTTCGAGGAAAAGAGCAAGATAATTTCCAGCGGAGCGTTCGTCGTTTGCGCCGAAAGCTTAAAGGAGCGTGTAGAATCCTCTTTTGGCGGGGACGCGAAAAACGTCTTGTTTGGCGATTCCGCCTGCGTGCAAGATTTAGAGATGACGGCAACGGGCACGAAATTCACGCTCGTATTAGACGGGGAAAGAATTTCAGTAGACACGAAACTGCTTGGCAGGTCGGCGGTGGAAAACGTTTTGCTTTCTGCAACGCTTGCAAAGGCGATGGGGCTCACCTGTGAAGAGATTGAAAAAGGAATTGCAAACGTAGGGCAAGTCCCGCATCGCTTGCAATTATTAGAAGAAAACGGCGTGTATATCTTGGACGACGGGTACAACAGCAATCCAAGAGGCGCAATGGAGGCGATAAGTGCCTTGTGCCGTTTTTCAGGTAGAAAATGCATCGTCACCCCCGGCATAGTGGAATGTGGCGTTTTGGAGGAGAAAATCAACGGCAACTTAGGCGCAAAAATCGCTTCCAGCCGTTTAGATTACACGATTCTCGTTGGCGAAACGTTGGTTGGTTCGGTAAAGAAGGGGTATTTAGAAAACGGTGGCGATAAGGAAAAATTAGTCACGGCAAAAAGCTTGGACGACGCAAAAGCCTTGCTTGCGGAATGGATTCAACAAGGCGACGCCGTACTCTTTTTAAACGATTTGCCCGATATTTATTAACGTAGTTAAAGATACGAATAAGAAACACCAAAGCGAACAAAAGTAAGCGGAGGTGTTTTTTTATGCGCAAGGTAGCAGTTTTTTTTGGTGGCAACTCGTGTGAAAACGAAATTTCCGTGCTCACGGGAGTGTTCGTTCTCAATCTTTTAGACAAGAGCAAATACACGCTCTTTCCCGTGTATATCCATACGGACGGCAACATGTACACGTCCTCCAAGGCGTATGATTTGCAGTTTTTCCGTACTGCCGATTGGCAAAAGGAAACGCGCGTATTCTTTGATAACGGGGGTATGTACGCGTTGAACGCAAAAAAAGGTAGGGTAAAACTGCTTGCAAAAATCGATTGTGCGCTCAACTGCTGTCACGGCGGTTTGGGCGAGGGTGGGGGCGTGTCGGCGTTGACGGCGTGCAATCATATCCCGCTTGCCTCTCCCGATTTAACCGCTTCGGGCGTGTTTATGGATAAGAGCATGACGAAGCTTATTTTGCGCGCGCTAAATATCCCCACGCTCGATTACTTGCGGGTAAACGAGGCGGACTATCTAAAACGGGGTGCGTTTTTACTCAAAAGTATCGAAAGCCGTCTAAAATACCCCGTCGTTATCAAGCCCGCGCACCTCGGCTCTTCCATCGGCATTTCGGTTGCCAATAACGAAGAGGAGGCAAAAAAAGCGATAGAATCCGCCTTTCAGTTAGACGACCGTATCATTATAGAAAAGTTCCTAAAACATAAAAAAGACGTCAATTGCGGAGCGTATTCGCTCAACGGCGAAATCTTCGTTTCGGAGGCAGAGGAAGCGTTTGGCGACGGACTTTATACGTTCGAGGAAAAGTACGTAAAACGCGGTTGCACCAGCGCAACCCCCAAAACGGAGCGCGTAAAACCGCTGGTAGGCGAGCTTCGCGACAAAATCCGCGCCTACACACGCACGGTGTATAAGCGCATGAATTTAAAAGGGGTAGTACGTATGGACTATCTCGTCAGCGAGGGGAAAGTGTATTTATGCGAAGTTAATACCGTCCCTGGCTCGCTTGCGTATTATCTATTTTGCGAGCGAATTACGGACGCGCGCAACTTCTTTGGGGATTTGATAGAAGAAGGGTTAAAAGGCGCGCAAGGGAGCGAGAAAAAGATACTGCAAAGCGGAATTTTGCGTTCTGTTCGTTTGCGTGGTAAATAGGTATAGCGGGGAAGAAATTCCCCGTTTTCTATTGACAAAAAGTTGAAAAATGGATATAATAAAGGGGTAAGAGGCAAGACATGAAAAAAGAAAAAGTATATTATATCGGTATCGACCTTGGCGGTACGTTTATAAAGGGCGGTATCGTCGATAAAAGCGGGAATATTCTCATCGCCGACCAAACCCCTACGGAATGTGATTTTGGTGGGGACAGGGTTGCGTCGAATATAGCCATGCTCATTGATACGCTGTTAAAAAAAGCGGGGATAACCAAGGCGGAAATCATCGGCGTGGGTATCGGCTCACCGGGGATGATAGATAGCAAAGCGGGTACGGTCGTGTTTTCAGGCAACTTGCATTGGACAAACTTTGCCCTTGCCAAGGAAACGGCAAAACGTACGCTTTTGCCCACCAAGCTTGCCAACGACGCCAACGTAGCGGCGCTTGGCGAAACGAAATTCGGGTGTGGAAAGGATTACGAGAATACTATTTTAATCACGCTCGGCACGGGCGTTGGCGGTGGTATCGTTTTGGACGGTAAATTGTTTGAGGGCACGCGCTCGGCTGGGGCGGAGCTCGGCCACGCCGTCATTATGGCGGGCGGAGAACAATGTACGTGCGGAAGAAAGGGTTGCTTTGAGGCATACGCTTCCGCGACGGCGCTTATTCGTGATACAAAACGCGCCATGGAAGCGGATAAATCGAGCAAGATGTGGGAGATAGGCGGTTTGGACAAGGTGACGGGCAAAACGCCGTTCGATTACTGCGATAAAGACGCGACGGCAAAAAAAGTCGTGGATAACTATATTATGATGCTCGGAACGGGGCTCACCAACCTCGCCAACGAATTCCGTCCAGAAGCAATCATTTTAGGCGGTGGCGTATGTGCGCAAGGGGAAACGCTTGTGAAGCCGTTGCAGGCATTTTTAGATAGAGAAATTTTCGCGGGGGAGAAAGGCCCGCAGGTAAAAT
>SVIK01000071.1 GCA_015069525.1 Clostridiales bacterium | reverse complement strand
ACTATGCCTATCATAATACCTATGTTAGGCATAGCTAAAATGTCAGACATAGTAATTATGTGTGACATAATACAAGAAAATAGGAGCAATTATGACAGCGGAACAATTGATAAACGAGGCAGAAGCTTCTCTCGTTGAAAATTTTAAAAAAGCGGACGATATTAGCGAATTTAACCAAGAGAAGGTGTTAAAAGCGTTTAATAAGTATTCCATAGCGATTCGTCATTTCAACGGTACGACGGGTTATGGTTATGGCGACGACGGGCGTTTTACGCTCGGCTCCGTTTTTGCGGAATCGCTTGGGGCGGAGGCAGGGATTGTATCGCCTGCGTTGCTTTCTGGTACGCACGCGCTTTCCGTCGCGCTTTTTGGCGTGCTTCGCACGGGGGATAGTGTGCTTTGTGTATCTGGTATGCCTTACGATACGATTCGTGGAGTTATTTTTGGGGAAGGAAACGGTTCACTTAAAGATTTTGGCATTTCTTTCGATTGTACGCAGTTGACGGAAGACGGTAAATTTGATAAAGAAGCCATTGAAAGGGAATATTTCAGGTTAAAAGACAGTTTAAAAATGATATATATTCAACGTTCGCGCGGGTATGAATTGCGCGACGCCTTTACCGTTGCGGAAATAGGCGATATTTGCTCGTTTGTTCGTTCGCTTGGGTTTACGGGTTGTATTTTCGTCGATAATTGCTACGGCGAATTCGTTGAAAAGAGCGAGCCTTGCGACGTTGGCGCAGACGTGGCGGTTGGGTCGCTTATCAAAAACCCTGGCGGTGGACTCGCGCCGACGGGTGGGTACATCGTTGGAAAGGAAAATTATATTGATTTAATCGGTAGACGTTTAACCGCGCCGTCGATTGGCAACGAAGTCGGCTCCTACGCATACGGATATCGCCTTTTTTATCAGGGTTTATTTATGGCTCCACATACGGTAAATCAAGCGATAAAAGGCAGTTTGGTGATTGGGAAATGCATGGAAATGCTCGGTTATGAGAATTTCCCCAAACTTGATAAAACGCCCTCTGATATTACGCGGGCAATCCGCTTTGACACGGCGGAACAACTTTGCGCGTTTATCCAATCGGTGCAAGAAGCTTCACCTGTGGATAGTTTCGTCACGTTAGAGCCTTGGGATATGCCTGGGTATGATAGTAAAGTTATTATGGCGGCAGGCTGTTTTGTGGAGGGAGCGTCGATAGAGCTTTCCGCAGACGCGCCTGTAAAAGAGCCGTATACGGCTTACTTTCAAGGCGGACTCACCTACGAGCATTGCAAATATGCCTTAAAGAAAATTTTGGAAAAATTGATATAATAGTATGTTTTTACCAATTTTTTATCAAATGATTATCCTATTTGCGTTTATCGTAATAGGATATCTTTTATTAAAATGCAAAGCAATCCCTAAAAGTGCGGACGAAGTTTTATCCAAGATGGAAAATTATTTGTTTTTGCCAGCGCTGGTATTAGGGACTTACGCGGAGAAATGCACGTTAGAAACGCTTTTTTCCGCATGGAAACCGCTTACGTTTGCTTGCATATTGCTCCTTTTTATTTTGCCGATTTCATACGGGATTGCAAAATGGATTTACCGTGACGAGTATCTTCGTAAAATCGGACAATATGGATTGACGATTTCAAATATATCTTTTATGGGGAACGCGATAATGCTTGCCGTGTTTCCTAACGTTTTTTTGGAATATACGATATTTATTCTACCAATAGGTTTTCTTTCTTATTTATGGGGAGTTCCCGCACTTTTACTTGGCAGAGAGGACGGGGAAAAGCGAAATGCATGGGAAATAGTGAAAAATCTCTTTAATCCTACCGTTTTAGCGATGCTTTTAGGGGTGGTTATAGGGATTATCGGTTGGCAACTACCGCAACCGCTTGCGACGGCGATTAAAGGCGCAGGTAGCTGTATGTCACCGGTAGCCATGCTGTTGACGGGTATCGTAATAGCGAAAGCGGATTTGGGAGAAGCTTTATTGCAATGGCAGTTGTACGTGATATCTATCGTTCGTTTGATAGTTTATCCGTTGTTGTATATTGCCGTCGTAATGTGGTTGCCCACGGGCGCATATTTAACGGAAAGTATGCTAATTTGCGGTATGGCGTTTATGTGTTTACCAATGGGCTTAAACGCAATCGTAATTCCTACGGCGTACGGAAAAGACGCTTCTCATGGGGCAACGATGTCGCTTATTACCTCGATTTTTTCTATTGGTACGATACCGTTGATGTTTTGGCTTTTTCAAATTTTTGTGACGTAAAGTGTAAAATTCTACGCAAAATAGTAAAAAAGATAGAAAACTCTACGCTCCGTGGGGGCAAATACGCTGATTTTTGTGATAACATATGGATGGAGGTAAGGAATGGACCAAAAACTGACGGGACAATTTATTGCAAAAATGCGTAAAGAAAAGGGCTTGACGCAAAGAGAGCTTGCCGATATTTTGCTTATAAGCGATAAAACGGTGTCTAAATGGGAAACGGGTGGAGGATTGCCCGAAGTCTCGTTAATGTTGCCACTTTGCGATACGCTTGGAATTACCGTAAACGAGTTGTTGTCAGGGAAACGCCTTTCTTCCTTCGAGTATCAAAATAAAGCGGAGGAAAACTTAATGAATTTAATACAAGAAAGAAAAGAAAGTAAACGAAAATTGTTTTTAGAAGTAATTGTGATGACGATTACGCTGTTAGGCGCTTTAACAATTATTATGTTGGCGTCGTATTTTGAAATGGCTATTGGTTGGCGGATTGCGTTAATTGGTATTGCCGTGCTTATTATGGTTGGTGGCATTGGCGTAATGTGCGTGTTGGAATTTACCGCAGGAGGATTTATTTGCCCGAAATGTAAGGCGAAATTTGTGCCTTCTTTTGGAGCGTATATGATGGGTGCACATACAATTATGTATCGTAGATTGAAATGCCCTAAATGTGGAAAGAGAAGCTGGTGTAAACGAACGTTAACGATTGGAGAGGAGTCGGAAGAGGAAAATAAAGAAGTAAAATAACAAAAACCCGCCCTTGCGAAAAATTCGCAAGGGCGGGTAATATTTTATTTCGTTAAATCCCAATCAATCGGCGGTAAACCGTTTGATACGAGATATTCGTTCGTTTTGCTAAACGGCTTACTTCCAAAAAAGCCGTTATAGGCGGATAAGGGTGAGGGGTGAACGCACTCGATAATATAATGTTTACGGCTATCAATCAGCGTTTTTTTGCTTCTTGCGTTTCCGCCCCAAAGGATAAAGACAACGTGCTCCTTTTGCTCGGATATAAGCTTGATTACGCTATCGGTAAACCATGCCCAACCGCATTTGCTATGCGAATTAGCTTGGTGCTCTCTAACGGTCAAAGAGGTATTCATAAGAAGTACGCCTTCGTTTGCCCACTTGGTCAAATTCCCGTTTTTAGGGCGAGGACAGCCGATATCCGTTTGCAATTCCTTAAAAATGTTTTCAAGCGACGGGGGATTGGGCACGCCGTCTTGCACGGAAAAACAAAGCCCGTGCGCTTGTCCTACGTTGTGGTAGGGGTCTTGCCCTAAAAGCACAACGCGCAATTTTTCAAAGGGAGTATAACGGAAACAATTATATAAATCGTACATGTCGGGATATACGACGTGGTTTTTATATTCCTCGATTAAAAATTGCCGTATTTTTTTATAACGTTCGTCGGCAAAGAGGGGCGCAAGCCTCTCGTTCCAATCGCCTAAATCAATCATAAAAACTCCTTAAAAGTTTATAAGTCTTCAAAAAGGATAGGCAAATACGTCTTTAAGTTTTGTAAAGCTTTTTCTCGGTTAGCCAAATATTGTTCGGTAGTGCTACCGCTTCCTGCTACGTCGGAAATCGCTTTTACGCAGTAAACGGGCAATTCCGCCGAGAAGGAAGCTTGAACGATTGCCCCGCCTTCCATATCGCGGATATCCGCTTTCAATTCATTGGTTAAAAGCTCGTAATCGGCGGGGGAATCGTTAAATCTATCCGCCGTGCCTAACCTTTTCAAGGGTAATTTTGCGCGGAAATGGTTAAGAGCAAGATAATTTTCCTTGTACTCGTCCAAAGTCCCGATTTTCGTGCCGTTGAGCTGTGTTAAATCAAAGTCGAATTGAACGGCTTCTTTTATTTGATATACTTCGCAAAGCTTGGTAGTATTGTTTAATCCGCCCGCAACGCCGAAATTGAATAATTTTTTCGCGTCGAATTTGCTGACGAGGATTTGCGCGCCGAGGGAGGCGTTTACTTTACCCACGCCACACACGCAAACGGCGGTAGGCTTACTAAACGCCATACCCACGTGTACTTTTTTACCGCTTACCGTCAAGGAACGGTTTACCTTCATTTGCTCAAGCAAAATATCCGCTTCGCATTGCATTGCAACCACAACGCCAATCATCTGTATCTCCTTTGAAAAACTTTTGCGTTTTTCTTGCGTTTTCAAAATAGTAGTGCTATAATATTGCCGTATAGCACGTACATGAAATATTATATCAGGAGCAAAAATAAATGTCAAGGGCTGAGAGGGCAAAAGAATATTTTTTACAAGGATTTGCGTGTTCGCAAGCGGTAGCGCTTGCTTTTGCGGACGTAATGGGGATAGAGGAAGATACTCTTAAAAAATTAACGTTGCCTTTTGGCGGTGGCATGGGACGGCTTCGTTTAACCTGCGGTGCGGTAAGCGGTATGGCTTTTGTCGTTGGCGCGGTCTTTGCCGAGGGGGAGAATAACCCCGAAAACAAAAAGAAAACGTATGCGATTGTACAAGAGCTTTGCGGAAAATTCAAAGAAAAAACGAAGAGCTTGATTTGTGCGGAGCTTTTAGCAGGGATGAAAGTGCCTGTGGAAATCGGGGGAGAGGCGGAAAAGAGAACGGCGGAATATTATAAAAAACGTTCTTGTGCGGATATGGTGTATTTGGCGACGGAAATTCTTGAAAATTACTTACGAGTAAACGGAAAACTGTAAATAAAAAGGACGGGCAAATCAATCTTGCCCGTCCTTTTATAATGTTTTCTTTATTTATTGCTTTTGGAAACGTTGAAATAATATTCCACGACGTCGCCGTCTTGCATGATATATTCCTTGCCTTCGCTACGCACTTTGCCTTCCGCTTTTGCCGCCGCAATCGAACCGAGCGAAACGAGAATTTCCCAATTTACAACGTCTGCACGGATAAATCCTTTTTCGAAATCGGTATGGATTTTTCCCGCCGCTTGGGGGGCTTTCGTGCCTTTAACAATCGTCCAAGCTCTCGTTTCCTTTTCGCCTGCCGTGAGATAGGAGATAAGCCCTAAAAGCGCGTACGATTTTTTAATCAATCTATCAAGCCCGCTTTCACCTAAGCCGAATTCCTCCATAAACAAAGCTTTGTCGTCGGGGTCCATTTGCGAAAGCTCTTCCTCCGTCTTTGCGCAAATAACGAGCACTTCCGCACCCTCGTTTTTAGCAAATTCTTGCACTTTTACAACAAAGGGGAGCTCGTTTTCCGCTTTACCCATATCGCTTTCTTTGATATTTGCAGCGTAAATAACGGGTTTTACGGTGAGGAGGAAACAGTTTTTCATGAATTCGTCTTCGCCGTCGGCAAGGGGGAAATTGCGGGCAGGCTTTTCACTTTCAAGATGCTTATACAATCTTTCAAGGAAAGCATATTCTTCTTGTGCTTTTTTATCCGCACCGCCACGCGCTTGCACCTTGACTTTGTTCATGCGGTTTTGCACCGCTTCCATGTCCGATAAAACAAGTTCGAGATTGATGGTTTCAATATCGTTTACGGGGTCGATTTTGTTATCGACGTGGGTGATGTTCGTATCCTCAAAGCAACGTACTACGTGCACGATAGCATCTACCTCGCGGATATGGGAAAGGAATTTATTTCCCAAGCCCTCGCCTTTGGACGCACCCTTTACAAGCCCTGCAATATCGACGAATTCGATAACGGCAGGGGTGACTTTTTTACTCGCGTAAAGGGAAGCGAGCTTATCTAATCGTTCGTCGGGTACGGCTACGACGCCGACGTTCGGTTCGATTGTACAGAAAGGATAATTTGCGCACTCTGCGCCAGCGTGCGTAATTGAGTTAAAAAGAGTGGATTTACCTACGTTGGGAAGCCCAACAACGCCAAGTTTCATAAAAACTACTTCCTTATAGAAATTTTCTTTAATTACCCGTCTATTATAATACAAAATTCAAAATTTGGCAAATTAAAGTTGGGTAAATTGAAAAAATACTTGCCCAAAAATGAAAAATATGGTATAGTATTATAGGAAAAACGAAAAAGAAAGGGTAAATTATGGATTACAAGAAATATATTGCCGACAAATTGCAAGTGGAAGGAGTGACGAGTGAGGAAATTTACGAGTTGTTGGCTCTCCCTCCCAATACGGAAATGGGGGACTACGCGCTCCCTTGCTTCAAATTTGCAAAAATCATGAGAAAGAGCCCCGTTATGATTGCGGAAACGCTTAAAGACAGCGTAAAAACGGACGAAGTGATTAGTGAGGTGTCCGCGGTAAACGGATATTTGAACTTCAAAATCAATAAAGACGGTTTTGTAAGGGCTACGCTTGATAAAATTTTAGCGCAAAAGGAAAAATACGGCGCGGACACGATAGGCGAAAACAAAACGGTTTGTATCGACTATTCGTCTATCAATATAGCAAAGCCTTTCCATATCGGGCATTTGTCCACGACGGTGCTTGGCGGGGCGTTGTATCGTATTTTTAACTACCTTGGCTATAACGCGGTGGGGATAAACCACCTTGGCGATTACGGTACGCAATTTGGTAAGCTTATTTCCGCGTATAAACGTTGGGGCGATAAAACGACGATTGAGGAAGGCGGTATCCGCGCGCTTAACGAATTGTACGTGCGTTTCCATAGAGAAGCGGAAGAACACCCCGAATATGACGACGAGGCACGCGCATATTTCAAGAAAATCGAACAGGGCGACGAGGAGTGCTTGGCTCTTTTCCATTGGTTTAAGGATTTAACGCTGAAAGACGTGCAAAAAATCTATGATATGCTCGATATTCATTTCGATTCGTACGCTGGGGAGAGCTTTTATTCGGATAAAATGCAACCGATTGTGGACGAGCTTAAAGAAAAAGGCTTGCTCACGGAAAGCCGTGGCGCACAAGTGGTAGAT
>SVIK01000070.1 GCA_015069525.1 Clostridiales bacterium | reverse complement strand
GCGCTTGCTATCGGTGATATAAATAAGATGACCTTTCGCTTCCTTAACCGAAGCGTTAGCCGCGTCAATCATCATCTTCGTTTTACCCGTACCTTTTGCGCCATAAATTACTTTAATCATAATAGCAATCCTCCCAGATTTTGTTGCACTCCCGAACCTTGGAAGGTCTCCCGATTCAGGTTATATATAGTTTACCAAATTTTGCGCACAATTTCAATACCTTTGGCAAAAATTTTTCCCCTTTTTCACAAAAAAAACCAATTTTTTTGTAGATAGCGTAAAATCCACCCGAAAAAAATCCTCGCCTCCCTTTCACAAGGGCGGTGAACCGCTTGGCGGTGTTGGATTTCTCCATAAAAGGCGGAAGATTATCCCGCTGTTTCTCCATTAAAAAACGCATAAAACGGCCCGAGCAAAACAACACGCCCCAAGCCGTTTTTTAATTTCAAATAATTTACGCCAACGCTTCCACGAAACGTTTAATTCTTGCCAATCCCTCTTCGATATCCGCTTCGCTTAACGCATACGAAAGGCGTACACAATCGTCCGCACCGAACGAAATCCCAGGGATTGTCGCAACCTTTTCCGCATCCAAAAGCGCGTCTGCAAACGCAATCGAGCCGTCAATCACTTTGCCGTTATAATTCTTGCCGTACAACCCGCCGATTACGAGCATTACGTAGAACGCCCCGTCAGGTTCAACCGAAGATACGCCGTCAATGCCTGCAATCAAATCGAGGAGCTTTGCTCTTCTCTTATCGAACACGTCCACCATCGCTTGAATTTCCTCGTCGGTAGAAGCGAGCGCTTCAATCGTCGCATATTGAGAAATGGAGCAAGCGTTGCTCGTTGCGTGGCTTTGGAAGGAATCGATAGCCTTTGCGATATCCTTAGGGCAAGCGAGGTATCCCACGCGCCAGCCCGTCATTGCGTACGTTTTGGAAACGCCGTTGATAACGATGGTCAAATCTTTCATTTTATCGCTACACTTGGCGATAGAGAAAGGTTTTACGCCGTTGTAGCAAAGCTTTTCGTAAATCTCGTCGGAGAGCACGAAAATCTCCGCTTCTTCGCAGACTTTTGCAATCGCGCGCACTTCTTCTTCCGTATACACCGAACCCGTGGGGTTGGAGGGAGAATTGAAAATAAGCATTTTCGTTTTAGGCGTAATCATTGCTTTCAATTCATCCGCCGAGAACTTGAACTTGTTTTCCTTTTTGCAGTTCAAATACACGGGCGTAGCACCGCACACTTTCACCACTTCGGGATAGGTGAGCCAATAGGGCGCGGGAATAATTACTTCGTCCCCCTCTTCCAATACGGCGTAGCAAGCGTTAAAAATGGAATGTTTAGCACCGTTGGAAACGATAATTTGGGAGGGCTCGTAATCGAGTCCGTTATCCTTTTTAAACTTTTCGCAAATCGCCTTGCGCAAGGGCAAGAGCCCCGAAGAAGGGGTATACTTGGTATGTCCGTTATCGAGGGCAACTTTTGCCGCGTTGATAATATGTTCGGGCGTATTAAAATCGGGCTCGCCCACGCCGAAAGAAACGACGCTTTCCCCGTTTGCCTTCATCGCCTTTGCCTTTGCGGAAATCGCAAGCGTAAGCGAGGGAGAAATGGTAGTCATTCTGCCAGCAATTCTGTTCTTCATAAGTAGTTCTCTCCGTGAATTTATATTTACTTTATTATTCTACTATCTTTTTCAAAATAAATCAACTCGAATACTATCCTTTTTGCAAAATTCTTTGAAAATAATCGAAAATTTTAGAGTTTGCCCGCCCTATTATTCATTTTTTCGATTATCTTAATCGAGAAAAAACCCGTACTCAACGCACGGGAGTTTCTCTTTGATGCTTTTGATGTCCTTGCCAATTTTCTTTTTTATCGTTCCAATTTTCTTCGAAATGTTCCCTGTTTTCCTCTTGCCAAGCCTCAAAACCGCCCTCGGGTTCTTCTGCTTCTTTATCGTAATTATCCTTGTGTTTTTCTTCCCGTTCCTTAAACGCCTCTTCGGTAGGCTTATGCAGGTTTTCCTTATCCGCCTGCATGCCGTTGAGAATCGCGCGCACTTCGTCTTGCGTCATGCGTATCATTTCCTTATCCGCGCCGTACGCACCCAATTCCAAGCGTTGCAATAAATCCAAAAGAGGTTCGGCAATCGTATTCAACTCTTCAAACGACTTGGCTTTTTCCAATTCTTCCGCCAATTCTTCCAATTCCTCGAAAACGTCCTCTCCAAGTTCTTGTTCCAGAGCGTCTTCCATTTCCTCTAACAAGCCTTCAATTGAATCCGATACGCTATCCCCGATTTTGAATTCTTCCAGTTCTTCCAATGCCTCGTAAATCTCGCGTATGGAAATTTCAGCGTAATCCTCTTGGTCAATCTCGCTCTCTACGCCAAGCTTTTCTACGAGAGCCAAATATTCTTGTATCAACGCATATTTTTGGGAGTCAACACCGTATTTATCCGCTTCTGCCTTCAAAGACGGGTCCTCTTTTCCCGTAATCGCCACTCCACAGAGTTTTTTCTCCACGAACAGCTCCGCAAAGCGTTTGCGTACGTTTTCCGTCATTACCTCGTCCTTTTCGCCCACGTCTTTCGTAGCAGACACGAGCACGGCGTTCGTCGTGTTCTCCGCCGAGAAATACCCCAAGCGCACGCACCGTTCAAATAAAAGGTCGACCACTTGCGTATACGGCTTTCCAACAAACGCTTCTTCCATGCCGTAAATAAGCACCTTTCCGTCGGCGTTCAATCCCACCACTTCGCTAACGTTCCCGTTCTCGTCGTAGTCCACTTCCAACGAAGGATTGATATCGAGAATAAAATACCCTTTGCTCATCGTCGGTTTATCAATACCGTTTCCACCGCCGTCCTTTTTAAACCAACCCGCCGTCGCCCCCCATACGGCAACGATAGCGAGTACCATTGCCAAAAAGAGCGCCGTCAACGTTGCAAACGTGCGTTTTCCGCCCGCTTTGCGCGTTTCATTTTCCACGCCGACCGCCACTTTTTCAAGCTCGACCACGTATTCCTTTTCTTTTTCCGCGGACACTTCTTCGCATTTATTCCAAATCTCGTCAAAAGCCGTCGGCGTAGCTTGACGCAATTCGTTTTTCAATTGTTTTTCAATTCTCGATTTTCTCATCGCTACTCCTCCAACAGTTTTTTAAGCTTTTTCAACGCTTCCGTATATTTCCAAGAAACCGTACCTCTCGGCACGCCCAACGCTTGTGCAATTTCTTTTGCCTTCATACCAGCGGTACGCATCAATACGATTTGCCTTTCCTCGTCGTTTAAGCTATTTAGCGCCGTTTTCAATACGATACCCGTATCCACGTCCACCTCGTAGCCACCACCCACGCTCTCGTTTTCAAAAAAATCAAAGGGTGTTTCTCTGCGATTTTTTTTCAAGGCGTTCAACGATTTGTTTTTTGCAATCGTCAATATCCACGTCTTGTATCCTTTTCCACGGAACTTTTCACTCTGTTGCCAAACGGTGACGAACGTTTCCTGCGTCAATTCCTCGGCAACGCTTTGATTTTTTACCACACCCAAACAAACGCTAAAAACAAGTCTTCGCGTCTGTTCGTATAATAGCTCGAACGCCGATTTATCGCGTTCCGCTATTTTTATGGCAAGTTTATCAAAGTTCATTTTTTTCCTTTTTAGGCGAGCTCCTATACGATAGGAGCCCGCCGTTTTCATCTTTTTTCACGTATAGTATAGCATATTTCCATGCAAAAAGCAAATCTCTTACGCCACCAATTCCTCGTCGTCCAATTCCTCGTCGTCCGTTTCTTCGTCGTCCGTTTCGTTTTCTACTTCTTCAGGCGGGCAGGGGCGTTTTTCTTCGCCAAATTGCTCTCTTCTTTCTTCCTTCTCCCCTTTGAAATAGCTTTTCGCTTCTTCAATGCGGTCTTTCATTTCGCCGTGCACTTCGTCTTTAAATCCTTTCATTTCTTCCCTGATTTCTTCTTGGATTTTGTGGATATCCTCACGCACTTCATCGTCCAAACGCACTTCTTCTCGCAATTCTTCCAATGCTTCTTCCAAATCTTCCACGATTTCTTCCACGTCTTCCAACGTTATGCCCACTTGAATTTCAACCTCGCCAAGCACCGCTTGCAATACGGACAAATCTTCTTCCGTCAATACGTATTCGTCCTCGTCGTATTTATCAAGAATATCTTCCACGGCTTCTTCCGTTTCTTCCGATATAGCGCATTCGTAATGCTTATCAAGATATCTGTCTACGATTTCCACCGTCACTTCGCCCGACGCGAAAATAACATCGGCAGAGTCAATCTCAAGTAATTGCATAATCGCGTTTACGTCCTCTTCCGCAATCACAGCGTTTTCCGCTTTCTTTTCCAAAGCCTTGTACGCTTCCCTTACGGCGCGATACGCTTCCCATTGCGCCTTAAATTCTTCCCCGTACTTCTCCGCAATCGCAAGTTCCTTTTCTTCCTTCTTTTCCGCCATTGCTTTTTTGTATTCTTCGCGCAATTCTTCGCCAACGATTTCCTTGTATTCCTCTACGTAATCTTCCAGCATATCTGCAAGCTCTTCAAAGCTCATCGTCGCCCCGATTTCAAAAGTCATCGTTTCGTCGTAGCGCATAATCGCTTCAATCATACGTACTTTGGCAGGGTTAAGTTCCTTAAAGAGTTCAGGGTTCTCCTCTTTCAATTCCTTTTCCTTTCTGCAATCCCCTCTACGAGGCTCGCTGTTCACTTTTGCGATATCGCTACCGCGTTTAGCCCCTTCTTTTACCTTTTCCGTCAATTCTTCCGTTTGTGTTTCGTCATCGGTAGCCACCGTAATTTTTACGTCCGCATTTTCTTCGTTAAGATAACCCAGCTCCTCCGCGATTTGCACCACCGTTTCGCTCGCTTCCTCTGCCGTCATACCCACGAACTCTTCTTCCGCAACGAGCACTTCCGCATCGTCGTTCACCGCGTCTACGCTCACTACTTTTTCGCCCTTTAACACGAATTCCACCGTGGGATTGATATCGATTGCCATATATGCATACCCCACCGAATCAACGGAAAGATTTTCGTTATCGTCCTTATTATCCGTACCGTTGCAGGCAAACATACTCACCCCAAGCACCGACACCAAGCTAAGCGCCAACCATTTTTTTGCATTGTTCTTTTTCATATTTACGTACCGCCTTTTTTCATTTTTCAAGGTTTCTCAACCCCTTTACACCCATATAGACAACCTAAAAATAGAAACGGTTGGTAAATTTTGAAAAATTTTTAAAAATAAAAGCGGTGGTAATCTCTTTCGAGTTTACCACCGCTTTATTCCTTATTTATATAGTATTGTATAACGGCTTATTGCGTGACGATTACTTGTGCATAACGGAGCACCTTATCGCCCTTTTTGTACCCTTTGACGTACACTTGCTTTACGATACCGCTTTCTTCGCCCTCTTCGGCAGGCATAGCCATAATTGCTTCTGCGACGTCGGCGTTAAACGGCTCGCCAATGGGATTGATTTCCTCTACCCCCTCTCCTTCGAGCACTTTTTTAAACGCTTTCAACACCATATCCACGCCTTGTTTCGTATTCTCGTCGGCGATGGTCGCAACGGCCCTTTCCAAATTATCGCCAATGGGGAAAAGGGAGGCAATCACGTCGTTTCTACCCTCGTTGTAGCGTTGAGCCGATTGCATTTGCGTACGGCGACGGTAGTTCTCGTATTCCGCCGTCACAGCGTACCATTTGCGCTTGCACTCTTCCGCCTCTGCGAGCGCTTTTTCCAATTCTTCTTGCGCCTTTTTATTCCCACACTTTTTCTTTTCCGTTTTGCAAGCCTCTTTTTTCTCGCAAACGGATTCTTCCGTTTTCAATTCTTCTTTCAATTCTTCGTTTTCCATACCAAAACCCGACCTTTATTTCTTTATAGTATATTTATAAAGCAAAATTCCGTTTTCTAAACACGTTTTAGATATCCAAATGCACAAATTTATCCCGACGGGAATAGCGGTAAAAAATCGCTTTTCTGCCGATTACGGCTACGGGTACCGCTTCTAAAAGCTCCGCCACGTTCTCCGCCAAGTTTTTAATATCGTCGTCCGCCGTTTCCAAGATATTCACCTTGATAATCTCGTGCGCGTCGAGCGCGTCGGAAAGCGTTTTTAACAAATTATCGGTAATCCCACTCTTTCCAATTTGCGTGACAGGCGAAAGCTTGGACGCAATCGATTTTAATTTGCTTCTTTGTTTGCTCGTTATATTTTCACTCGTAATAATCATAATTTTTTCCTTTTTATTGTTATTTAATGACAAGCGTATCCACGCGCGGAGGCACTCCGCATAAGTGCGTAGATACGAGCAAGACAAGGCGTACTACGCTTACGTCACCACTACATATCAGCGATAACGAAAGATAGAAAAACTTGCCAGCGAAAACGCTCCGCTTAGGGCACGAAATCGAATTCCACGTCGCCGATAGAAACGGTATCCCCCTCTTTACAGCCCATTTTCGAAAGCTCTTTAATCACTCCGCGCAGGCGTAAAATCTTTTGGAAATACTGCATGGAATCGGGGTTATTCAAAACGACGTTTCTGCACAGCATATCGATAAGTCCGCCAACGACCACGTACACGCCGTCCTCGTCCTTAAAGATTTCAAAGCTCAAATCCTCGTTCGCTTGGTAAGTAAATTCCTCGTCGACGGGCACAGGCTCTACGGGGGGCAGAGTGTCAAGCACGTTGAAAATCCCTTCCAAGAGTTCTCTCGTCCCCTCGCCGTTAATAGCGGTAATAGGGAAGATTTTGTATTTTCTCCCATACTTTTTCTTAAACGCTTTGAGGTTGTCTTCCGCGCCGAAGATATCGCACTTATTGCACACGATAATTTGCGGTAAAGTAGCCAAAACCTCGCTGTATTCTTTGAGTTCCTCGTTGATTTTCTTAAAATCTTCAATCGGGTCGCGCCCCTCACAGCCGGATATATCGACCACGTGGCACAGCATACGGGTACGTTCGATATGTCGCAAGAACTCGTGCCCAAGCCCCGCCCCTTGCGAAGCCCCCTCGATAAGCCCGGGGATATCCGCCGCCACAAACGATTTTTCGTAATATCGCACTACGCCAAGATTGGGCGAGAGCGTCGTGAAATGGTAATTAGCAATCTTCGGCCGAGCCGCCGAAATCTTGGAAAGGAGGGTACTTTTCCCCACGTTCGGGAAGCCGACGAAGCCCACGTCCGCAATG
>SVIK01000069.1 GCA_015069525.1 Clostridiales bacterium | reverse complement strand
TCCAATCGTACGCCCAAAGCCCTACGCTTTCCGCCCAGTTAGGGTCGCGTTGAATCGTCCCGTTTATCGTCAAATCCAACGTGGAGTTGCCCCCCACTTGCTTCGTTTCCGCATAGGAAGAGAACACGTCCGAAGTGCCCGTAGGACGAGAAGGTGCGGACACCGTAATCAAATCCCCCGTAGCGTTGGTGGAAAGGTTTGTGGTGGACACCCATTCCCCTTCGCCCGTCGCTTGCGTGTATCCTTGTAAGCCGTTATAGCTTTCATACGTCATTGCAGATTGCGACGTCGTCACTTTTACGTCGTACGAAAACGTACCTTGGGTATACGCGCCGTTTTCCGTCGTGCATTGCACACCGCCGTGATAGCCGAGCGTAAGCGTTTGTTCACCCAAAAGTGCGTTATTGTCGCTAGAATGTTTATAGGTGTACGTATTGCCACCTACCGTGTAAGTAATATCCACCGTGACACCCGTAGCCGAATCGCTTGTCTTAATGGAAATATCCGTCGTTTTGGCATGGATAGAGTGTGCTTTTACTGCGTCCTCCTCGCCAGACGATTGATAAAGAGTATGTATTTTCTTCACTTCACCGCTATTGCACTCGTATAAGTTAACGGCATTTTCCGTTTTGCCAAATACGAGCGCAAACCAGTTCCCTACGGAATTTGAAGGAGATTCGTCTACGCGCAATCGGAAAGGCGTCCAATTGGATGCCGTTCTTATCGAAGAAGCAGTGCCCGTATACATTTCCGTTGTGTTTTGGAAGATAATCCAGTTGTATCCCCAATAACCCGTACCTGCATCGCCCGTAAAATAGCCTTTCATCGAAATATCGATTTGGGTGTTTCCGTCAAGCTTTTGCGACGTCGCCGTAGACATATATCCGTCGCCGTATCCGTCTCCCGTCACGTCAACCATCTGCGCGGTATTTACATAACTCAACGAATTGGACGGCATGTGGAAAAAGCCCTTCGTTTCTTGCCAGTAGGACGATTCTCCCGATATAGTCGTTTGCACGCCTTGTTGAAGCGCTTGCACGGGTTGAGGTTGCATGGCAAAAGCTACCGTAGATAAACATACGGCTAGCGTACCAAGCAAACCACAGGTTAATGCTTTTCTCCATTTTCTCATAGCATTATCTCCTTTTTTCTCTTTTCGTAAATGCAAAAATCGAAAAAAAATTATAATTTCACAGTATACATTTTACTCCTTTTATGCAAGCGTGTAAATAACGATATTTTACAATGTGTTTGATTTTTTTCAACTTTGCACATTATTTTATATATTTAAAAAGGTTAGTTTATAAAAAAAGATAAATAATGCCCACCGCCGTGCCTGCAAGCACGCCAAAGACGATAATCGGCCCTGCGACGATAAACATCTTTGCCGCCATGCCGTATATCATGCCTTCCGTCTTGAATTCTATTGCGGGCGACGCTACGGAATTGGCAAAACCCGTGATAGGGACTATCGACCCCGCCCCTGCGTTTTTGCCTATCCTGTCATATACGCCAAGCCCCGTCAAAAGCGTGCCTAAAAAAATCAGGATAACGCTTACCGTGCCTGCAAGCACGTCCCCTTGTAATCCAAATGCAAATTCTAAAATATATCGCAAAAATTGCCCGATACAACAAATAAATCCCCCCACCAGGTATGCGCGGAAGCAGTTTTTAAAGTGCTGTGTGGGCGGGTCGAACGAATGCACGTATGCAATGTAGTTTTTATTGTAATTTTCTCTATTTTTACCTGTCAACGCGTACTTACCCCCGTTATTTTATATATTTTTCGCTGTTTTTTAAAGGAAAACAATCTTCCTTTTCGTCCCTTGTTCTGCCTTCCTTTTCGTAAACTTTTATCTTTCTCATACGCTTAATTTGGCGAAAAATAAGAAAAATATACCTCTCGTAAAATAACCGCACGTCGTTAAAATACTTGACAACGTTTTTTTATATGTGCTACAATGATTCTATCGTAAAACTTGTAAAGGAGTTTACTTATGGAAAAGGAAACTTTGAGAAAGAGAATCGGCATATGCAATATTATCATCGCCGTTTTATCCGCGCTGTGTATTGCCACCTATTTCTTTATGCCGTTTTGGAAAATTTCCGTATCTTACAATATCACCGCACCCGTAATTGAGGATACGCTCAACGACTTACTCGCCTCCTCCGACGGAGAATCAAGCGAGCAACCCGTAGAAGATTTGAATATCGACGCAACGGAAATCGTTGGGACGGAGGGTGTGACACTTACGCTTTCCGTTCGGTTAAAGACGGCGGACGTACTCGCCTCGCTCGGCGGGGATTCCGTTGCTTCCGTGCAAAATCTTATCGACGACAACGTGACCAACGCTATTGACGAGCTTTACCCCACTTTATCCAAAGTCGTCAACAACGCAACGAAAGTGACTTTCAAAACCACGATATACAGCACCGTGCGCGATAAAATTAAGGAATCCACCCCCGACGCAGACGCCGAAGAGGTGGAAAGAATCCTTGACGATGCAGGTATCACGGAAGAATACATCAACACGAAAATCGAGGATATGATGGGCACGATTGAAAACGGTGCTCCCATCTCCACCGTTTCCCAAGAAATGGTGGACGCCGTGGACGATGCTTGCAATAAATTAAACGCAAGCGACCCTGAACACTTTGACAAGCTTTCGGAAGCAGATAAGGAAGAGGTCCGTAAAGAAATTGAAGAGGTTTTGGAAACGATTGCTGATAAAAACGGCGAAATCAACCTCAACGAATACCTTGCGCAAATCTTTTTAAATCTTTTAGGCGATGAGGAAAGCGGAAACGACGGCGAAGTCGTCGCCCCTGCTTCTTACGTCTCCACCGCAAGTGAACCGACGGTAGATAACGCCGATATTAGCGCCGTAGACGAATTAAAAATCCGCCTTACCGATTTAATTATGGATGAAATCCCCGCAAATACGGCGGAAACGATTGCACTCGTAATGAAAATCGTTAGTGGCGTATTCTTCTTCACCGCATTTACTTGGCTGTATCTCATTATTAAAATTCTTGCAAAAATCAAAAAACCGAACAACGCTATCAAATTGAAACTTCCCATTTGGTTGGGTTGGTTGCCTTGTTCTTTGCTCGTCTTCTTGCCCGCTTTGGCGTTCTCTTTATTGAACTCCCCTTCCAGCTTCCTCGTGGATATTATCGGCGCGGATGCCATGGGTGACATTACGAAAACGCTCAGCTCTATTGACGTTTCCTTCTCCTCGGCAGGTATTATTTCCTTTGCCGTTGCTATGGCGCTTGCAATCTTCTCGATTGCGTACTACGGCAGAATGAGAAGAAAGCTCCGTAAAATCGTAAAAGCGGAAAAAGCTTCCGGCAAGGTTGCCAGCACGTATAACGGCGGGGACGCGGAAGAAGCCTTTGCCCCCGTAGATTACAAATCGGACGATTACGACCCTGACGAAGTGGATATGGACGGCTACGACGTAGACGATAACGATAATTACGACGAATAAACAAAACCCCTTAACCGCGTACGGTTAAGGGGTTAATTTTATATTTTGCAAAGCGCGCAACCTATCGTTGCGCCTTTTTTATAATCTGTTTCTTTCCACAAACGCGCGCGCAAGCGTGACGTCGTCGGTGTATTCGATTTCCGAACCAACGGGGATACCGTGCGCCAATCTTGTGACGGCAACGTCCAACGGCTTAATCAGCTTGGCAAGATACATCGCCGTCGCGTCCCCAGACACGTCGGGGTTGGTTGCCACGATAACCTCTTTCACGTCGCCGTTTTGAATACGGGCAAGCAATTCCCTAATACGGATATCGTTAGGACCGATACCCGAAAGCGGGTCAATTACACCGTGCAATACGTGATAAACGCCCTTAAATTCTCGCAGTTTTTCAATCGCAAAAACGTCCTTGGGCTCTTTTACCACGCAAATCACACTCTTGTCGCGCGTACGACAAATCGCACACTCTTCTTCCTCCGTGAAATTGCCACAGACCTTGCAATAATGCACTTTTCTCTTCACGCCAAGGATAGCGTCCGCAAATGCTTTCGCTTCCGCCTCCGACATATCGATTATTTTATAGGCGTACCGTTGCGCCGTTTTCTTACCCACCCCGGGCAATTTAGAAAACTCGTTTATAAGCTTCCCTATCGGTTCGATAAAAATATCCATACTCTTCCTTTATTGATTTTGTTTGTCTACGATAACGTTCTATCAATGATAACACTACACCTAAATGTTAACCAAAGATAGAAAGATTTGCCCGCGGAGGCACTCCGCTTATAACATACCGCCGAGCGAACCCATGTTGCCGTATTTGCCCATTTTCTCCTCGTAAACCTTGTCTGCCTTTGTATAGCCGTCGTTAATTGCAGCCATAATCAAATCTTCCAGCATTTCTACGTCGGTAGGGTCTACGACGCTTTCATCCAATTCGATACCGTTAATAATCTTCTTGGCGTTCATATATACGACAACCGCTTCGCCTGCCGCCGTACCTACGATTTCCCAATCGTCCAAAAGCTCCGCCGTCTTTTCCATTTCTTCTTGCATTTTTTGCGCTTGACGCATCAAGTTTTGCATGTTGTTATTGCCACCTTTAAAGTTTGCCATTGTTGTTTCCTCCAAATACGTATTTTCTATTATTTTACGTCAATTTTGACGCCACCAAACGTCTTTTTCAACGTTTCCAAATCCCGATTAAACGTGTCCGATTTTTTACCGCGGAGCTTGACGGCAAAACCGTCCTCCGCAATCCCTATCCCCTCAAACGAGGCGGTTATAATCGTACGGTGTTCCGCTTTGTTGAGCGAATTGTAAATAGTTTCGCTTTCCGTATACAAGGTGAACACGTCCCCCTCGTAGCCGTAATTTAAATCCATACAAATTGCGAACAGCACCCCGCTTTTTCCATTTTTACGAAGACTGCGCAAAAACGCCCCGAACACCGTCTTTGCGTCCCCTTTATCCACGGGCTTTGCCACGGAAACGGGGGATGTTTCCGCTTTCTGCTCCGTTTTCTTTTTCGGCAAATATTCCGCGTCGAAATACACGTTCCCGCCCGTTTCCGCCTCGTCGGGAGGCGCTTCCATTTCAGGCACGAACGTATCTTCCTCTACGCTTTCCACCACTTTCTCTTGCTTTTGCAAGGCAGGTTGACGGGGTTCTTCTACTACTTTCGTTTTCTCTTCTTTCTTTATCGTGGCAACGCTTTCCACGCTCTTTACCACGACTCCCTCTTCCAATTTCTTTTCAAGCGTAGCGATACGGGTGAGCAACGCCTCGATATCGTAATCTTCCTTGGGCATGCTTGCTTTCAACACCGCCGTTTCAAACAAGATACGAGGGGAAGCGGAATATTTAAGCGCCTGCTCCACCTCGGCGAAAATTTCGCTTGCACGAAGCAATCCGTGCCCGTCCGCTTGTTTCGCCACGCGCACCACTTCGGCAAAGTTGCTATCGGGCAAAGCAAGAATATTCTTGGCGTCCCGACAAATCCTTGCTACCGCGCAAGAATTGAGAAAGTTCATTACGTCTTTTACCAACACGCCAACACTTTTGCCTGCGGATAAAAATTCCTCCGCTTTTGCAAACGCTCCGCCCGCATTTCCCGTGAGTACCGCCTCACAAAAGAGAGCTACCCCCGCAAAATCCGCACCGCCAAGCACCGTCGTCACGTCCTCGTACGTGAGCGTACCGCTTGCATACGATACGCACGTATCCGCTATGGAGAGCATATCACGCACGCTCCCTGCCCCCGCCCTTGCAATGGCGGAAATCGCCTCGGGCTCGTACTTTTTCCCAATACTATCGAATACGTAGCGAAGTCTTTCCTCCAAATCCGTTTGAGGAATAAGCTTGAAATCAAAGCGCATACAACGGGAAAGTATCGTTGCGGGAATTTTTGCCGACTCCGTCGTAGCCAAAATGAATACGGCGTGCGCAGGCGGTTCTTCCAGCGTTTTCAAAAGTGCGTTAAACGCACCCGTCGAAAGCATATGGACTTCGTCGATAATATACACTTTATATTTGCCCGCCACGGGAGGATATTGCACCTTTTCCCGCAAATCGCGCATTTCGTCCACGCCGTTGTTAGACGCCGCGTCTATTTCCGAAATATCAAGGTTTGCAGGGTCGGAAAGCGCACGGCAAGCGAAACATTTTCCGCAAGGCGAACCGTCTACGGGATTTTCGCAGTTGATAGACATTGCAAAAATTTTTGCAATACTCGTTTTCCCCGTACCACGCGGTCCGCAGAAAAGATAGGCGTGCCCTATCCGTCCCGTAGTTATTTGATTTTTCAATACCGTGACGATATGCTCTTGTCGAACGACGTCGTTCAAGCTCGTCGGACGAAAGGCACGGTATAACGCCAAATACGCCATTGTTTATTCTCCTTCGTTTTCCTTTCTTGTCAAAGCCTTTCTCAATTTCTGTTTGCTACGCTGTACAGCGTTATCTACGCTCTTATAGCTCTTACCCGTAATCTCGCATATTTCCGAACAGCTTCTCCCGTCCATGTACATCGTGAACACCTTGAATTCGGTATCCGTTAAAATACGCGACATACGCTCGTTAAGTTCCTTTCTATCGTCGTCAAGGATAATCGTTTCCTCAGGGTCGGGGCCGATTGCCACCCCTTCTTCCGTAATCGACACGTAATCCTTCATAGGCGCGTTCTTTTTCCCCGTCGCCTTTTTCACCGCGTCCACGATTTGACGCCACACGCAAAGGGAAGCGAATTTTTTAAAACTTCTTTCACCGTTTTCTTCCTTCTTGAACCCGCCGATAGCTTGATACAAGCCAATCATACCCTCTTGTATCAAATCCTCCGTCTCCCCACCAACGAGGAAAAATTTGCGCGCGTAAAAACGCACAAGGTTGCGGTATCGAAGCAATAACTCCACTTCCGCCTCCTTGTCCCCGCTTTGCGCAAACGCGACGAGCCGTTCGTCCGTTTCCGTATGCAATTGTTTGTCTTCTTCTTGCATACGCTCTCCTTTTTTAGCCGAGAATCCTGTTTCTAACCACTTCGTACACCGCAATTCCAAGCGCCACGGAAGCGTTTAACGAGTTCACTTTTCCCTGCAAGGGAATAGACAACGTCTTGTCGCATTTTTCTTTGGTTAAGCGCTTGACACCGCTGTCTTCCCCACCCACGATAAGGGCAACGTTGCCCTCGAATTTTTCTTTATAAATATCCTCTCCGCCAGCCTCTAACGCATACACCCAGTAGCCGTTTTTTTGCAACGTTTCTACCGCTTGGTTGAGGTTGGACACTTTTGCCACCTTCATATGCTCCGCCGCACCTGCGGAAATGCGAATTACACTCTCCGTCACGGACGCGCTACCCGAACGGGGAATTACGACGCCGTCTGCCCCAGCACACTCCGCAACACGCAAAATACTACCGAGATTATGCACGTCTTCAATACCGTCGCAAAGCACGATAAGTCCGCCCTTTTCACTCTTTTTCTCGGCGATAATAT
>SVIK01000068.1 GCA_015069525.1 Clostridiales bacterium | reverse complement strand
CTATCAATAATCATAAAAGCGATGAAAAAGCAGGCGTTTTTCAAAACCTTTTACAGAGACCGTGTTCGTAGGCTGAAAGACACGGAAAGCGGAAAAATAGCCATTTCACTTTGGAGCTGTTCTTTTGAGCCCGTTTTTCGGGGGTAGGAAGAAACGTACGGCGCGACGTGACGGCGCAACGAAGGCGTGGAAGATTCCACGTGAACGCAGGTGGTACAGCGGATAGTATTCGCCCTGCACGCTTATACGGCGTGCAGGGCGTTTTAATTGTAAATAATAGCATAGGAGTATATAATGAAAGAAAAAATCGAAGCGTTGCGGAAAGATATCGAAACCGCAATAGAGGAAACGCAATCGGGTAGGGCGTTATACGAACTGAAAGTTCGCTTTCAAACGTCGCTTAAAGGCATTATGAGCGGTATGAAGGATTTGGCAAAAGAGGATAGACCTGCTTTTGGTAAAATCGTCAACGAATTCAAGCAAAGCATGGAAGAAAAATTCGACGCACGCGAAGTCGTCGTAAAGAAGATGGAGATGGAAGAAAAATACGCAAAAGAGCGTATTGATATTTCCATGCCTGGTAAAAAGTATAAGGCAGGGGCTTTGCACCCCATTACGCTTGTGAAAAACGAGCTTATCGATATTTTTGCAGGTATGGGTTTTAAGGTGTTTGAAGGACCTGAAATTGAAACGGATTACTATAACTTCACGGCGCTCAATACGCCGAAGGACCACCCCGCAAGAGATATGCAAGACACCTTTTATTTGGCGGAAAACTTGCTTCTCCGTACGCAAACGTCGGCAGGGCAAATCCGTGTTATGGAAAAGGAAAATCCGCCTATTAAAATCTTATCCCCTGGTAGAGTATTCCGTTCGGACGACGACGCTACGCACTCGCCCATGTTCCACCAAATGGAAGGGCTTGTCGTAGATAAAGGGATAACGCTTTGCGATTTGCAAGGCATGCTTGCGGAGTTCGCAAAAAAGATGTTTACCGATTCGACAAAGGTGCGCTTGCGTCCTTCCTATTTCCCGTTCACCGAACCGAGCGTTGAGGTGGATTTAAGCTGTTCGGAATGCGGTGGTAAAGGTTGCCGTCTTTGCAAAGGTACGGGCTGGATTGAAGTGCTCGGTGCAGGCATGGTGAATAGAAGAGTGTTGGAAAATTGTGGCGTAGACCCCGAAGAATATACGGGTTTTGCGTTCGGTATGGGTATCGAGCGTATTGCCATGCTTAAATACGGCATCAACAATATCAAGACGTTGTTCGAAAACGATACGCGCTTCTTGGAACAATTCGAGGATTAAGGAGAGAAGAGTATGAAAGCACCTTTCAGTTGGTTAAAAGATTACGTAGATATAGAAATGTCCGCACAAGAGCTTGCAGAAAAGCTCTTTTCCTGCGGTTTTGAAGTAGAAGAACTTTCCTATCTTGGTGAAAAAATCAGCCGTGTAGTGGTGGGGGAAGTAAAAGCGCTTACTCCTCATCCCGATAGCGACCATATGCAAATTTGCGTCGTGGATTGCGGGGAGGAATATGGTAGAGATTTGCAAATCGTCACAGGCGCGCCCAACGTATACGTGGGTATGAAAACGCCTTGCGCGTTGGACGGTTCGACGGTGGTGGAAAGCAACCCCGCCGTTTTGGAAAAGAACCCCGACGCCGTGAAGAAAATTAAGAAAGGCAAACTCCGTGGCGTAGAATCGTTCGGTATGCTTTGTTCGGGCGAAGAACTTGGCATCAACGACGATTTCTATCCTGGTGCGGAGGTAAACGGGCTTTTGGATTTGGACAAAGACACGCCCGTTGGCGAAGATATTAAAAAGGTAGTGGGCTTGGACGATTGGATTTTCGATATTTCCATCACCGCAAACCGCCCCGATTGCCAATGTATCGTAGGGATTGCTCGCGAGGTTTCGGCGGTTATCAATAAGCCGTTTAAAGAACCGAATTATTCGTATACGGAAAGCAAAACGAGCGCAAGTAGCATTGACGTTGACGTGCAAGCGCCCGACTTATGCCCCCGCTACGTAGGGCATTACGTAGAAAACGTACAAGGTGGCGTTTCGCCCGCATGGATGAGAAAACGTCTTGCGCTTTCTGGTATCCGTTCCATATCCCCGATTGTCGATATTACGAACTTCGTGCTTTTGGAAATGGGACAACCCATGCACGCGTTTGACGCGGAAGACATCGGCGGTAGAAAGATTGTCGTTCGCCGTGCAAAAAAGGACGAAAAAATCATTACGCTTGACGAAAAAGAATTTACGCTCAACAGCGAAAACCTCGTTATTTGCGACGGCGATAAACCCGTTGCGCTTGCGGGGATTATGGGTGGATTAAATAGCGGTATTAAGGATACGACGAAAAACGTCTTCTTTGAATCGGCTAAATTCGCCCGTGACAACGTGCGAAAAACCTCTCGTGCTTTGGGGCAATCTTCCGATTCTTCCTCCCGCTTTGAAAAGGGGGTAGACGCGTACACCAACGGCTTGGGCATGGCAAGAGCGTTGCATTTGATTGAAGAACTTGGTTGCGGTACGGTCACGGATATGCGCCGTGACGTTTGCTCCGTTTCGCTTGAACCGCGTCTTATGACGGCAAGCATTGCAAAAATCAACGCGCTTTTAGGAATTACCGTACCCGACGCGGAAATTTGGAATATTTTAACGAGATTGAATTTTAAGCCTGTTATTCAAGGCGACGCGTTGACGGTGGAAATCCCCGGTTATCGCGACGATATCGACGGATATCCCGATTTAGCGGAAGAAATTATCCGCATGTACGGCTACGAACATATCACGCCCACCTTCCTTGACAAAGCGCAAGTGACGGGCGGTGGCTTGACGGACGAGCAAAAGAAGGAATTGCATTTGAAAAACGTTTTGCGTACGCAAGGTTTCTCGGAAGCGTATAACTATTCCTTCTATTCCCCGAAGGATTTCGAGCTGATGAAACTCCCCGAAAGTGCAGAGGAGAGAAACGCCGTTAAAATTCTCAATCCAATCAGCGAAGAGCTTTCGCTTATGCGTACCTTCCTTGCACCGTCTATGCTTTCCAATGCGGTTAGAAATATCCGCCGTGGCAACGACGAGGGCAGACAATTCGAGCTGGCAAACACGTATACGCCGAGAAACACGTCGGCAAGCGAACAACCCGTTGAAAATAAACACCTTGTTCTTGGTATTTGGGGTGGTAAAAACGATTTCTTCGATATGAAAGGGGCAATCGAGCGCCTTGCAGAGGTTTTCCACTTGTCGTTTACTTACGAACGCGCGGAAAAATCCTACTTGCATCCTGGCGTGTCGGCAAACGTAGTTATGGACGGCAACGTAGTGGGCTTTTTTGGTGAACTTGACCCTGAGATTGCAAACAACCTTGGGTTGGATAAGAAAGTATACCTTGGAGAATTGGATTTATCGGCGATTGCAAAGAAGTTGGACGACGGCGTTCGTTATAAGAACTTGCCGAAATTCCCTGCCGTCAAGCGCGACCTTGCCTTGATTGCGGACGAAGAACTTACGTGTGGACAAATTGAAGAAGTGCTTATGCACTCTTGCAAATACGTGACGGAAGCAAAGCTTTTCGACGTTTACCGTGGCGGGCAAGTTCCCGCAGGCAAAAAGAGTATGGCTTTCACGCTCACGTTCACGCCCGACAATCAAACGGAAAAGGCGTTCACGCCCGAAACGCTTGATAACTTCGTGAAGAAGATTTTAAACAACCTTAAATTTAAACTCGGTATCGAGCTCCGTTAAGCGAGGGAAACGTGAAAAGAGAAGGAAAAATTCAAACGCTCGGCTTTTTCAACGTGGATAAGCCGAGTGGCTTGACGTCTTCAACAATCGTTAATAAATGCAAATGGTTGACGGGTACGCCGTGTGGGCATATGGGCACGCTCGACCCGCTTGCAAGCGGTGTGTTGCCCGTTGGTGTAGGCAACGCCACGAGGCTGTTCGACTATTTCTTGGAAAAGGAAAAGGAATACGTCGCGCAGTTCACGTTCGGCGTTTCCTCCGATACGCTCGATAGTACGGGCACGCTCGTCTACGGTGGAAGAATCCCCACGGCGGAAGAAATTGCAAGCGTATTGCCCTCGTTTTTCGGGGATATTATGCAAATACCGCCCAAGTACAGCGCCAAAAACGTAAACGGAAAACGTGGCTACGATTTGGCTCGTGCGGGCGTCGATTTCGAGCTTCCCGCTAAAAAAGTGCATATTTACGGCATGCAGGTATTGGGACAGATAGAGGAAAACGTTTTCCGTATTCAAATCAATTGCGGAGGGGGTACGTACATCCGTTCGCTTGCGCGGGATATTGCGGAGGCGTTGGGTACGAACGCGGTAATGAGCGCGTTGCGCCGTACGAAAAGTGGAATTTTTACCGTGGATAAAGCGATACCGTACGCACTTTTGGAAAAGGATTTGCCCGTAGAGGAATTGGAACAATACGTTATCCCCACGGAAAGCACTTTGCCCTATCCCACGCTCTTTTTGCAAGGGAAGAAGACGGAGCGTTTTTTCAACGGTATGTCGGTAGAGGTAGACGAAGCCGACGGCTTATATAAAATTTATAAAGAGGACGCCTTTTACGGGATAGCCGAGGTGGCAAACGGAAGGGCGAAAGCAAAGACGAAATTATGTTAAAGACCTTGCCTTTGAACGGACAATCGAATAATACGTGCGGTTGCGTGATGTTGCTTGGCGGGTTTGACGGCTTGCACGCGGGGCATAAAACGCTCGTTGCGCGCGCTAAGGAATACCGTTTGCCAATCGCCATAATGACGATTGTCGGCGGAAAGCAGGGCGAAAGCCTTTTTACGGGCGAGGAGCGCACGGAAATTTTTTCTTCCGCAGGTGTGGATATTCTCTTTGAATTGCCATTTTTGGAGATTAAGGATTATACGCCCGAAGAATTTGCCTGCTTGTTAGAAAAAAAATTCGCGCCCAAAGCGTTTATTTGCGGGGACGATTTCCGTTTTGGCAAAATGGCGGTGGGAACGCCCGAAACACTAAAATCGATTACCCAAGTACCCGTTGAAGTGGTAGAACTCTTGCAAAAAGACGGTGAGAAAATCAGCTCTACCACCGTTAAAAAGTACTTATCCCAGGGGGACGTTGTACGGGCAAACGCACTTTTAGGGGAACGCTTTTTCTTGCTTGGCGAGGTGGTAAAAGATAGAGAGGTGGGCAGGACGATAGGTTTTCCTACGGCAAACGTTGCCTATCCAAACGGTAAATTCCCCTTAAAAAAAGGAGTGTACGAAACACGTGCGACGATAGGCGGAAAAACGTATAAAGGCATTACGAACTACGGCGCTCGCCCGACGTTCAACGACGAAAACGTCTTAACGGAAACGTTCTTCGACGGCTTTTCAGGCGATTTATACGGCGAGAAAATCAAGATAGAATTCGTTCGCTATTTGCGAGATATTAGAAAATTCGACGGAGTGGAAGGGCTGAAAGCTCAGCTTGAAACCGATTTGACGGAGGTGCGTAGTCATGATTAAATTTGGACCGAGTGGAAACAGTGAAAGCTTTTATGCCGAGGGGTATGCGCATACCGAGCAATCGGCGAAATTCGTGAAGGATAGAGGGCTCGATTGTTTCGAGTATTCCTTTGGTAGAGGGGTACGGATAACGGAAGGCAAAGCGCTTTCCATAGGCGAAGCGTTTGAAAAAGAAGGGGTGGAGATTTCCGTCCACGCGCCGTATTTTATCAACTTTGCCAATCCCGACGACGAAATGGCGAACAAATCTTACGGGTACGTGCTTGACAGCGCGCGCGCTTGCAAATGGATGGGCGGAAAACGTATCGTTTTTCATCCTTCCGCACAAGGGAAAGTCAGCCGTTTCGAAGCGGTGGAAAAGACGGAAGAACGCTTAAAAATTCTTGCGGAATATATTGCGCTCAACGGCATGGAGGATATGCTGTTTTGTCCTGAAACGATGGGAAAATTGGCGCAAATCGGCACGATAGAAGAGATTACGCAATTTTGCAAGATAGCGCCTTTTTACCTGCCTTGCGTAGATTTTGGACACGTCAACGCGAGAGAACAAGGTTCTTTGAAAACGGTGGAGGATTATAAAAGCCGATTGGAATATATGATAGCCGAATTGGGCTTTGAGCGCATGAAAAACTTCCACATGCATTTCTCGAAGATTATGTATTCTGCAAAGGGCGAAGTGAAGCATTTAACGTTCGAGGACGAGGTTTACGGCCCTGAATTTTTACCTTTGGCGGTTGCGCTGAAAGAGTTGAACTTACAGCCGTATATCATTAGCGAATCGGACGGAAAACAAGCGGAAGAAGCTCTTGAAATGAAGAAAATTTATAACAGTTTGTAAGAAAAGCGAAAAAAACGGGCGGAAAGATAGGGAAAATTGCGTTTATTTATCGCCGTACACTTGACGAAAGCGGATTTTTTTGCTAAAATAGAGAAAAAGAGGAAGCTATGATACAGACGAACGGCAAAAAAGTATTTGCAAGTATGCAAAATAATGCGGACGCGTTGTTTGTCACTTGCGGTTATTTAATGCGTTATATTACGGGCTTTGCACCCGAAGACGGCGCTGTTGTCGTCGATAAAAACGGCGTGACGTTGTACACCGATTCTCGATATATAGAATCGGCTGAAAAACTGTTTGAGGGTACGGAAGTGACGCCTACGCTTTGGGCGGGTAAGACGAAAACGGATATTCTCAAAGGATATCAAATCGTTGCCGTGTCTTTCCAAGAAACTTCCCATGCGGAGTTTTTAAGTCTTCAAAAAATCGGCGTTGAATTGGTAAATGCCGACGATTGGCTTCCCCGCTTAATGGAAAAGAAAAACGATTGGGAACTTTCCCGCATTGAAAGAGCTTGTGAGATTGCGGAAGACGCATTTTTACAGCTATTGCCCCAAATCAAAGAGGGTATGACAGAAACGGAAGTAGGGGCGCTTTTAGAGTATAACATGCGAAAACTCGGTGCCCAAGGCTTGTCGTTTGAAACGATAGTAGCGTTTGGGGCGCACGCCTCCGTACCGCACTATGAAACGGGGGATACGAAGCTTTGCTTCGGCGACGAAATCTTAATTGATTTTGGTTGCAAGGTGGACGGATACTGTTCGGATATTACGCGCACCTTTCTTTTTGGCGACGACGGAAAGCACGAGGAATTTAAAGAGGCGTATAACCACGTTTTGCGCGCACACGAGCTTGCAAAGGCAAATATCGTATCGGGCATGACGGGCAAAGAAGCGGACGCGATTGCAAGAAACTATCTTAAAGCAAACGGACTTGGGGATTTGTTTACGCACTCTCTTGGCCACGGCATCGGTTTGAACGTGCACGAAAAGCCTGCTATCAGCCCTAAAAGCGAGCAGGTTTTAGAAGACGGCATGGTTTTCTCGGACGAGCCTGGCGTGTATAAAGCGGGGGAATACGGCATACGTATCGAAGATACGGTGACGCTTAAAAACGGAAAGATTAAGAGTTTTATGTCCAAAACGGATAAAAACCTTATCATTTTATAAAAGAAAAATTATATAAGCATATAAGGAGAAAAATTGTATGGCACAAATTTTGGCAGGCGACATTCGTAAGGGCGTGACTTTCGAATATAAGAGCGGTGTTTACACCGTCACCGATTTCCAACACGTAAAGCCGGGTAAAGG
>SVIK01000067.1 GCA_015069525.1 Clostridiales bacterium | reverse complement strand
CACCCGACAAAACCGTTGCGCTATCCACCGTATCCAATGCGTTGAGTGTCAAAACAACAGGCCCTTTATTGATTTCCCCATCGTACAAGGGCGCTTCATATACGTATTCCACCGACGAACAATAGCTACTATCCTCATATTTTTTACCGTCGCCAATCGCTTTCACCCTAATTTCATCGCCGTCTTTCAAAAGCACTTCACGGAGCGTTGTTTCTACCTCTTCTCCCCCGTTGATTTTATACGCATAACGAACGGCTCCCACCACCGTTTCCCACGTTGCAAGCCCGTTTTTATCCACCGTCACCGATGGTTTCGTCAATTGCGTAAGCGGTAGCGGTTGTTCTTGATTGGTATTATTATCATTGTCGCCGTTTGTAATCCCTTCGTCACCGCAAGCTACGCCCACCGCAACCACAGCCGACATTGCCAACGCCAATACTATACCGCGCAGTTTTCTTTTCATATTTGCCCCCTTATTCGGTATTTTCCTATTTTAACAGTATATATTATTTTACAACAAAAAGCAAGGTTATTTGTAAAGAATAACTGTTTTATACAAAAAACACGAACCATCTTACAATTATAAACGCCCCTCCGTAGGAGGGACGTCTTCGTTTTTATTTTTCGCCGAGCCGATATTCTTCCGCGAGCGCCTTAAACAACGGCAACGCGCGCTCAATTTGTTCCGTCTGCACACAGTAGGCGATACGCACCCAACCAGGATAACCGAAATCGTCCCCTGCCACAAAGAGAAGTTCGTGCTTTTTCGCACGCTCGCAAAAGGCTTTCGCGTCAGCTTCGCCCGCTTTCATAAACAGATAAAACGCCCCGTCTGGATAGATACAGGTAAAACCGTATTCCGTAAGCGCGTTATAAAGTAAATCTCTATTGCGCTTGTAAATACTCAAATCCGCCGTCATACCGTCGCAACTTGCAACTACTCTTTGAAAGAGCGCAGGCGCACAGACAAAGCCAAGCGAACGCCCCGCCCCGCACACCGACGCATACACCGTCTTGGCATTTACCATACGGGGATTGACTGCGATATACCCGATTCGTTCGCCAGGAAGCGAGAGCGATTTGGAATACGAATAACAAACGATACTGTCGTCATAGTAGCGCATCGGTGAAACGACCGTCGTTTTCTTATCGTAAATAAGTTCTCTGTACGGCTCGTCCGAAATCAAGAAAATGCGTTTGCCAAACTCTGCCGATTTTTCTTTAAGGATATCGCAAAGCGTTTGCATAGTATCCTCGCCGTACACAACGCCGGAAGGGTTGTTGGGGGAATTGATAAGCACCGCTTTCGTATTTTGATTGATAGCTTTTTTCAAAGCGGTAAAATCAGGCAACATCGTCTTATCGTCCGAGGAAAGAACGACTAATTTTGCGCCCGAACCTTCCACAAACACCTTGTATTCAGCAAAGTAAGGAGCAAAAACGATTACTTCGTCCCCCTCTTCGTGAAGCGCGTGCAAGGTAATGGTCAAAGACGCAGCGGCACCGCAGGTCATATACAAATCGTCCCCCGAAATCGCCACGCCAAAACGTTTGGAATAATTGGATGCAATCGTGTCGCGCGCCGTCTTATCCCCTTGCGCGGAGGTGTAGCCGTGGAGCGCCACGGAAGGCATTTCCTTTACGAGCTTTTCAATCGTTTCGTTCACCGCGTCAGGAGCAGGTACGGACGGATTGCCAATAGAAAAATCAAACACGTTTTCCGCGCCGATTTCCTGCGCGCGCGTCTTTGCGTATTCAAAAATCTCTCTAATACTAGAACGCTTACTACCAAGCGCATACATTTTTTCGTTTATCATATCGTTTCCCTCGTTTTTTATCTTTATTATAATTATACGCATTTTTTTGCAAAACGCAAGCAAATACGAGAAAAAACCGCCTTTATGGCGGTTTTTTATTATTTTTAAGAATTATTCTTCGTCAGCGCCTTCCGTCACTTTCTTACCGTAGAAGAACGCGGAAACAATGCCAGGCCCACAGGTTGCACCGATAATCGGTCCCATCCACGTCACCGTAATCTTCCCTTCCAACGCAGGGATTCGCGCAACGATTTCTTGTCTTAAAATTTCCGCGTCGTCGGGCGCAACTGCGTGCGTGATACAAACGTTTTGATAGGGTACGTCTTCGTAACGTTCTGCCAAGCGTTCTGCAATACGCACCAAGGAAGCACGTCTGCCCTTTACCTTTTCTACCGCAAAGTTTCTCCCCTTTACGTCGGAAATAATAATCGGTTTGATATTCAAGAGCCCGCCAAAAAACGCGCTCGCCGCGCTTACTCTGCCAGCCGCTTTCATATACGTCAATTTTTCGGGGGTAGCTTCTTGGTTTGCTTCCAATTTATGTTCTTCAACCCACTCCGCCACTTCTTCAATCGTTTTGCCTTCCGCGCGCAATTGTGCCGCCGTAATAGCAATCAAGCCGAGCGTACGCGCCGCCGTAAGGCTGTCGATACAAATGATTTTTGCGTCGGGATATTTTTCAAGCAAGGCATCGCGCGCCTTCATACTTGCGAAGACGGACGCGGAGAGCGCAGCGGAACAAGAAATAGACAATACGTCGTTGCCCGCCAAAATTTCCTTTTCAAAGGCTTCCTCATATTCGTTCCAAGGGATTTGTGCCGTTTTAATGCGTGCGCCCTCACGTACTTTTTGATAGAACGCTTCCACTTCTTCTTCCGTCCAGTCCAAATCCGCATAGCTCGTTTCGCCGTCGGTAACGAGATACATCTTCATATATTGAATATCGTATTTTTCGCGTTCCGCTTTCGTTAAGTCAGAGCAAGAGTCAGTATAAATAGCAAATTTTTTCATAATTTTTCTCCTGTAAAACAGTTTCTATTTCTATTGTAAACCTAATTTATCGTTTTGTCAAGGGAAAAACAAAAATTGTCATATTTTTTCATGACGTTATCACAAAACCCCTTTCACTACTCGATTTAATACATAACTTTCGTGCAAAACGATTATTCAATCAAACCCAATTTTTTCAACCTTGCTTGTATTCCCCCCTCTTTTCTTTGATGTATTTGTGCAATATTCCTAATGGTAAGGCCTTGTTTATATTCTTCAACCAATTCCTTTTCTTCTTCCTCCGTCCATTTTTGTCCAATCATTGTCTTACCATTGCCGTGTCCATTACTTTTAGCGCGCACCAAAATAGTAGCCTTTAATTCTTCCATTTCAACGGCAATTTCTTGTAGTTTCATTCTCAAAGCCGAATCAATCCCCGTAATCATTTCTCCCGTATACGGATTGATGGAATCCGCTACGTATTGCAACACCTCACAATCTTTTAATTCGCAACCTTCAACCTTTTCCGTGGAATTATCCGCAATTATTTCTTCCTGCAAATCCTCCTCTTGTTCTATAAAAGCTTGCTCTTGCTCCTCTTCCTCCTGCTCTTCCACGTCCTTCGGTTTAGCAATTTTTTCCAACGAAGCAATAAACGCTTCTACTTTCTCCATTGACAACGTTTGATAATAATATGCCAATATGCTATCCGTTTTATCACTTTGCAAACTTTCAATATAGCTTATATCCTGAACTGCTTTTTTGATTTTTATTAAAACCTCTTTCCTCCATCTCGCCCCAGACCTAGAAGCGTTAAGCCACTTGGAATCAAAGAAAGCCGAGCTTCTAATTACGTGCTCCGTATGATTGCACAAACCGTTTATTTTTGCAAGGTTTTCCGCATAGATATATATTTCGTATTTTTTTGCATTTCTCTCGTTTTCTTTGATAAACGTATCCACCTTCTTAAAGGGAACCTTTACCATGTTAATCAACTCTTCAATTCTTTTTTCCACCATTGCAAGTGGCTCATTATAGCTTTTTACAATTTCCCGCTTGGTTTTTTCCAGAACGTTTTTTACGTACTTCAATTCCCTACGATGATTTAAAGCCGTTTGATAGGTATCAAGCGTATACGTAAAATCCCTATAATAGGCGACTCCTTGTTGAATGCTCGATTTAAGTTGCTCGTAATTTTCAAACAACACAACACCTGGGGTTTGTTGCGTTTTTATAACCAAGTCCGTTTGAAGAAAAGGAGAAATAAGATTTACCATTTTATCCATCGATATACCTTCCTTTGCATAGTTTAAGTTTATCATAATCCATTTGCAATTACTATATCACATCTTACAATATTTGTCAATCATGCAAATAAAAACGGCTTGTCGAAACAAGCCGTTTTCGTCTTTATCCCAACCGATTATTAGTTGCGGGGATTTTTAATGTTCGCTTGTGCAGCTGCAAGGCGTGCGATGGGCACACGGTACGGCGAGCAGGAAACGTAGCTCAAACCGATTTCGTGACAGAATTCGATAGACGAAGGGTCGCCACCGTGTTCGCCACAGATACCAAGGTGCATATTGGGACGAACTGCTTTACCGCCGTCAACCGCCATCTTCATAAGCTTACCAACACCCGTCGTGTCAAGTCTTGCAAACGGGTCGGATTCGTAAATCTTGTTTGCATAGTATGCAGGCAAGAATTTACCAGCGTCGTCACGGGAGAAACCAAACGCCATTTGCGTCAAGTCGTTCGTACCGAAACAGAAGAATTCCGCTTCTTTTGCGATGTCTTCCGCCGTCAAGCATGCACGGGGAATTTCAATCATCGTACCTACTTCGTAGGTAAGCGCAACGCCACTTTCCGCGATAACCGCGTCAGCCGTCTTCACAACGATGTCTTTAACGAACTTCAATTCTTTCGTTTCGCCCGTCAAAGGAATCATGATTTCAGGGATAAGCTTCCAATCGGGGTGCTTCTTAATTACGTTGATAGCAGCCTTAATAACCGCCTTCGTTTGCATTACTGCAATTTCAGGATAGGTGACGGACAAACGGCAACCACGGTGACCCATCATGGGGTTGAATTCGTGAAGACCAGCGATAATCTCCTTGATTTGTGCAACGCTCTTGCCTTGCGTTTTTGCAAGCGCAGCGATGTCTTCTTCTGCCGTAGGAACGAATTCGTGAAGAGGAGGGTCGAGGAAACGGATGGTCACGGGATATCCGCCAAGCGCTTCGAACAAGCCTTCGAAGTCTGCTTGTTGCATAGGTTCAATCTTAGCAAGTGCAGCTTCTCTTTCTTCTACGGTATCCGAGCAAATCATTTCGCGGAACGCGCCGATTCTTGCAGGGTCGAAGAACATGTGTTCCGTACGGCAAAGACCGATACCTTGCGCACCGAACGCAACTGCTTGTTGTGCGTCGGAAGGCGTATCTGCGTTCGTTCTAATACCGAGCGCTTTGAACTTGTCCGCAAGTTCCATGATACGGCCAAAGTAGCCGGAGTTGGGGTCAGCGGGAACAGTCTTGATAAGTCCGTCGTAGATATTACCCGTCGAACCGTCGAGGGAAAGTTCGTCGCCTTCGCGGAAGATTTTCCCAGCGAGTTCGAAGTATTTTTCTTCTTCGTGCATTTTGATATCGCCACAGCCGGATACACAGCACGTACCCATACCACGAGCAACAACCGCCGCGTGGGAGGTCATACCGCCACGAACGGTAAGGATACCCTTTGCATATTTCATACCTTCAATATCTTCGGGGGACGTTTCCAAACGAACGAGGATAACGTTTTCACCCTTCTTGCCTTCGATAACGGCGTCTTCTGCCGTGAACACGATTTTACCAGCGGCAGCACCGGGGGAAGCGGCAAGACCTTTACCAACAACGTTGTTCTTGTCAGCGTCTTTAAGTGCCTTTGCGTCGAATTGAGGGTGAAGAAGCATGTCGAGGCTCTTTGCGTCGATTTGCATAACTGCTTCTTGTTCGGTAATCATACCCTCGTCAATCAAATCGCAAGCAATTTTGATAGCAGCGGCAGCCGTTCTCTTACCATTACGAGTTTGAAGCATGTAAAGCTTTCTATCTTGAATGGTGAATTCCATATCTTGCATATCACGGTAGTGATTTTCAAGGATGTTGCAAACTTTCAAGAATTGTTCATACACTTCGGGGAAAACTTCTTTCATTTGTGCAATAGGCATCGGCGTACGAACACCTGCAACGACGTCTTCGCCTTGCGCGTTCGTCAAGAATTCGCCCATAAGTCCCTTTTCGCCCGTAGCAGGGTCACGCGTGAACGCAACGCCCGTACCAGACGTTTCACCCATATTACCGAACGCCATCATTTGTACGTTAACTGCGGTACCCCAGCTGTAAGGGATATCGTGGTCCATACGATAGATGTTCGCACGAGGGTTGTCCCAAGAACGGAATACGGCTTTTACCGCTTCGAAAAGTTGTTCCTTCGGGTCGGTAGGGAAATCTTTGCCGAGTTGCTTTTTATATTCTGCCTTAAATTGGTTAGCAAGGTCTTTCAAATCGTTCGCGTCAAGTTCAACGTCTTGCGTGACACCCTTTCTTTCCTTCATTTCGTCGATAAGTTTTTCGAAGTATTTTTTACCTACTTCCATAACGACGTCGGAGAACATTTGGATAAAGCGACGATAGCAGTCCCAAGCCCAACGGGGGTTGCCCGATTTTGCAGCGAGCGTATTAACTACTTCTTCGTTCAAACCAAGGTTCAAAATGGTGTCCATCATGCCGGGCATGGAAGCACGTGCACCAGAACGTACGGATACGAGCAAGGGGTTTTCCTTGTCGCCGAACTTCATACCGCAGATGTTTTCCATCTTTTCGATATATTCCATAATTTCCGCTTGAATAGAAGGGTTGATTTGTCTGCCGTCTTCATAGTATTGCGTGCAAGCTTCCGTAGAAATCGTGAAGCCTTGGGGTACGGGAAGACCGATGTTGGTCATTTCCGCAAGGTTCGCGCCTTTACCGCCGAGGATTTCGCGCATCTTTGCGTTGCCTTCGGTGAAGAGATAGCAATATTTTTTTGCCATAGTGATATATTTCCTCCAAAATGTTATTTTTTATCCTTTTTCAGGGTGAAAAGCGCTATTTTCTTCCCTAAAAGGGAACCCGCCTTTTTCCACCATACATCATTGTAATATAATTTTTGAAAAATATCAACTCTTTCAAGTGGCGTTTTTTACAATTTTTTTGAAAATCGCGCATTTTTTTATAAATAAAAAGAAAACGCAACCCCGAAAGGTTGCGTTTCGTTTTAATACATCTTGAAAAACGCTTTTTCACCTGATAAAAGTTCTTCGTCCAAAGCCCACTCGCCGTTCTTTTTAACAAGCCCGAACGAGCATTCTTTCGCCGTTTCGTATAAATCGTTTCCGTCGTAGCCGACGAACTTATCCGACGTGTCTTCGAGTATCTTTTTCGCTTCCGCCGTAAATCTTGACGTAGTGATAAAAATTCCTCGACAATGCTGTTTGCCGTCCTTTGCCTGCCTACACACGCACGCGCCGATAAATTGTTGTAAAAGCGTTTCACCTACCACCCACAAACGTTCGTCCCCTTTATCAGGGTCCCAATTTTTCGCCTGTATGTAGATGGTCTCTCTAAACCCAAGCCTATCCGTCAGCTCGATTTCGCCGTCGATACCGCCGTCCCGTTCTCCTCCCGTAATTTTCAGCATCTCCAAACGTCTGCCGTTTAAACGGGAGTATTTTTCAAGTAGGTACACCGAATAATACTCAAAATAATCACCGCCAAGCTTTCTAAGCCGTTTCAAAAACGCCTCTTGTAATTTCTCGTCCGCCGTTAAAGCGCGCGTCGGTTTTTTCACCGTCATACGCTCCACTTTGCGTGGCGCTTTTACGGTTTTTATCTCTTTACCCCCCTTTACGGTAGGTTTTTCCGCCTTTTGCGCAAGGCTTTCCGCTTGTTGCGTGATTTGTTTCGGTTCTTCCCGTTTAGGGAGTTCTTTCTTTGTAGGATGCACCCCACTCAACAAAAAAC
>SVIK01000066.1 GCA_015069525.1 Clostridiales bacterium | reverse complement strand
ACTGCGAAGCTACGAGCGAAGCGAGTAATGTCGTCTTCTGCGCCTTTTTTGGCGTAAACGAGTTGCTTGAAAGCGTGAATTAGCACGAGTTCACGCGAGCAGTAAAGGATGAGAAAGTAGAGATAAAACGACGCTTGTAAATTTAAATTGTTAAAAAAAGATTGATGGTTAAAAATTGCAAAAAATATTCTAAAAAACTCCGTTCAACGCGTACATGGTGGCTTGTTTTATCGAAAAAAGGCGATTTATAGAAAAAACGAGGCTTCTTCTACGAAGAAAAATATAGAAAAAAAGAGAAAAAAGTGGGAAAAGGGGCGTTATGTCCTTGCCAAAAAAAAGAAAATGTGTTAAAATAATGCAGTAGAGTTGAAAAACGAATTTTTTATTTACAATAGGAGCAAAGATATGAATATTTGGCACGACATATCCCAGGAAAGAATTACAACGAAACGCTTTGAGGCATTTATTGAAATCCCCAAAGGTTGTAAGGCGAAATACGAATTGGATAAAGAAACGGGTATACTCCGTCTTGACCGCGTTCTTTATACGTCCACCGTATATCCTGCAAACTACGGCTTTATTCCCCGCACGTATGCAGACGACGGAGACCCTTTGGACGTACTTGTCCTTTGCGGTGAGTCGATTTATCCGTCCACGCTCGTCACCTGTTATCCAATCGGGGTAATCAAGATGATTGACGGCGGTTCGCTCGACGAAAAGATTATTGCCGTTCCCTGCGAAGACCCGACGTATAAAGATTATTACGATATTCAAGAATTGCCCAAACATATTTTTGAAGAAATGATGCATTTCTTCGAGGTGTATAAATCGTTGGAACATAAGCAAACGACGGTACGCGAAATTTGCCATAGGGACGAAGCTATGGATATTATTAACAAGTGTATCGACGCATACAAAAAGCAGTTCGAAAAAAAGAAGAAAAAATAATTTCACAAACGGTCGTATTTTTTTTAGGATAATATTGACTTATTCGTTGAAATACATTATAATATTGTGAGTAGCATTTTAGCGCATGAGCGCGGGCGTTGGAGCATCGGCGCGTATGCGTAAAAAAACGGAGGTCTGTTATGGCATCGGAAACGGCTAAGAAAGCCCCGAAGAAATATTTGTTGATGAAGCATCGTATTCGTAAGATGCAAAATCGGGCAAAGTGGGTAGGGACGTTATATATTATCGCCATGTTCGCTATGGCGATTTTGTCGTGTTTACAGCTCTTCTCTTTCGAGGGTGGGGCAATCGGCGCAATTGCGTGTTGGGAACCGTTCAAGTTATTGACGAAGGACGGCGATATCGTGACGGTGTTAAAGACGAACGCCGTTTCGCTTACGATTGCGCTTTTGTATGCGATTATGTTGTTGGTGGTTTTGATTAGTTTCATAAGCGCCTTGACGAATATGGGTTGGCTGTATAAGAAAAAGGCAAGTAAATTATACGGCTTTAATCGCAATATGTACGCAATGGACGATATTGAAAAAGCGTATTGCACGATGTTTAAGACGGTGGTAAGCGTGCATTTCATTATCGCAAGCCTTGTGGTAAACGTGCAAATCAACCTCCTGCTTGTGGTTGCGCTTCTCGGGCTTGGGCTTTTCTTCCATTTCCTTTGCGGATTGCTTGCGGGAAACACCAGCCTTTTCACGGTGGATAAGCAAATCGTGGAAGAAAGACGTAAGGTGGGTACGTTCTCCGTGTTCGTACGCAACTTAATCCAAATCGTTGCGTCGGCAAGCTTCGTGTTCTTCTTTGTAAAATCGAGCGGTTCGTTCGTGGCGCTTGTAGAAGTGCTCCTTACCGACGGCTTTGCGGGGATTTCTGCGGATATGCTCGTGCTGGTATTACCGATTGCAAGGCTTTTGTTGCTTGTGCTTGGTATCGTAATGCTCAGCTACGCGCTCGGCACGACGGAATTCGAACCGAGCGGTAGGGAAACGTCGGGCAGAAGAACGTTCTTGTGGACGTCGTTGTTTGCCTTTGTTATCTCGCTTGGTACGGCGTTGTTTATGACCTTGCATTATAAGACGCCACTTTCCGCGGACTTAATGATTTTGGCGGGTGTATCGCTTGGGGCGTTGGTATTGGAAATTTGCTTGAAGCGCTTCCCGCGCGTTAAGGAAAAGAACCCCGACGAAGTAGACGCAAGTGCGTATTTGAAGGACGGGGTAGAGGAAGACGAGGACGAAGAAACGGCGGTGCAAACGCAGGTTTTGCCTCCCGTATACATACCGTTGCCTCCCTTTGGACAAAACTATCACGGCTAACGACCGATTTTTAAGATTTCTAAAATTACAGTAAGGAGAGAAGATATGAAACGCATTCAATCGAAAGCGGGTTTATTAAAAAGACGGGTAAATGCAGTGCACGCTCGGGCGAAGTTGGTGGGTATCGTTTACCTGTTCGCAACGATTGCGCTTGCCGTAGTGACGGCGACGTTGCCACTCGTTAACGGCACGGTATTCTCCGTTGAAAACAAAATGCCTATCGTGGCGTTTTACGACGGAATAAGAGACCTTCTTGCATTAGGGCTTGGCACAGTCTTTAAAACGCCTTCTGCAATTCTCGTATTTTTGCAGTTGTTATTGTATTTGGTTTTATTGATAATTTTGCTTGTCAACGTATTCCGTGCGCTTGGACGACTCAATTGGCTTTTCAAAAGAAGAGCAAGCTACATAAACGGTTTTAATCGCAATATGTATGCGATGGATTCGCTGGGGAAACTTTTTTCCAGCTCCTTAGCGTCGGTAATTATCTTTTACGTAATCTTTGCGATGTTCACCCTTCCAGCGGGCGAAGGGAACGCAATTTCCGTCGGTTTGTACGGGTATGCCTTTATCGGAGTATTTGCCCTCATCCGTATGGTGTTCGGCGGGTTGGAAGGCAACGTACCTCTCTTCACGACGGGCGGTAAAATTATAGAAAAGAAACGCGACCACGGGGTATTGATTTATCTCATTCGCAACTTTGTACAATGGGCTGTCGTAGCTGGCGTATTATTCTTCTTTATCCCCAACAGCGGTTTTGGCGTAGGGCTTGAAAACATGCTTACGCAAATCATTGTGGAAGGGGATAAGTTGTATTTGATAAACGTGCAAACGCTACCTGTTTATACGGGCTTGGTAGCACTTATCGGCATTATGGTTATGGTAAAGCACGCGACCGCTTCGACGGAATACAATCGCGAATGCAATCATACGGACGGCATGAAGAACTTTGCAGTTTTCTCGTGCATCGTTGCAATTATGATTGGCGGGCTTATCGTATATCCTTTCGTAGGTATCGGTTTGCTTGGCGATGCGGAAGCGACGCTTTGCATGCCTTTGCTTTGGGCGGCGATTATCGCGCTCGTTGGCTTCTTCTTCGATTGCTTCTGCCGTGCAAAAGACAAGAGACGTGTAGAAGAGGAAACGGATGCAGACCCCGTGCCTGCGGACGAGGAAGAGCTTGAAAAACCGAACGTGCAAACGGCGTACACGTTGCCTGTTCAACCGCAATTTAGCTATCCTATGTTTGCGGAAGGCGGGGAAGAAGGTAAGCTTCCTTATCAACCGATATTCGTGCCCGTGTTCTGCGCGTATCCCCCGCAAGGCGGAATGGCTATGTTCCAGCCTCCTATGCCTGCGCCGGCTCCCTCCAACTTATTGCCTGAACCTTCTCCTGCAACGGCGGAAGAAGAAAAAGAGGAAGAAAACGCGCTCAATCCGTATAAAAAGTACATCGTTAGATGTCCCGAATGCGGTACGAAACTCCGCGCGAGAGACGCTTCTCCCTACCATCGTTGTCCCATTTGCGATAAGGTTTTCGAGCTTCGCAAATTCAAGACGTACGTAGAGAAAGATTTTGAATAAGAGAATAAAATAAAAGTCTAAAAGACTTTTCGCCCTTCGGGTTTCCGAGGGGCGAAAAGCATGAAAAAGTATAAGTAAGATGCCCAAGATAGGGTAGAGGTATTTTTATGGCAAAAGAAAATCAATTCGTAGAACAAATTGCGGATATCAATGCAGATTTCCCGCAATGGTATACCGACGTTGTATTAAAGACGAAACTTGTCGATTACGGCCCCGTCAAAGGCACGATGGTTATTCGTCCTTACGGGTATGCGATTTGGGAGAATATTCAAAAGGAATTAAACGCGCGCTTTGCAAAGCAAGGCGTTCAAAACGCGTATTTCCCTTTGCTTATTCCCATGAGCTATTTCACCAAGGAAGCGGAACACGTAGAAGGGTTTGCTCCCGAGGTTGCCGTCGTCACGCATGCAGGCGGGGAAGAACTTGCCGAGCCTTTGGCTATCCGTCCCACGTCGGAAACGATTATCGGCACGATGATGTCGAAATGGGTGCAATCGTATCGCGATTTGCCCTTAAAGGTCAACCAATGGTGCAACGTAATGCGTTGGGAAAAAACCACCCGCCCCTTCCTTAGAACGAGCGAATTTTTGTGGCACGAAGGTCACACGGCGCACGTGACAGCAGAAGAAGCGGAAGAATTTACCCTCGCTATGCTCAATTTGTATAAAGAGTTCATGGAAACGTGTCTTGCTATTCCTGTAATTACGGGTAGAAAGACGGAAAAGGAACGTTTTGCGGGCGCGGTTGCTACGTATACGATGGAAGCGATGATGCGCGATGGGAAGAGCTTGCAATCGGGCACGTCCCACTATTTAGGGCAAAATTTTGCCAAGGCGTTCAATATCGAATTCCAAGGCGCGGAAGGTGGCTTGCAAACGGCGTACACGACGTCGTTCGGCGTATCCACCCGTTTGATTGGCGCTATTATTATGACGCACGGCGACGAAAGAGGTTTGGTATTCCCGCCCGTTATCGCGCCTACCCAATGCGTTATCGTGCCTATCGCGTCGAGAAAGCCTGGCGTAGTAGAAGCTTGCGAAGCGCTTAAAACGAAGTTGGAAGAAAACGGTATCCGCGTAGTGCTTGATAATACGGATAACAGCCCTGGCTGGAAGTTTAACGAGTGGGAAATGAAAGGCGTTCCCGTCCGTATCGAGCTCGGTCCTCGCGATATTGAAGCGGGCAAAATGATTTGCGCAAGACGTGATACTTGCGAGAAAGCGGAATATTCTTTGGAAAACGCAGTAGAAAGCGTGAAAGAATTGTTGGCAAGCGTGCAAAAGGATATGTTGGAATCGGCAAGAGCGCGCAGAGATAGCAAAATTGTTTACGCAGACGACATGAAAGGCATTTTGGACGGCGTTGACGCAGGCAACTTCGTAAAGGCGGGCTGGTGCGGATGTCGCGCGTGCGAAGATAAGATTAAGGAAGAAACGGGCGCAACGGCGCGCGTATTTGCCGAGGGCGAAACCGCGGAAACGTGCGCGGTATGCGGTAAAAAAGCGGAACACGTTATTATCTACGCAAGAGCGTACTAAGCGGGTGGCGAGTCGCCACTCCCAAGTTTTTCTATCTTTCGCTAACGCTTATATGTAGCGGTATCGTAGGATATACGGGTTAAGGGACGTTGTCCCTTACGGATTGAAAAGGCAGAGCCTTTACGACACTCTGTCAAGAGTTGTCTTAATGGTTATTTGGGAAGAAAAAGCCCGGATACGATAGTATTGCGTTATTATACGAAAAATTTGATATAGAGCCTAATCTATTGTTTGGTATAGAAAAATAAAAACGGACGGTGAAAACCGTCCGTTTTGCTATTTTTGCTATGTGATAGTTATATTATTCGTTTGTGTTTTTCGTCGTGTCCTCGTCAACGGATATTGCTTTTTTGCGGAAAAGAGATTGCCATTTCGCTGTTATATTCTTGGGTAAGTTTTTCATATCTTTACCGAAATTCTTTGCGTCGAAAATCATACTCACGAGGAAAGCGAGCGGTGTGATAAGCACGAAAATGGGGCAAATCATCCAGAACCACGGCCAATATTTTTCTTGCCCTGCGTACTGCCCAACGGGGATTGTTTTGAAGAAGTCTGGGCAGAAAAGGGCAAGCAGTTTGCCGATGGGGTTGTCCAGTTTCGGTTCCCAAATAAAAGACGAGTTTTTGTAATTGATATCAAACATATCGCCGTTGCGAGGGGAGATAAAACCAATTTCCGATTGTAAAACTTGGTTTAAGATAATAAACAGCATTACAATCAGCAAGCCGATTGGCGCGCAAAGTATTCCTTTATAAGATACGGTATGTAAACGCAATAATGCCATCAACAAGGGTACGGCTAAAAGAGACCAATGATGATAATAAAAGCGGATAATATCAAGCGTTTCCTCGGTAGGGTGTGCTTTTTCGATAGGCTCAACGGGATACATAATGGATAAAAATCCGCTGATAATCCCCATATAGAACATATAATTTCTTACGTGCTTGTTTTTGCATAAGAAAAGAAAGGGGAATAATCCAATGTTTGCTCCGCAAATATTAACAAACCAAGATTCGCTTAGTTTTAGAGATTCGTTGGTGGAATAGGGCGGGAAAAGTAGTTTTAAGAAATGCAGGATAAACCCAAATGCGAGTAAGGAAAAGAGTACGATTTTCTGGGTGCGAGCCGTCTTTTTACGCAGTGCGTAATACAAACCGACAATTCCGCCTGCGGAAAGCGCCAGCCAGAAAAAATACCAACCGTTAAACAGCGAAATAACCATATAAGGCCTCCTATAACGACTTAAATGCATATAAGAATTATACTTATTGTACCACTTTTTGTTTGGATTTGCAAGTAAATGGGCAAAAATAAAACCCTCTTTTCTAAAAGAGGGGAGGAGACAAAGAACAATCCACCTGTGCCGTCCCTTGGCAAAAAGATGAACCCGCTTCTCGCAGGTGGGTGCCGTATCTTTGCGCATCGGACTTTCCGTATAACAGACCTTGCCTATCGCAACGAATAACGTGCTCCCTTATCATCATTGTGGGTTCCGTTTTATGCCAAGAATCGAACACCGCAGACTGTAATACTATTATATAGTATTATCTTGCGTTTGTCAAGGCTTGGAGGGTGGAAATTTTAGCTATTTAAATTTTTCAAAAATTCGAAAATTTCCGCTTCAAAATTCAGTCCGTATCGCTTATCGGGCACTTCTTTTGCTGTTCTTCGTATCGACGCCGTCGTAAAATCTGTGGCAAGCTGAATGGCTTTTTCTTCCGTTTTGCCTTTCATAATTGCGCCCACAAAGGCGGAGGAAAATACGTCGCCTGCGCCGTGGAAAAATCCCGCTACGTTTTGCGAGGAGTAGCGTTTTTCTTCGCCCTTTTCGTCCAAATAACACACGGAAATTGCATTTTCTTCCAATATTCCCGTGACGATAGGACGAGGGCAAAGCTTTGCCAATGCAAAGAGCAAGGTTTTCGTATCCGTTGCAGGATAGGGGATATTGGCAAGATAGCTTGCTTCCGTAAGGTTGGGCAAAATATAGTCTGCCTGTCTACAAAGGGTACGCATTTTATCCACGTATTCGTCGTCGAAACCTTTGTAAAGCATACCACTATCGCCCATAACGGGGTCTACGACGAGGAGCCCCTTTTCCGTTAAAAATTCTTCTTTAATTTTGCAGACCAAATCGATTTGCGCTTTGCTTCCAAGGTATCCGCTGTAAATACAATCGAACTTCAACCCAAGCGTTTTCCAATGGTGCAAAACACCTGAAAATTCGCTTGTTAAATCCAAAAAGGTATAGCCGTCAAACCCGCCCGTATGCGTAGATAAGAGGGCGGTAGGCAATACGTCGCAAGTAATTCCGCATGCCGAAATAACGGGCAGGGAAACGGTGAGGGAGCATTTTCCCACACAAGATATGTCGTTTATCGCAAGCACCCGCATACGTCCTCCTCCTTTTTAGAAAAAGCAATGAAAAATTACTGTAAATTCATTATAAAACTCTTGATTTTTTTTGTCAATCGTATTAAAATAGAATAGATAAAAATTTTTCCAAAAGAGGTAATTTTATGGCTATTACGGGCGAAATTGAAAACAAAACCGTTTCGTATGCAGATTTTGAAAAATACGAAAACGAAATCGTGACGATAAAGGGTACTATCCACAATATTCGTATGATGTCCGATTTTGCGTTCGTTATTTTGCGTACGGCAAGGGAAACGATTCAATGCGTTTACGCGGAAGAATTTTCTTCCTATCGCATGAGCGAGGACGTAAAAGAGGAATGTGCGGCGAAAATCACGGGTAAAATCGTTGCCGGCGTACAAAAGGACGGGAGCAAACGCTACGAGCTTCAAATTCACGACATTACGCTTTTGTCCCACCCTGCGGAAATCCCGCCCGTGGTAATCACGAAAAAACAAGTCAACTGTGATTTGTCTACCAATCTCGACTATCGTCCCGTGACGCTCCGCAACCCCAAGGAACGCGCTATTTTCAAATTGCAAGAGGGTATTGCACGCGGGTTTAGAGAATTTTTGTCGAAGCAAGGCTTTACGGAAATTCGTTCCCCGAAAATCAACTTCGCGGGCGCAGAGGGGGGTACAAACGTATTCAAACTTGACTATTTTGGCAAGCAAGTATACCTTGCGCAATCGCCTCAGCTTTATAAACAAGCGCTCGTAGCGGTGTATGAAAGGGTGTTCGAAATCGCACCCGTATTCCGTGCGGAACACCACGATACCAGCCGTCATTTGAACGAA
>SVIK01000065.1 GCA_015069525.1 Clostridiales bacterium | reverse complement strand
TCCACGTTGAAATTGATTAACATATCGTCGCTTCTGCCCGTAATCTTATTCAATTTCACCGACGTTCTTCCGCAAGGGCAAGGGTCGTTGTTGAGGCTTGCAATATCCCTCGTTCTATAACGGATAAGGGGCATACCCTCTTTCGTGAGCGTCGTAATTACCAGCTCGCCCGATTCCCCGTAAGGGAGGGGCTCTAACGTATCCACGTCGACGATTTCAGGGAAGTAATGGTCGTCTTGGAAATGCATACCCGTCTTAAACTGACAATCGCACGCCACGCCAGGTCCAGCAATTTCGGAAAGCCCGTAGATATCGCAAGCGCGGATATTCAAACGCTTTTCAATATCCTCACGCATCCCTTCCGACCAAGCTTCCGCACCGAATATCCCGCCTTTCAGCTTAATATCCTCGCCAATCTTCAATCCCATACGTTCGATTTCTTCCGCAAGATAAATGATATACGAGGGCGTACAGCAAATAATATCCGCCCCGAAATCCACGAGCAGTTGTATTTGTTTTTGCGTATTCCCCGCGGACGCAGGCACTACGCAAGCGCCCATTTTCTCCGCGCCGTAATGCATACCAAGACCACCCGTAAACAAGCCGTAGCCGTAGGAAACGTGCACGATGCTTTCCTCGTCTGCACCCGCCATAACAAGCGAACGCGCAACGCACTCGCTCCAAACGTCGATATCCCCTTGAGTATACCCAGCGACGGTCAGCTTGCCCGTCGTCGCGCTACTTGCATGCAAACGCACCAAATCTTTTCTCGGGCGCGCCATCATGCCGAAAGGATACGCGTCGCGAAGGTCCTGCTTTACGGTGAACGGCAATTTAGAAATATCGTCAATCGATTTAATATCTTCGGGCTTTACCCCCATTGCGTCCATCTTCGCACGATACGGCGGTTGGTTTTCATACGCGTATTTAACGATTTTAACGAGTCTTTCCGATTGAAGAGCTTTCTTCTCTTCCTTGCTCATGGTTTCAATTTCTTTTTGAAAGTACTGCATTTTTTTATCCTTCTTATTGGTAGAATTTATAAATTTTTATACTTGTTCATATCCCATACGGAAAGCGGTAAGGTTGAGTTCCTTAAACTTTTCAGGTACGCAGGCAATCACCGCTTCTTCCATTTTTTCTTTGTCGAAGCCGTACAGCTTGCAAATCCCGCCCAGCATAACGATATTCGTCGCCTTTTCGCTCCCTGCACTCTTTGCGATAGCCTTTGCGTCCACAAACTTCGCGCCTTTCAGCTCTGCCGTCAATTTCTCTTTGATATCTTCGGGATATTTCGCCACCCCCGTAATGCAGGGCATCGGCAAAATCTTTTCCTCGTTCACAAGCAAAATCCCGTCCGCTTTCAAATAATGTTTCACTCGCACCGCCTCCAACGTTTCGAAAGCGATAATCATATCCGCGCTCCCCTCCCAAACGACGGGGGAATAAATTTTTTCACCCATACGAAGATGGGTAGTCACGCTTCCGCCACGTTGGCTCATGCCGTGAATTTCGCTAATTTTACAATCCCATCCGCAAAGGAGCGCGTATTTTCCAAGCACTCTGCTTGCGAGTATCGTACCCTGTCCGCCTACGCCGGAAATGAGTATATTCATCATCTTACACACCCTCCTTTTGGATACACTTAAACGGACAAACCTGTACGCACACTTCACAGCCCACGCATTGTGCCGTATCAATCACAATTCCCTTTTCTCCACGGCTAATCGCAGGGCAACCGAGCTTCATACACTTTCCACAATTTTTGCAATCGTGCACGACGACGGCAGGTTTTTTAGATTTTTTATCGAGCAACGCACACGGCTTTTGCGCAATGATAACGCTCACCTCGTCGTTTGCCACCGCCGATTTCACAGCCTTTTCCACGGCAACCACGTCGTACGCGTCTACGATTTGCAAATCCTTTACTCCGCACGCTTTCACGAGCTCGTCCAAGAGCACGACGGGCGCGCTCTCCCCTTTCAACGTCTTACCGGTAGCGGGGTGTTGTTGATGCCCCGTCATACCCGTCGTCGAGTTGTCAAGTATCATAAGCGTCACACCGCTTTGGTTGTATACGGCATTGATAAGCCCCGTCACACCGCTATGTAAGAAGGTGGAATCGCCAATCACGGCAACGTTCTTACTCTTGCCGTCCGTCGCTTTTTTAAAGCCGTGCGCCGTCCCTACCGACGCACCCATGCAGATGCAGGTATGAAGTGCCGACAAAGGCGCAACCGCACCAAGCGTATAGCACCCGATATCGCCGTTTACCGTCAAGCCAAGTTTATTGAGCACGTAAAATACGCCTCTATGCGGACAGCCCGCACACATTACGGGCGGACGAGCAGGCACGCTTTCCGCCGTAGGAATTTCTCCACCGAAGAACGCTTGCTTAATTTTCGCCACCGAAAGCTCGCCTTGAATAGAGAAAATCTCCTTCCCCACACACTCGATACCGTTTGCTTTCAGCGTATCCTCCACGAACGGTTCTAACTCCTCGATAACGTAGAGCTTTTTAACCTTTTTCGCGAATTCGCCAATCGCTTTCACAGGCACGGGATAGGGCGTCCCCACCTTAAACACGTTCGCATTGGGGAGCGCTTCTTTTACGTATTCGTACACCACGCCCCCGCAAACGACGCCAATTTCGTTTTCGTTCGTATATTCCGCGCGGTTGATAGACATGCCGTTGACAAAATCGGCAAACGCCTTTTCTCTTTCCTCCACGCTCAAATGCCGACGGATTGCGTTCGCGGGCATCATTACGTACTTTTGCGGATTGTTTGCATACGGTTTCAATTCTCTTTCCACCCGCTCGCAAAGCTCCACAACCCCGTGCGAATGCGCCACACGCGTCGTTTCCCTTAAAATAACGGGCGTATCAAAATCCTCGCTGATATCAAATGCGAGCTTGATAAACTCCTTTGCCTCTTGTGCGTTAGAGGGTTCTAACACGGGCACGTGCGCACTCTTGCCGTACATGCGGGTATCTTGTTCGTTTTGCGAGGAGTGCATACCAGGGTCGTCCGCCACCACGATAACGAGCCCTCCGTTCACCCCCGTATACGAAACGGTGAACAAGGGGTCTGCCGCCACGTTCAAACCGACGTGCTTCATACAAGCCATCGCCCTTGCGCCCGCAATCGACGCGCCGATAGCCACTTCCAACGCCACCTTTTCATTGGGCGCCCACTCCGCGTATACGCCGTCGTATTTCACGAAATTTTCTGCAATTTCCGTGCTCGGCGTTCCAGGGTAAGCGGACAACACCTTCACGCCTGCCTCGTACGCTCCGCGCGCAATTGCTTGGTTGGTCAAAATCAATTCTTTCATATTCTATCCTTTCCTTTATCGTTTGTTTACTCTTTCAATAAATTCTTGTTTCGTTATCTCTTTTATAAAGCCGTTAAACGAGCACACGCAAAGCACCTTATCGTTCTCATCGTAAACGACCGTTTCACAAACCGTACAATGCCCCGCCCTTTCTTTTTCCTTCGCCACCGCTTTCAACCGCTTTGTAAAGGCGGGACGAAGATAGGTAATCTGTCCCGTCTGCGTGACGGTGGACGGGTGGAGATAATTGCCAAGTACGGCAAAAGCGAAATCGGCAATCGTGTATAACATACCGCCTTGCACGCACCCGTTCGCGTTCAAATGTCTTTCGTCAATATCGGCGACAATCACCGCTTCTTCCTCGTTTACTTCCTCAATTTTTATATTCGAGGCTTCCACGTACTTATCTGCCTTAAAAAACGTATGTAATGCGTCTATAAACTCCGTCATTCCTCTTTTCCAGCTCCTAAAAATGAACGTTTGTCTTATTATATCACACACGCGCGCGCAAAGTCAATAACCTGCCGAAAAAAAATACAAAAAACTGCCCCTTAGGGGCAGTTCCTTTCCGTTTGCAAACGCTATTAATCCACTACACACAACAAATAATCCGTTGTCACACCAAAATATTTCGCCAAAACAATAATTGCATTGATGTTAGGTGTCCTCTTCCCGTTTTCCCATTGTGCAATCGCATTTTGGCTTACCCCTGTTGCTTTTGAAAGCTCCAATTGGGTTAAATTTTTTTCTATTCTTAACTCTTTAATTCTATCCGCTACTTTTGCCATAAATAAATTATAACACAATTGAGATAAAAATACTTGACTTATCTCAAATGAGATATTATAATATTTTTATCTCAAACGAGATAATATAATTAAAAGGAGTTATTATGAAAAAATTATCCCCCATTTTACAAATGTACCACGGAAAGCGTGGCACCAGCGACCATATTCTTAGTAGCGAAGAATACGCACGCTTGTTGGAAATTGCAGAAGGATACGACAACAAGTTTAGAAAAAAAATAAAAGACAACGATGAATTGTTGTCTTTGTTTGATAAAGTTCTTGATGCCAACGCCGATTTAAGCTGTGAATCGGTAGATTTGCATTACGTAGAGGGTTTCCGTTTCGGGTTCTTAATGGCTATTGACGTTTTGCACGAGTAAGACGATTAAACGTTTATACGAACAACGCTCTAAACGAAGCGGGCACGCTTGCCGAAATGCAAATCTCTTCCTTTTTTACGGGGTGGATAAAAGCGAGCTTCGACGCGTGCAACCCCAACCTTTTCAAAGGGTTTTTCGTCCCGCCGTACTTGTCATCCCCCACTACGGGGTGGTTTAAGGAGCTCATATGCACACGGATTTGGTTCTTCTTTCCCGTTTCTATTTGCACTTTCAAAAGGGAGTACTGTTCGTTCTCCTTTAAGAGGGAATATTTAGTAATCGCCTTTTGTCCCGTGATATCCTGCGTGGAATACATCAAATTGTTTTTATTTTCTTTGAGGTAGGAAACGAGCGTATCCTCTTTCTTCTCCATGCGCCCTTCCACAACGGCGTAATATTCCCGCAACGTCACGCTCTCGTTCCAATGCATTTTCAGCATGGAATAAATTTTGGGATTTTTAGCAAACACCAACACCCCCGACGTTTCCTTGTCGATGCGGTGCAATATGTACGGCCGTACGTTCTTTCCGCTTTGCTGTAAATATGCAAACACGTGAGAAAAGGCGCACTCCGTCTCGTTATCGCTCTCCACCGAAAGAAGACCTACGGGCTTATCGATTGCAACGAAATCCTCGTCCTCGTAAATTATCCTCACAACCGTTTGTTCCCGCTTCCCACGCTCCGTTTTGCTCTTCCTTTCCATCTCCCGTTTTTTGGGCGCAGGCGCAATATTCCCCTGCACGCTCTTTTTCGAGAGCTTCACTTCATCGTCCTTCCCAAGCGGGAAATCGAACTGTGTGACGACGCTCCCGTTGACGAGCACTTGCCGTCTTGCAAGCATCGATTTCACGTTATTTCTCGAAGTGTTGCATTTTCTAAGCAAAAACTCCATCAACGTATCGCTTCTATTCACTTTATAGACGGCGGTATACGGATTATCCCCATACTTAGTAGGCGCGCGCGTAGTTTTTTCAGCGCGTACCTGCCCACCCTGTTTCTTTCCGCTTTCTTTTTGAACGGATACCTGCCCCGTCCGTTTTTCAGCATTTCTTCTTTCCATAATTTCTTCTCTTACAATTCAAACGGGTCGTCGTCTCTTTGTTTTCTTTTCTTCACTTTGGGCGTATCTTCCACGACGTAGATACCCTTTTGCCATTTCTTTTTGCGTCTATACGCAATCCATTTTCGAATTAGCCCGCCGATAAAAAACACGGTAATATTGATAAGTGCCACCGCAATTGCCAAGCGCCCCGCAAAGCTGTTAAAGACAAATAACAACGTCAACCCCACCAAATCGATTAGCGCAAGCCACTTCATCTTAATAGGAATAAAGAAAAACAACAAAACCATATGGTTGGGATATAAAAGCGCAAACGCCAAAAACAGCGAAAGATTGAGGTAATCCACCGTCGCCGTCTCTGCAATAAATCCCCCACCGATAGTGCCAAGCACTCCGCAAAAATAGAATACGTCAAACTTAAACGAACCCCATTGCCTTTCCAAACTGCTCCCTACAAACCAATAAAAATAGAGGGAAAGGAGCAACGTAAAGGGGCTTTCCCCCGTAAAATCGAAGATAAAGGTGACAAGTCGCCAAACTTGTCCTCTTAAAATCGCGTTCTTATCAAAGCGGATATAGTCGGAAATGCTTATGCCCGAACGAAGCCAAACGATATAATCAACCAGCCAAACAATGGCAGTCCCAATAACGATAATCGTCATCAAATGTCTTAACGCAAACCGCCCGATTTTTCTATCCAATTTGTCTAACAATGGTTCTCTCATTACTTTCTTTGTTCCCCATTTTATACAAAATAAATCGTTATTTACCGATTTTCATATTTCCCAAACCGCTTGCCAACGTATATACGGCTTGTCATTTTCATCAAAACAAATCGGTAGCCACACGTACGTAGCTTCGCTCGTATTTTCATCGCTAAACGGCGTAAGGTCAATCTTTTGAGGATTCGGCCCGCAAAGCTTATAAAAAATCTCGTTCATATCGGGCAAATCCTCTGGCAAATCCACCAGCCACCTATCGCCTAACGCAATATACGTATCCTTTTTCAAAGGGTGCTTAAACACCGAGGAAAACTGCGAATGGAAAGAATTATTTTTCCTATCTTCCACACAAACGTTCCCCAAGTTTTTCCACTCGCCGTGAACGTCGGTAATATCTGCAATTTCCGTAGCGTTGGGATAATACCCCGTCGTACCAGACGTCAGCATATACAGCCTATCTTTGTGTTCAAAAACGGCAGGTGCTTCTCGTACAAAGGGCGGACCGTCCGCATGAAAGTGCGTACTGTATACGTCCGTCAAATCAGTATAATCGTCCGTCAGTTCCCTTACCACAAGTTCAGAGTGCGGATTTTCAAATACGACGTACGCTTTGCCCTTGAATACAAACAAATCAAAATCGCCTGCATAATGCGGACGTGGAAATATCTCTTTATAAAACTGCATATTTTTCAACGATTTCCCAACGCAAACGGAAAACGTGCAGGTCATAAAATCCCCTTTATGCGCCGTCTTTGCCCACAGCACGTAATTCCCCGTCTTCTCGTTAAATAGAATATGCGGTCTATCCATAATATTTTTCGGGTTAAAAGGATTTCCCTCCTCCCCGCTTTCCACCACGCAAAAACCCTCATCCGTCCAATTGTATAAATCGGTAGAAGAATACAGCTTTACGCCGTGATGCCAAAACGGGCATTTCTCACCCGTTGCCGTTCCCGTGATACCCTCTTTATTTTCGCCATACCACCAAAACTTATTTTTCGCAAACAAAATACAACCGCCGTGCGCTTGAATCCGTTTCCCGTTATTATCGTACCAAACCTTCCCTGGCCTAAACCTTTGATACATCTTCTCTACTTCTCCAAAAACAATTATCCTCTACGTGCAAGGCACACGAGCGTCTCGACACTCGACGGCTTGTTCAAAAAAATTTCATCTACTTCTTTTCCGTCTAACAATATAGGAAAGGCGAATTTTATTGACTTTAACGGGTAATCGCTTTTCCCTTCGGGATAGATATGTATCTCTTTGATTAACTCCGAAAGCAACTCTTTCCTATCTTCATCATCTATTTTATCATAAATCTTAGAAAAATGCACTAATATTCGGTATATATTCTCAAAAGTTAATGATTTTTCTTCAATTGCTTGTTTTCTATACCGAGCATCATCAATCTTTTCTTCTATCTCCGCGATTACGTCGTACATAGAATCAATTCTCGACGTCATATCTTTTATTTTCCTATCCCTATATTTCGCATCCATCGGCAAGGTATCAAGTTCCGTTTCAAGACGGTTTTTATTCAGTTGAACTTCTTTCAGTTTTGCTTCATAATTTTTAATTTCTTCCACAATCTTATCTGCATCCACGTGAATACCAATACAATTTTTCACCCCTTCAACAAATTTTTATGATTCATAATTTGTTTTAGAACACCCACAACAAGTGGCTCGATATCCGTTTTCTTTAAGTTTGCGCTATAATCACAAAAGCCACCACGTTTCATTTTATTTCGACTGCAAGAATAATACATTACTTCCTTTTCCGTACCATCCTTTTTAGTCCATCTTATATAATTTTCTCCTGTTGTTAATTCTACCACGTTTAATATGACAATTCCCGTCATATATTATATAAAATTTCAAAGAAAACAGCAAAGGTCAAACGAGCGGTGAGCCGAAGCCCACCGCCGTTCTTTGTTAGTTCAAAGCGTCTACGTTAATTCGCAAACTCTTTTTTTGTTGTTGCATAGATTTATTCTTGTACGTCCGTCACTTCTTGAAGGATAAGAGGATATGCTTCGGAAGTTGCGGAGTCGGTGTTGAGAACGTAGCGGTAATTACATTTCACAGCTGCCGTTGCGTTGTATTGTTCGATTGCTGCGTTCATATCTTCAACGGCACCAGCAAAAGTGTAGTCTTCACCGTCCATGTAATGTACCTTATCGCTAAGGTATTGCAAAGTGCCACCATACTCTGTCGATCCGTTGGTGCAATAACACCAGTCAAAACCCGTATGAGAAATTGCGTAACCAGTTCGCGTATCACCAGTCGCAACAACTTCACCAGCATTAAAGCATGCTTTTATTCTGGATTCCTTGAGATAGATGTAACCAACAATCCCATTAGCACTTTGCGGTCCAGTTACGGTTCCATAGTTCGCACAGCCTATAATCGCCTTAGGAAACC
>SVIK01000064.1 GCA_015069525.1 Clostridiales bacterium | reverse complement strand
ACACGAGAAACATCAGCATTATGATTACCGTCAACGCAAACGCACCCGTGCGAACGCGTAGCCCCGATTTTAAGCGGGTATACCCGTAAATAATTTCTCCACTACGGCGCATTTGGTAAAATAAATTGGTAGAAGAATACAGCGTACTAACGATAAGCACGATAGACACGCTCGTTGTGGCGCTCCTCGCCTCTTGTTGCACGAAAGAGAATATATTTTTTACCGATTCAAACACGGGCAACTGTAAAATACGATTGGCGTCAATCGGCAATTTCCCTATCAAGAGCGTCAACCAAAAAGAAAGCGGTACGATAGACATGATAAAGAAAAATACGAGCGTACCCGCTATCGTCGTGTATTTTTTTCGGGTGAGCATTTGATATCTTTCCCGAAGATACGCAAACGCCTTTTTCAATCTTTCCATTTTTATAGTATGCGCGCTTTTATACGCTTTCAAACCAAAAAGCGACGGATTGCTCCGTCGCCGTTATCTTTGGTTTATTCGCCGTAATTTTCTTGCGTCCAAGCCGAGTACGCATTGCAACCGCATTGTCCGTTGCTCGACCCGTTATAATAGCTACCGTTGCCCGAAAGCGACGTTGCGTTGCCGTTCGTACGTTGGCAATAGCTTACGCAAGCGTAGCCGTTGCCATTGGACGAGGGGTACGTCGAAGCGGTGTTATTACAACCGCAACCACAACCACAACCACAGCCACAACTATAACCGCAACCGCAGGAATTGTTATTCTTCACCACGAGGTTGCCACAGCAATCCCGACACACACGTTGCGTGCTTCCAAAAAGCGTATTAAACAAACCGTTTTGATTACAACCGCAACCACAGCCACAGGACGAGCGATTGCTCCAATTACAATAATTACACATAGTACGTCTATCCTTCTTGTGTATTTGAGAAAAATCTCATACTATATACTATGCAAAACGCCTCGCTGTTTGTGTCAGCGAGGCGTTTATTTACTTTTGTTTCACGTGAAAGCTTTATTATGCGTTTACAATTTTTATCTTAATATCCCCCGTATCGGTAGTGATTTGGCATCTACCGCCCGTCGTCGTCTTTGGAACGTCAATCCGCCCCGTATCCGTTTCCGTAATAAAAATTTTATCGGAAAGCAGAGTGCCTTCCACGTCACCCGTATCCGTTTCGATGACGATTTCACCCGCATCGCAAGCGGTGAACTCCACGTCACCCGTATCGCGTACGATAGAAAGTGTTGCCGTGACAAGCACGTTTTCAAGTTCGATATCGCCCGTCGAGCCTTCCGAGGTAAATTCGGCACAACTAATATCGTTTACGTCTATTTCACCCGTAGAAACGGTAAGTCCAACCAAGCCCGCCGTAATGCTTTCCACACGGATATCCCCCGTAGTAGTCTTTATTTTTAACGAAGTTGCCGTATTGGCGTAGTATTTAACGTCGCCCGTGGTTGTTTGAATTTCCGTTGTTTGGAAAGACAATTCTTTATGCACCGTAATATCCCCTGTGCTATCTTTTATGGAAAGCGTTTGATATGCCGTTTTGGGAAGATATATCGTCAAGGACGTACGACCAAACCCAAAAATCTTATCGTAGAATTTTCTTTCGTCTACAACTTTTACGATAAGCGTGCCCTCTTTTACCTCTACGCTATGTTTTGCTTTTTCAACCTCATAACAAACCACCTTACACATTTCATCGTTGGATGCGCAAAATACGATATCCGCCGTATCCGTATCGATACTGATATCGTTAAAATCCATCGTGATTTCGTGCGTATTCGTTTGGTAGTTATGTCCGCCAATTTTGGTAAAATCCCAGCTGTTTACCGACATTACGATTACGAAAATGCCACTCCCTAAAATGAGAAAAACCGTCGCTATTATCAACCATAATCCGCGTTTCATTATGCGCCCTCCTTTCTTCTAAAACAGTATGTTAACCATAAGGAAAACTTCTTGGTAAATACCACCATGCCTTTCGTCACCGCTTTGCAAACAAAAAATGCAAAAATTGCCAATCCGGCGCATACGATACCTACACCAAGTACAACCCCAGCGGGCAAACTCCTTCCCACACAGAAATAGAATAGGCTTCCTAAAACACCCGCGATTGCGCTTGCTCCGAGGGCAAGCTCTACTGCCCAAAGCGTAATTAATACCGCCCAAACGGAAACGTATATAGAAAAAACGATAGCAAATGCAGAGATAATCAGCGAAAGCCAAATAGGAGAACCAAGCACCAATAACACAATTTCCCACGTGCGCAATTTCCGCCACGATTTATCTACTTTGCCCGAAGATTTTACAGACGGCATTTCCGCCACGATTTGCGCCACAATTTCGTCAACCGAACCCATCGCCTCTACGGCGTTTGCTTGTAAAAGCCCCTCTTCTATCCTATCGTCAATCGTTTCGCCGTAAAAAGCAAGTCTTTCTTCCACGTCCTTTTTTGGATATTTTTTTAATCGCGCCTTTATTTGGGCAAGATATTCTTTCTTGTTCATACACTATCCCCCTTGATTACAAATTGATAAATGGACATAACTTCTTGCCACTCGGCTTCGAACTCTTCCACGCGCTTTAATCCTGCTTCCGTAATATGATAGTATTTACGAAGCCGTCCGTCGTGCTCTACCGAATATACCTTTAACATCTTCGAGAGTTCTAACCGTTTCAATATCGTATATAACGTCGATTCCGATAGCTCGATATAAGGTTTCACGTCTTTGATGATTTTATACCCGTACGAATCCTCATCCTTAATCGCCGACAAGACGCATACGTCTAAAAGTCCTCTTTTTAACTGTGCCTCCATAACATACTCCTCTTTACGATATACATCATATCACGAAGTATTATCGTTGTCAAGTATTTTTTACTATTTTTTAATAAAATAACGGCAAGAGTAAAACACTCTTACCGTTATAAATTCTATTTTATAATTATTCCCATTCAATCGTTCCGCAAGGCTTCGGTGTCAAATCGTACAACACGCGGTTAACGTTTTCCACTTCCGTCGTAATACGCGCCGTAATCTTATTCAAAAGTTCGTACGGAATAGGTTCAATCGTCGCCGTCATAGCGTCCACCGTGTTTACCGCACGGATAATGACGGGATACGCATACGTACGTTTGCCGTTCTTTACGCCAACAGAACGGAAGTTGGGCACAGCCGTAAAGTATTGCCATACTTTGCCCTCCAAGCCTGCTTTTGCAAATTCTTCACGCAAAATTGCGTCCGATTCGCGTACTGCTTCCAATCTATCACGCGTAATTGCACCGAGTACGCGCACGCCAAGACCAGGGCCAGGGAACGGTTGACGATATACCATATTGTCGGGCAAACCGAGCGCGCTACCCACCACGCGAACTTCGTCTTTATAAAGGAATTTCAACGGTTCAACAAGCTCGAATTGCATATCTTCGGGAAGACCACCAACGTTGTGGTGTGCCTTTACGCCGTCACTTTCCAAAATGTCGGGATAAATCGTGCCTTGTGCAAGGAAAGAAATCCCTTCAAGCTTACTTGCTTCTTCATCAAACACTTTAATGAATTCGCCACCGATAATCTTACGCTTCTTTTCAGGTTCTTCTACACCCGCCAAAAGGCCTAAGAAACGTTCGGTTGCGTCTACGTAGATAAGATTTGCGTCGAGTTGCTTTTCGAAAACCTCGATAACTTGTTCGCTTTCGCCTTTACGCATAAGCCCGTGGTTTACGTGCACGCAAACAAGTTGTTTGCCTACGGCTTTAATGAGCAATGCAGCCACTACGGAAGAGTCTACCCCACCCGAAAGCGCAAGCAGAACTTTCTTATCGCCTACTTGTTTACGAACGAGCGCAACTTGTTCTTCAATAAACGCGTCTGCGAGTGCCTTGGTGTTGATACGTGCCATACTTTCGGGACGTACGTTGTTTTCCATATATTTATTCTCCTAAATTAAAAATGTGTCAATCTAATACGGCTTTAATTGCCGAAAGCAGTTCATCATATTCCTCAAACGCGGGCAATTCAGGATTATCCGCCTTGATTTTGTCCGTACTCTTGAACAAGAAACCTGCCTTGCTTGCTTTAATCATGCCTAAATCGTTATAGCTATCTCCCGCGGCAATCGTATCGTAGCCAATCGACTGCAACGCTTTTACCGTGGCGAATTTCGATTTCTCTACGCGCATTTTATAGCCCGTAATTTCTCCGTTTTCCGCAACTTCTAACGTGTTGCACATCAGCATTGGATAACCGAGCTTTGCCATAAGAGGCATACCAAACTGCGTAAACGTATCGCTGATAATAATTACTTGCGTAAGTTTACGAAGCTCGTCTAAAAACGCTTTCGCGCCGTCGAGCGGTTCGATTTTTTCGATAATCGCGCGGATTTCGTTGAGCCCTAAATTATGCTCCTTCAAAACCCCTAAACGCCATTTCATAAGCTTATCGTAATCAGGCTCGTCCCGCGTCGTTTTCGTAAGCTCGGGTATGCCACTCGCTTTTGCAAAAGCAATCCAAATTTCAGGCACCAAAACGCCTTCCAAATCCAAACAAACTATATTCATAAAAATACCTATTAGTGTTGCATGTAGTTAGGTGCTTCTTTGCTGATAGAAATGTCGTGGGGATGGCTTTCAATAAGGCTGGCATTGGTGATACGTACAAATTCCGAATTGGTACGCAATTCTTCAACCGTCGCCTTTCCGCAATAACCCATACCAGAGCGCAAACCACCTTTCATTTGATAGATAACGTCTGCTACGCTACCACGATAAGGCACTCTACCCTCTACCCCCTCAGGAACGAATTTCTTCGTACCTTCTTGGAAATATCTATCCGAGCTACCCGCCGCCATTGCGCCAAGAGAGCCCATACCTCTATATACCTTGTAGCTTCTGCCTTGATACAATTCAACTTCACCAGGGCTTTCAAGCGTACCCGCAAGGAGCGAACCGACCATTACGGCACTTGCACCCGCAGCGAGCGCTTTTACGATATCCCCGCTGTATTTGATACCGCCGTCTGCAATAATACGTTTGCCAAGCTTATCTGCCATTTCCGCACAATCCATAACCGCCGTAAGTTGCGGAACGCCGATACCAGCAACGACACGCGTCGTACAAATCGAACCGGGGCCGATACCTACTTTTACAACGTCTGCCCCCGCCTTAAACAACGCTTCCGTTGCAGCAGCCGTAGCTACGTTGCCTGCGATAATCGTAAGGTTGGGGAACTTCGAACGGATTTCTTCCACCTTTTTAAGCACCCCTGCAGAGTGACCGTGTGCCGTATCAATAGCAATCAAGTCAACACGTGCATCAACGAGCGCGGAAACTCTATCCACGGCATTTGCCGCCGTCGACACCGCCGCGCCAACCAAAAGCCTGCCGTTTTCGTCCCTTGCCGAATTGGGGTATTGAATGGATTTCTCGATATCCTTAATCGTGATAAGACCTTTCAAATAGCCTTGTTCGTCTACAATAGGCAACTTTTCAATTCTGTGTTTGCCCAAAATCTTTTGCGCGTCTTCCAAAGACGTACCAACGGGCGCCGTCACCAAGCCCTTCTTCGTCATAATGTTGGAGATGGGTTGTTCGTAGTTGTTTTCAAAACGCAAATCACGGTTGGTCAAAATACCTACAAGTTTGCCGTTTTTCGTAATGGGCACACCGCTAATGCGGTATTTCTCCATAAGGGCTACCGCTTCTTTGACAAGGTTATTGGGAGCGAGGAAGAACGGGTCGGTAATAACGCCGTGTTCGCTACGTTTTACTTTATCAACGTGCGAGGCTTGTTCTTCAATCGACATATTTTTATGAATAATACCGATACCGCCTTCACGAGCCATAGCGATTGCCATACGGCTTTCCGTGACCGTATCCATCGCCGCGCTTATTAAAGGCAAATTGAGCTGGATTTTATCCGTCAATTTCGTCTTTAAACTAACCTCGTGCGGAAGTACACTGGATGCTTGAGGAATCAAAAGCACGTCGTCAAACGTCAAGCCCTCTTTGATAATTTTACTGCTCATAGGTATTTCTCCTTGTTTATATAAAACTTTGTTTTTTCATTGGTTGTTTTTTAATGCAGAAAGCTCTTTCCAATGCTGACTTTCCGCAAGATTGTTTTCCGTTATCAACTTTTCAATAGCGGTAATCGTTTCTACGTCCTTCACTTGAATAGCGGTCAAATATAATATCGCCATTGGGTCGTTCTTTACCAATTCGCCTTCTAAACAATGGAACGCCGTGTCGATTGCCAACCCTTTTTTACCTTGGGAATATTGCGACATCACTACTTGTCCATAAACGTATTGTTCGTACGTAATCGAGATTTCATTTTTATCAATCTTGCCGTTTCGCAATTCGCAATAATCGGCAAATTCGTTGTCTTTTATAAGCAATTGCCCATATTCTTCAATGCGTTCCACGTCCTCTACTTCCGTTGCCGTTTCAAACGCAGTTGCGATATAGTACACGTCGTCCGTACGGTTGTAGGCACGGCGAGCGTTGTTCATGCTCGACTCCTCCATTCCTAAGTCGTACGTAATCCCCATAAGCGTGCCAGGAAAGAACAAATACAGCATAAGGAGCATCGTCCCGAAGAGCACGACAACGGATAAAAACGTCGTCAGTATGGTACGTAAAATCACTTTATCCGCGCGCATAAAACACTCCTCCTACTATATTTATACTATTTTAGCACATTCAAAATAAAAAATCAACTGTATGAACGAATTTTATCCGTCATGTTTGCAATCTTTTTTTCATATAATAGGCATATGGGAACGTATTTTGATAAGAGGAACCGCTTTTCACAACCGACAAAACGCTTTTTGCATCTCACCTTGATTTTTTGCGTCATTTTCTCTGCTTTCTTTTTCTCGGGCTGTAAGGAAAAGGTAGATTATTTTTCATACGTTTCGGAGCTACGAGATAATATTTTCGTCGCGGAAACGGAAGATTTTTGCTTGCGTATATATTCGCTTGAAAAAGAATACCCCTATTCCACCGACGGCATTAAAAGAGAAACGGAAAAGCGAACGGAAATGCATTTCCTCGCTCCCTCAGGGAATAAAAACTGTACACTTTCCTTTACTGTGAACGGCAAAGAATACGGCGGAGAAATGTCTTACGATAACGTAAAAGCGGAATATTATTATTCCTGCACCCTTGACGTTTCCAAGCTTACCAAAATTGATTGCGCTATCGTTTACGGCGAAGAAGAAGTTTGTCTTTCTGCCCTTTCGGTAAGAACGGAAACAACGCTATCCCCCAAAGAAGCGCTTGCCAAACTGCGAGAAGCGGAAAGCGAATTGTTTACCAACCTCACCGACAAATACGGCTTTGCCGGCGAAATTTATCTACGCCTGCTTTGTGAAGATTCCCCTTATTATTACATCGGAGTCATCGATAGAAACGGCAACGTGACCGCCTTTTTAATGAACGGCGAAACGGGCAAAGTTTTAGCACGTAGACAGGGATAATAAAAACGGGCGACATGCACTTTCGCATGTCGTCCGTTAAATCATTATTCGTCGTCGTTGGTAATGTATCCGTTTTCCACGTTTTTGTCGATAAGCTTTTTCGTATACGCCCAAATTTCTTTCGAGCCGAGTTCACTTTTTTGTTGCCGTTTAATTACTTGCGATTTTTTTACGTTATGCGCAAGCCAATCTCCACCATTATTCGCGTCGTTTAAAATAAGCGGTTGGAAATTATCTATCGCGTGGGCGAATTTCGCCTCAGGCGTTTCGTTTTGTTCGAATTCATTGAAAAGCGCAAGCATTTCCTCCTTTTGCTCGTCGGGGAGCAAACCGAAAATTCGCTTTGCCGCCTTTTCTTCCCGTTCTGCCTGCGAGGCAAGTGCCTCCGCATCGTACGCGTACGTATCCCCCGCGTCGATTTCCACGATATCGTGGATAAGCGCCATCACCATCGCTTTTGCAACGTCAAATTCTTCGTTGGCATATTCTTTGAGTAAATAAATCATGAGCGCCATATGCCAAGCGTGTTCGGCGTCGTTTTCTTGGCGTTTATAGCCCGTCAAATGCGTTTGTCTATAAATCTCTTTTTCCTTATCCGCCTCTAAAATAAAAGCGAGTTGTTTTGCAAATCTTTCTTTATCCATATTCTTTTCTCAAAAATTTTTGTTTTATTATAGCACAAATTGCGAAAAATGGCAAGTTTTTAAACAATCTATTATCTATCGCTGAAAAGTTGTTGACTTATAGTAAAATATCGATTATACTATATTCAAGAGAGTTGCGTTGGCCTTGCTTGCAAGGAATAGTCGAAAGGACAGAATCGCTTCTCTCTTTTTTATTGCTCGTTTTTGTAATTATTTTTATCGTACCGCAAGCCAATCCACAATTATCACTTAGCCATTTTATTTTTCTAAAAAATAGTTGACTTTTCTTATTTTTTGAGTCATAATAATATTGTAGCCGAAAGGTTATAAAAATCGAGTTGGCATGTATGTTCGTTGGCGGACCGTAACCGCGGGCCTTCTCGATTTTTTATTTTTTCTTAAAAATGCTTGACTTTATTAAAAAAACTGCTTATAATTTTTATTGACATTAAGTCAGGAACGTTTCGCGAACGTTCCACCCCACGTCTTGCTTAACAGCCGGCGTGGTTTTTCTTTTTTTCTCGCAACTCGCGTGAACCCTTGCTAATTCAACGTTCCTGCAAAACCTTTCCACCCCACGAAAAAAGCACCCACATTGGGTATCGTAAATAATATCAGCGCAGAGAAAGGCATTTTGTCGCGTGGCGACAAAGCTTCGTTGCTCGCCTACAATTCGTCTTTTCTTTCCTTGTTTCTTCTCGCAACTCGCGTGAACCCTTGCTAATTCAAGCGTTCCGCAA
>SVIK01000063.1 GCA_015069525.1 Clostridiales bacterium | reverse complement strand
CTTTCGGGCAATAAGCTTTGCTATATCGGCGACGGCAACAATATGACGAACTCCCTTATCGTGGGCGGTATCAAAATGGGTATGGAAGTGTCCGTGGCTTGCCCTAACGGGTACGAGCCGGACGCGGAGATTATGGCTTGGGCGAAAGAAAACGGCAAGTTTACTTGCACAACCGACGTAAAAGAAGCTGCGCAAAACGCAGACGTGCTTTACACCGACGTTTGGGCGTCCATGGGACAAGAGGGCGAAGCGGAAGAAAGGAAAAAGATTTTCGCCGGCTATCAAATCAATGCGGACGTGATGAGCGTTGCTAAAAAGGACGCAATGGTGCTCCATTGCTTGCCCGCGCATAGAGAAGAAGAGATTACGGCGGAAGTGTTCGAGGCGCACGCAGACGAGATTTTCGAAGAGGCGGAAAATAGATTGCACGCACAAAAGGCTGTCCTCGTGCTTTGTTTGGGCGGAGAATAAGGAGAGAATATGAATTATACGATTAAAAACGACAGAACGAGTGTGACCGTGACGGACTTTGGCGCGGAAGTTATCAGCGTTATCGTGGACGGAAAAGAACGGCTTTGGCAAAATCCCACGGGGGAGTGGGCAGGACACGCGCCTTTGCTCTTTCCCGTGTGCGGACATTTCGGCGTGACGGTGGACGGAGTATCCTATCCCATTAAAGCGCACGGCTTTGCCAAGCGGGAGCTTTTTCTTTTGAAGACGCAAGGGGAGAATTTCCTCACTTTCTCGCTTGCTTCTAACGAAGAAACGAAAAAGGTATTCCCGTTCGATTTTATTTTCGACGTGACGTACCGTATTAAAGAGAATATGCTCGTTATCGAATACGACGTGCAAAATCCCGCTACCAAGCCTTTGTATTTCGCTTGCGGTGGGCACGAAACGTTTGCACTCGATACGGACGTGGACGGATACGTAATCGAATTTGAAAGCCAAGAACAACTTGTTCATTATTACCACGACAAAGACGGCTATTTAACGGGGAAAACGGCGGAATACGGCAACGGAAAACCTTTCCCTTTGCCCAAAGATTTCTTGCAAGATGGGGAAACGCTTATCTTTAAGGATATCGCTTCCCGCAAGGTTAAGCTTGCAAGCAAGGAGGGGAAAGCGATTGCAGAAGTCACGTTTGAGGGCTTTCCCAACCTTTTGCTTTGGCGTCAAGACGAAGCCAAATATATATGTATCGAGCCTTGGACGAACGTGCCTGACTATGCAAACGTTCCCGATAAAGAGTTCTCTCAAAAAGAGGGCGTTATCAAGGTAGAGGGCAAATCGAACCAAAAACTTGTTAGGACGATTGCCTATTTATGAGTGTAAAACTTGGCAAATACCGCCATTTTAAGGGCGGAGAATACGAGGTTTTGCATATTGCGTACCACTCGGAAACGGGCGAAGAATTAATCGTATACCAAGCGTTATACGGCGAGAAAAAGATTTGGGTGCGCCCTGCGAGTATGTGGGACGAAAGCGTGGAGAGGGACGGAAAAACCTATCAACGGTTTACCTATATCGGAGAATAAATGAAAAAAGCCACTCGTGAGAGTGGCTTTTAATTTGTCGTAAGCAATTACAGTATAAAGCTTTGTGCAACCGTTAAAAGGATTAAAAATCCAAAGTTAAACGCGGAGAACAGCAGTATGTATTTGCTTGCTTTTCCGTCCGTTTTCGAGGTGTATTCTCTAAAAGTGATAAGAGAGGCAAGGGAGGAAATCAACGTGCCTACGCCACCGATATTTACGCCTACAAGCAACGCTCTCCAATTGGTAGTGAATTGAGAAAGCAAAATTGCCGAGGGGACGTTGCTGATGATTTGGCAAGAGAACACGGACACGAGCAACGGGTTTTGTTCCATTAACGAGCCAAAAAGCGATTGCACGGCGGGTATTCTCGCCATGTTTCCTGAAAATATAAAGAACATGACAAACGTCAAAAGTAAGCCGTAATCCACATTCAAAAGCGCTTTTCTATCCATAAATAAAAGGGCGATAGGGATAACAATCAGTCCCGTCCAAAAGGGAATTACCCGAAAGACAATGATAATTGATAAAGCAAATAAAAGCAGATAAATAACCGTCCGCCATTTGGGAAGTGCGATTTTTTCTTCTTCCAAAGTGAGCGGTTCTTTTTTTACGAATAAACAACAGACGGTAATCAACGCTACGGAAATGCAAAACGGGGGTAGCATGGTCGCGATGAACTCACCCGTGGGTATAGTAAACTTTGTATACAGGTATAAGTTTTGCGGGTTGCCAAAGGGCGTCAGCATACCGCCGAGGTTGGCGGCGATATTTTGCATAATGAAGGTAAACGCCATGTATTTTTTCTTGCCGGTGGTGGAAAGTACGAAATATCCAAGGGGCAAAAAGGTTAAAAGTGCCATGTCGTTGGCAATGAGCATTGAGCCTAAAAACGTGATATACACGAGGGCAAGTATGCTTGCGCGGGTGTTTTTAAAAAGAATTACGATTTTCCGTGCAAGGAAAGTGAAAAAGCGGATATTGCGCAAGGCGCACACGACGGCGAGCACGCAAAACAGGCACGTAAGCGTTTTCAGGTCGAAATAAGAAAGGTATTCGCTGTCGGGTGGGATGAAGAAACAGGTGATAACCGCGACAAAGGTGGCGATGCACAAAACGGCGTTTTTCTTTACGAAACCGAGCACGTATCGGCATATATCCCCAAAATGTACGTGACGATGGGGGTGTTGGCGGTGTACGGCACTATGCATAGTTTCTTCTCCTTTGTGAATTTTCGAAGATATTATAGCACCGAAAAAGAAAAAAAGCTATTCTTTTGAACAGCTTTTACGATTATTTTATAATTTATTTTTGGGACAAACCTTGATGCATATTCCGCAAACGCTACCCCGTCCAATATCTTGAAAGTGCTCCTTCATGTATTTGGAGCATTTTTCAGGGTCGATATTGCGTTCACCGTTCGTTTTCGGTATTTCCCCGAAGATAGCCCCTGCGGGGCAAGCGTTGACGCAAACGTTGCAATCGCCACACCCGTTTTCAAGGACGGGGAGCTCGTTTTCGACGGGAAGATTTGTCAAAATAGTGGCAAGACGGACCTTGCTTCCGTATTTTTCCGTGAGGAACAGTCCGCTTTTTCCAACGAAGCCAAGCCCTGATAAAACGGCTACCGTTTTGTGGGAAAGGACACCGTTATAGGGGTTATTTTTGCCTTGGCTTTGGCTGGCGGCGACGGGGAGAGCAGAAAAACCGTAGCTTTCCAGCTTTTGCGTGATGCGAAAGGCGATGTTGTCGAGCAACGCATTGGCGGTGCGGTAGTGCTGGAAATAGACGTACGTGGGTGCGCTGTCTATGGTGGAGAGCACGGCGTCGGATAATTTAACGGCAATAGAGATTGCGTGCGTTAAGTGCGGAGAGGACTTTAACGGCGGTTTTTTTAGCGTGCAAAAGCCGACGATATCCGCCCCTAACGAGGACGCGAACTTCGTTATCTCCTGTTGCAATTGTGAAAGTTGTTCTTTTTCCATATGGGTAGTATACCATAAAAGACGGAAAAAGACAAGTTAAATGTGCGATTTGCGCATAAATCGTGCAAAAAGGTCTTATTTTTTGCAAATAAGTAGCTTAAACGGGTATATTTTTTCATAAGGCTACTTGACAAGTGATTTTGTCAATGATATAATGTATTGTGTGCGCATATGCGTACGCGTCATTACGCATGCGTATGAGTGTAAAGACGGCTTGAAAAGGTAAAAGACGAAATGGAAAAAGGGACGAACGAAAAATTGAATAAAAAAACTCCGCTTATCAGCGTGGTCGTGCCCGTGTACAAGACGGAAAAATACGTTGCGAATACGATTCGTTCGTTGTGCAATCAAACGTTTCAAAATTTCGAGGTGATATTCGTTGACGACGGCTCGCCCGATAACGCCGTGCAGGTGATTGAGCGAGAAATGCAAAACGCTTCGGTGAACTACTCTATCATTCGCCAAGAGAACAGCGGTGTGGGCGTATGCAGAAATACGGGCGTGAAAAACGCGTGTGGGGACTGGGTTTTGTTTTTGGATTCCGACGACGTATTGCAGACGTGGGCGCTTCAAGCGTACGTGGACGAGATTGAAAAAAATCCCGACGTGGATTTCCTCTTTTCAAAGTTCCAACACGTGACGGAAGAGAATATTTTTCAAGAAGTACCCAAAACGGACAACGTCACGTATCTTACGAAAGAACAATTGTTGCACGGGTTTCTAACGAGAGAAAGAACGGTATTGGTGCCTGGTGCGCTGTTCAAGGTAGCTACGTTAAAGGAAAAGGACATTTGGCATATTGCAATCCGTTGGTCGGAGGACCAGCACTTTATGTGGCGGGTATTGGATAACGCGGAAAAAGGCGTGTTCATTGAAGACGGATTATATAATTATTTGCAACGTTCGACGGTGGGCTCGATTATGACGTCTACGCCTATCGACGTAATGCTGAGCGCGTATCAAGAATTCGTGAAGCTCGTCGATACTCTTTCCAATGCGGAAGTGAAAAAGTATTTGCTTTCGAGATGGGTGCTCGGTTGCTTGAACGTTTTGGCGAGAAGAAAGGATAAGAAAGGTTGGGTTTCTTTTTTCGAAGCGGTAGAGGGGAAGAAACATTTGAAGATTTTATCTTCTTTCCCGCAAGGAAAAGTAAGGCTGTTGGCAAGGGTAGGCAGAATACATAAATCGCTTTTGTATACGGCGACGAGGGTATTGCGTTAAACGAGGAAAAAGGTTGGTAGAGGATGAGAATTTTATTTTCAACGTCATCGTTGGTTCCGTATAGAGTAAATTGGTTGGACGAACTGGGGAAATATGCAGACGTCGACGTGTATTATTTGAAGGAAAACGATAACGAACGCAACGCAGAGTGGTGCTCGATGCGACCTGAAAATTGTAAGTATACGCTGTTGAAGAGTAAAAAGCTCCCTAAGCTTGGCGAAGTTTCTCGTGGCTTTGTAAAAGTTTTGAAAAAACACGCGCACGAATACGACGTGATTTTGTTGGACGGATACGGATACGTTTCGCAAATGATAAATCTCCGTTATTTAAACAAAAAGAAAATTCCCTATTTTGTGAACATTGACGGTATCGTGCCGTCCGATAAGAAAAAGGGATTGACGGAGAAGTTGAAAAGAAAAATTATTTCAAAAGTCCCTTATTTTTTGTGCGGGTCGAAAAAGACGAACGAGATATTGTTAGAATACGGTTCGAAGGAAGAGAGGATATTCAATCATCCGTTTACTTCTCTTTACGAAAAGGAAATTATGACGCATATTGCCAGCGACGAGGACAAGGGTGCACTTCGCAAAAAGCTTGGCATAACGGAAAAGAAAGTGATTATTTCCGTTGGTCGTTTCTCCTATATGAACGGATACGGAAAAGGGTACGACGTTTTATTGAAGACGGCGCAAAAGTTGGATAAAGATATCGGTTGGTATATCGTAGGCGGACAGCCGAACGAAGAGTTTGCTAAGCTGACAAAAGAAAGTGGCTTAACAAATTTCCATTATATCGATTTTAAGAAAAAAGACGAATTGCTGGAATATTATCGTGCCTCCGATTTATTCGTATTGATGACCGTTTCCGACGTTTGGGGTTTGGTTGTCAATGAAGCTATGGCTTGCGGATTGCCCGTGATTACCACGGATAAATGCATGGCGGGCTTGGATTTAGTTGAGGAAGGTGCAAACGGACACATCGTATCCGTGGGTGACGATACGGCTTTGAAAGAAAAAGTGGAAAGCTTATTTGCCGACGAGAGTAAATTGAAAGAAGCGGGAAAGGAATCTTTGCGCATTATCAAAGAATATACGATTGAAAATTTAGCAAAAACGCATATTGATATTTTCAAAAAGGTTATGAAGGATGAAGGAAAAGCTGATTGTTAACGCGGACGACTATGGATTGACGGAAAGCTGTTCGAAGGCGATAGCCGAGGCGTTTGAAAAAAACTTGATTTCGAGCACGACGGCTTGCGCTAACGGCGAGTATATTGAAGAGGCTTTTGCGTTGGCGAAAGAGAAAGGTTTTTTAGATAAAATTGGTATTCATATCAATTTGACGGAAGGGAAACCTTTAACGAGGAATATTTTAGAAGACCCGTTTTTTTGTGAGGACGGACGTTTTCATGGAAAAATCAATCGAGTAAAGAAGCCGACGAAAGAACAGCTTGCCATGATAAAAGAAGAAGTGACGGCGCAAATAGAAAAATTGCTTTCGCTGGGTTATACGATTTCCCATGCGGATTCTCATCATCATATTCACACCTGCGTGTATTTCGAAGATACAATAAAGGACGTACTGTTTGCTTACGATATTAAAAAAATCCGTTTGCATAGAAATATTGGCAAAATCCCGTTTTATAAGAAAATCGTAAAAAAATGGTATAACAAGAAACTTAAAAAACAAGGATTTACCACTTGTGCCTATTTTGGAAGTAGGGAGGATTTTACGGTGGAAAATCCGCGTGAGGGGATTTGCGAAATGATGGTGCATCCCGATTATAATACGAAAGGGGAATTGATTGACAGAGTGCTTTGCGACGAAAGCGGAAGTCATGGCGAGCCCTTACAAAAGGTTAGCGATATCATCATTGAAAAGGAATTGATAGCATATAAGGAACTGTAATGAAAATACTTTACGGCTATTCGAATTGTACGGATAAAAAATACAATGAAATATTCAAAGACAAGTCGGTGGCTGTATTGCAACCCGACCAAAAGTATCACGGGTTGCTCATAAAAGGCTTGGCAAAAAACGGGGCGGACGTATACTGCTATTCCGGTTTACCAATCAATAGAAACGTCACGAAAAAACTATTCATCTGTGAAAAAGACGAAAAGGAAGAGGGGATTTCCTATCACTATTATCGTACGATTAATTTGCCCGTATTTCGACAAGCGATGATTATGTTGGGTGCGACGAAAGCGGTGAAAAGGCATAAAGGCGAAGAGAAGACGGTTATCATTTGCGATTGTTTGAACAGGTCCAATGCGATGGGTATGGTAAAGGGTGCGAAAAAGCGTGGTTTTCCCGTTATTATGATAGTCACCGATTTACCCGATTATCAATTTGACGGAGGAAAGACGGCGGAAAAGTATAATCAGCTTTTAGATAAAGCGGACGGATATATTTTCCTCACCGAGCAGATGAACGAAAAAGTCAATAAGCAAAACAAGCCGTATATCGTTTTGGAGGGGCATGCCGATTATGCGTTGCCGACAATACGACAAAGTGAAAAATACGAAAACGATACTGGCAAGAAAGTGGTAGTATACGCTGGGAGCATAGCAAAGCTTTACGGCATACAAAATCTAGTGCAAGGCTTTATTTTGGCAGATATTCCCAATACGGAGCTTCATATTTTCGGCGACGGGGATTACCGTGAGGAATTGGAAGAAATCGCAAAGACGAGCGATAACGTGAAATATATGGGTGTCCGTCCCAATAGCGAAATCGTATATGCGGAGCAACGCGCGTCGCTACTCGTCAATCCACGTCCGAGCGAACCGGAGTATACGAAATATTCCTTCCCCTCTAAGACAATGGAGTATATGGTATCGGGAACGCCCGTTTTGACGACGAAACTGCCAGGTATCCCCAAAGAATATTATCCGTACGTGTATACGATTGATAAAGAAACGGTGGATGGGATAGGGGAAAAGTTGAAAGAGATTTTTGCATTGCCCGTTATGCTTCGAAACGAAAAAGGTGAAAAAGCAAGAGAGTTTGTTTTAGAAAATAAATCAAACGTAGTACAAGCGAGGAAAATTTTGAACTTCTTAGAAGAGAACTATTAAGGTATGTTGAGAAAAAAGAAAGAAGAATCGGTAAAATTGAATTTGATTGAATATCTCCTTATTCTCGTGCTAGCGTATTCGATAGCGCCGATTATTTCGAGGGTTGTTAGCGACGTATTGACGACGTATTTCTATATGCTTATCGTCGTCGTATTGGTTGCGCTTGTATTTTTGTCGAAAGGGAATAAATCGGTAAACGATTGTATTTTGCTTCTTTTCCCGTTTGTGTGTTGGAGAGGGATGACTTTCTTTTTGCCGAGGGAAAGCCTTATCTTGTGGGCGTATGGTGTGCTTTTGGATATGGTGCCTTTGCTAGCAGGATATTATTTGGTAAATCATGCAACGGATAAAAAGATTGCCTTTTTTGCAAAGTATATTTTCGCGGTGCTTGCCATCACGGTGGCAACGACGCTCATTGGGGCGATTATTTATCCCGACGCGGCAAGATATTTGGCTACGGTTGCCGACCCCAATGAAGCGCTGGCGGTAAAATATTCTTGGAGAAATATCGGTGGATACGAATTTGTGTATACGCTCGCTCTATTGCACCCGCTTATTATCTTGGCGCATAAGCAAGGCAAGATAAAGAGATGGACGTCGCTTGTTATGTCCATTTTGATTATTGTTCTTGCCGTAAACTCGGGGTATACGATTGCATTTTTGCTTTCTATCATTAGTTGCTTCTTGTATTTATTTAAGAAAAATATGCGTTCCAAAGAAATGCTTATTTTATTGGTTGCGGTTATTTTGTTCGTAATCTTATTTTATACGGTGATTGCAAGAATTTTAATCTTCTTGGCGGATTTAATAGGAAACGATGCAATATCCCTTCGTTTAAGAGCGTTGGCTGGCGGTGTAGAGGGGATAGAAAATAGCGAAGATAACCGAATTTTATACTATGAAATGTCGCTGAACACCTTCTATAAGTATCCGCTTTTCGGTTCGTTCGTGCATGGTGGGCACGGTTCGGGAGGGCATGCATTTACGTTAGACTTTTTGGCGCAATTCGGACTTTGCGGATTGATTATTTTAGTC
>SVIK01000062.1 GCA_015069525.1 Clostridiales bacterium | reverse complement strand
TATGGGTATTTTGCTTACGATGCCTACCTCGTCCGCCGCGATTTGGATTGCGATTGCCCGTTCGGAAACGGCGCTTGCAAATCCCGAAGTTTTCGCGATTGCAGGCGGGGCTGCGGTGGCTGGTTGTGCGGCGCATATGATTGGCTTTGCCGTGGCTTCGTATAGAGAAAATAAGGTGAGCGGATTGATTTCGCAGGGTATCGGTACGAGCATGTTGCAAATCCCTAATATCATGAAAAAGCCGATGATTATGCTCCCTGAAATTATCGCGAGTGCGATTGCGGGCTTGGTTGCCGTGCTTTTGGGTATGCGTTGTACGGACGTAGGCGGTGGCATGGGTACGAGCGGGCTCGTAGGGCTTTTCGGCGTCATCGACGCAAACGCATTGTACGGCGTATCTACCCTCAATACCGTGCTTGGTATCGTGCTTTGTCTGTTCGTTATCCCTGCGGTTGTATCGCTTGGGGTGAGCGAATTTATGAGAAAAAAAGGTTGGATAAAGTTTGGTGACCAAAGCTTAGAGGTGTAAGAAGTGAAGAAGCATTTATTGCCACAAGGGAAGTATTACAAAGCGAATTTGCATATGCATAGCACAGTATCGGACGGAAAACTTTCGCCTGAGGAAATCAAGCGTGCGTTCATGGAAAAGGGGTATTCTATCGTGGCGTATACCGACCACGAGATACTCGTTCCGCATAACGAGCTTTCGGATGAAAACTTTTTGGCGATTACGGCGACGGAGCTTGCTTTCAACTTATATCCCATGGACGGGGGATATCCGTACATTAAAACGTATCATTTGAATTTTCTTTCCAAAAACCCGAATAAGAGCGTAATTTCCATTTGGGACAAGCATTACGTTTTCGATAGCGTATTGCCCAAAATTTCCAAAGAACAATGGGCGGTGCAATACAAGCGCGATTACGGCGTAGAAGAAGTGAACAAGGCGATTGCGCTTGCTAAGGCGGAGGGCTTTTTGGTTAGCTACAATCATCCCACTTGGTCGTTGCAAGATTACGGCGACTATGGCGAGCTTGAAGGGCTTTGGGGGGTAGAATGCTATAACAATTTAAGCGAGAGAGTAGGCTTATCCGACACGGACAGACCGTTTAACGATTTGCTTGTGCAAGGGAAAACGGTGTTCCCGTTGGCGACGGACGACGCGCACGCTTTGGAGGATTGCTTCGGTGGTTGGGTTATGGTGAGCGCAGAAAAGCTGGAATACGGCACCGTGATGAACGCTCTTGAAAAGGGTGAGTTCTACGCTTCGGCGGGCCCTGAAATTTACGAGCTCTCGATAAACGACGGTATCGTGCATATCGAATGCTCGCCCGTGCGTGAAATACATTTTAATACGGAGTGCCGTTTTGCTTCCAATACTTGTATGCATAAAGAGCCGTTGACGAGCGTGGATATCGATATCCGCCCTTATTTGGAGCACAAGAAAACCGCCTCGACGTGGAGAAAACCGTTCATCCGTTTTCGTTTGATAGACGAACGTGGAAAAATGGCGTACACGCGTGCGTATAGCTTGGAAGAATTGCGTTAAAAAGAAAAATAAAACACCCCGAAAGCGGTTGCTTTCGGGGTGTTTTTTTCTATACTTATTATCTTTTCGGTTCGCACGTCACGTGCATACCAAGCGATTTGAAGGTACGCTCGTCCACGTGGGAGAGCATTACCGTGGAGTGAATTTCGCAGTTTTTAAGCTTGTCAAGCTGTTCTACGGCAAGCTTTGCCATAGGGTCGGATACGGCGCAAATGGAAAGCGCCATCAATACTTCGTCCGTGTGCAAACGGGGGTTGCTTGCGCCCATGTGGTTAACTTTTAACCGTTGTAAAGGCTCGATAATCGTGGGAGAGATAAGCTCTATGTTATCGTCAATTCCGCCCAATGCTTTCAAGGCGTTTAAAAGTGCCGCCGCACTTGCGCCGAGTAGGTCGCTCGTTTTGCCCGTCACGATGATGCTATCGTTCAATTCGATAGCGACGGCAGGTGCGCCCGTAGCTTGTTCTTTGGCGAGGGCAGGGGCGATTGCCTTTCTGCTTTCCGTGGAAATGCCCGATTTGCGCATTAAAAGCTCTAATTTGGCGACGACGTCTTTGCTAATACGTCCCTTGCGTGCGTCGCACATTGCCGAATAGTACCTGCGGACGATTTCGTTTTCGGAGGCAATTTTGCACGCGTTGTCGTCGATGATGCAAAAGCCTGCCATGTTTACGCCCATATCCGTAGGGGATTTGTAAGGGGAATAGCCGAGGATTTGGTTGAGCATTGCCGATACCACGGGGAAAATTTCCACGTCGCGGTTGTAATTGACGGCAAGCTGTCCGTACGCTTCCAAATGGTACGGGTCAATCATATTGACGTCGTTCAAATCGGCAGTAGCCGCTTCGTATGCCAAGTTGACGGGGTGGGAAAGGGGCAAATTCCAAACGGGGAACGTTTCAAATTTTGCATAACCCGCTTTTACACCACGCTTGTTTTCGTGATAGAGTTGGGAAAGACAAGTCGCCATTTTTCCACTCCCGGGGCCGGGCGCGGTGACAACGACGAGCTTTCTGCTTGTCGGGACGTATTCGTTTTTACCATAGCCCTCGTCGCTGACGATTTTTTGTACGTCGGAGGGGTAGCCGTCGATAGCGTAATGCTTATATACGTTGACGCCAAGGTTTTGCAAACGTTTGATAAATCCGTCTACGGCAGGCTGGGGGGAGTACATCGTCATAACGACGCTCCCTACATACAAGCCTTTGGCTTGGAAAATATCCAAAAGGCGGATGACGTCGGCGTCGTAGGTGATGCCAAGGTCGCTTCTGTACTTATTTTTGATAATATCGTTTGCGCTGATAACGACGAGGATTTCCGCCACGTCTTTCAGCTTTAACAACATTTTAATTTTACTGTCGGGTTCGAACCCAGGCAACACGCGAGAAGCGTGATAATCGTCAAACAGTTTTCCCCCGAATTCAAGATACAGCTTATCGCCAAACGATTGGATGCGTTCGGCTATTTTTTCCGATTGTAAGGAAAGGTATTGTTTGTTGTCAAACCCGATTTTGTTCATAACTATTCCTTCGTAAAAATATTATCCTTAATATTTTACCAAAAAAGAATGAAAATGTCAACGGGTAGGGGGAAGAAAATATCGCGAAGAATAGATTTTTTAAAAGTAGGATAATTTAAAAAATTGTAAAAAAATTTATTTTTTGAAAATAATATTGAAATTTTTACTGCTTTATGATATAATCATACTGTATTATACTTTTGAGGTGGTATATGAAAAAATACAAAAAGGGATTTCTTTGTTTCTTGCTTTGTTTAACGGCGACGTTTGCCGTAGGTACGCTTTCCGCGTGCGGTGAGGACGAGCCTACTCCGCCTAACGGAAACGAACAGGTAGGCGGTAGCGGAAACGAGGGTGGAAATGAAAACGAAGGTGGAGAAGTTTCGCAAAAGTACACCGTCACGTTCGATTCCGACGGCGGGAGCGTTGTAGAACCGCAAGAAGTGGAGGAGAACGGAACCGCGTTGAAACCCACCGACCCGACAAAGGAGGAGTATACTTTCCTCGGCTGGTACGACGGGGGGACGAAGTGGAATTTCTCCAACGCCGTAACCAAAAACATTTCGCTGAAAGCGAAGTGGACGAAAACAGCGTGCGTATTGACGTTGAATAATTCCGATTCCTCTGCGGGTACGCTTTTGGGGGCGGGAACGTATAATTATGGGGACGCTAAGACGATTGAGGCTGTCACGAACCTTGGCTACACGTTTGTCGGTTGGTTCAAAGGCGAAGAAAAGGTGACGGATAGTACTCGTTTAACCATTCGTATCAAAAGCGACGTTTCGTACACGGCAAAATGGATAGAATGTCCCGTATCGTTGGAACAAAACGATATGGAGGCAGGCGCCGTTTACGGGCTGGGTAAAACGGTACTTGGCAAACAAACGACGATAGAAGCGGTCACCAACGAAGGGTATACCTTCCTTGGTTGGTATAACGGCGGAACGCGTTTGACGAGAGAGGAGAAATACACGTTTACGATGACGGAAGCGTCCGCTACGTATACGGCAAAATGGACTTCTTATACGCTTACGACGGATACGAAGAATAAAAACGGGGGGACGTATTCTACTTATGCCGATACGAAAGTGACGGCAGGGGAAAGCGTGACGCTTACAGCAACGCCGAACAGATGGTACGAATTTTTGGGTTGGTATGAGGGCGATACCCTTGTCACAAAAGACGCCACCTATATGTTTATCATGCCAGAGGAAAACGTTTCGTATACGACGAAATGGGTAGACACTTGGAAAGACGAGCAAGGATATAATTATTGGACGTTCTATCAGTTGGGAGATGACGTAATTCCCATAGGTGGATGGACGGGACCGAACCCTGACGCGAAGACGGTGGGCTACGTTTCAAATACTACGGACGAGGGGTATACGCCTACCCGTATTACACTTGAAAATTACCAAACCATGAAAGAATGTGGGATAAACTCCTCTTATGGGCTTTGGGATGAGTGGGATAATTGGACGGAACATCCCAGAAATCAAGAAGTGCTTAACGCTTTGGATTATTGCGAGCAAGTAGGCATGGTGTATTTGGTTAGCGACCCGTACGCTCGTACTATCGTTGGCGGAGGAGAACAAAGCCTTGAACAATACCAAAAATCGTACATGGAAAAACCCGCTTATGCAGGAACGATATTAAAAGACGAACCTGGATACGTAGATTTTGCCAACTTGGCAGGGGCAACGAAGGAATGGAAGGAAAGCGAGGAGCTGAGTGATACGCTTGCGTACGTGAATAATTTGCCTAACTATGCGCATATTGGACAACTGTATTACGATTGTCACCATTGGGGAGCAACGCCTCCATCTAACAGCCCTTTTAGCAATTATAGACAATGGCTGGAAGTATATATGCCTACGATACAACCGCAGGTGTTCTGCTACGATTATTATCCTTTCAATAATGGCAATACCAACTTTTTGGGGGGATATTATCAAAACCTGAGCGACGTCCGTGCCGTCACGCAGGCGTATAACGTACCGTTCTGGATGTTTGCGCAAACGGGAACTTTCGGCGGTAGCAATGCGGACGAATGTCGTGCGCTTTCGTATGCGGAAGTAGGATTTTCCGTGCATACGCAACTTGCGTATGGCTCAAAGGGCGTAAATTATTTCAACTATTATGCGCCACTTAGTTATCGCTTGAAACAAACGGCGTGCTGTATCAATAGAAACAACGAAAAAACGAAGAGCTACGATTACGTGCAAAAAATCAATAAGCAGGTTTCAGCGGTTGGTAAAGTGCTCTTAAAATGTAAATCGGTGGGTATTATCCAAGTGAACAACTCGCTCGACCCCATTCCTGAAAACGATAAGATTACTTCGTACGGCGCGTTGACGAGTGCGACAGGCTGGGGGGATGCAATCGTTGGATGTTTCGAGTATCGTGATTACGGCTACGCGTACTATATCGCTTCGAACAGCGTAAGCTCGGATGCGACGATTACGTTGAACTTTAACGGAACGTACAATTTGACGAAGGTACAAGACGCGAAGGAAACGCAAACGTCGGGCAACAGCATTACGGTAAACGTACCTGCGGGTGAAGGCGTGCTCGTAGTAGTGCCTAAAAATTAAACGGAATAAATAGAAATACTAAAACGACAGCCGAGGCAAAACGCCTCGGCTGTAAAATTTAGTCGTAGTCTTTTAGTCCAAGCAAATAATCGGTAGAAACGTCTAACGTTTTGGCTATGTTGACAATGATTTGCATGGGCGGTTCGTTATGGTCGTTTAACCACTCGCAAAGGGTAGAAGTTTGCACGCATAACACCCTCGCTAAGTCTTTTTGTGTTTTTCCCTGTTCTTTTAATTCGCGTTTTACGCGTTCTCCAAATATCTTCATAATTCATATTATATAAATTTTTTGATGAAAAATGCTTGACAATTCATAAAACATGAATTATAATTGTATTATCAATTAAAAAAAGGAGAAAAACAAATGAAAAAAATTTTAGTTTCTATTTTGGCGTTAATGATGTCTTTGATGACGTGTTTCGGACTCGGAGGGTGTGATTTTTTGGATGAACTTTTAGGTGAAGGTTCTTCAAGCGGTACTCAGGAAGAAGAGTTTGATAGAACACCGTACGTGGGCACCTATTATTTCTACTCTTATTCGTATGACAATAAGCAATACGATATATATGATGTCGAATATAAGGTGGGGCAGGATGGAATAACAAAAGAATTTGCCGTTTTGGAATTAGAAGCGAACGGAAGATATCGTTGGTACGACCAAATATATAAAACGACTTCTTATGGAACGTGGGAAAAAAGTTCTACGGAAAATAGAATTTCCTTTGGTGATATGAATGGCGTTATGTCTTATTCTGCGGAAATTATTAATGGTAGGTACACGCGGGTAGATAAAGATAGCACTATGCGCCCCACGAAAATTACTACGTGGGTTTTGATAAAAGAATAAAACAAAGACGGTTTTGCATGATGTTTGCAAAACCGCCTTTGTTTTTCTAAATCTTCTTTTTCAATTCCCGTACGGCGTTGTTTAAGAAAAATTCCGCCGTCGTGCCCTTGCGGATAAGGGCTACCGCTTCTTCGGGTGTGCACCAACGCGCTTCTTTTAACTCGCTCTCCTGCAATTTAATCGGTTTATCTTCCACGATAACGATGAAATTGAGCATCAGCACTTCTTTTTTGTTATGATAGCGCGAAGACATATACTTGGCTTTTACTACGTCCAAGCCAAGTTCTTCCTTGATTTCTCTGGGGATAGTTTTTTCGGCGTTTTCGCCCTTTTTCACGTAGCCTGCAAACAGAATAAAATCTTCGTCCTCGACGTGTTTGGCAAGCAGGATTTTATCCTGCGTACGGTTGGTGACGACCATGGAAACCGCCACGGGAAACTGCGGGAACATATATTCCTGACATTTTCCGCAATAGGGGATTAAACCTTCGTTTTCGCAAAAACGCAAACTTAATTTTTCCCCGCATTCTCTACAATACATAATTTTCTCCTTATCAAAAAGCCGATTTTACGGATTTTACAATATTATCATAACGCATTTTTTCGTTTTTGTCAATAGTAGATTTTTTTTATTATTAAAAAAATTATCGATTTTTAGCGGTTTTGCGGTAAAGTGACGCTATATAGGCTTGACAATGAAAAAAAAAAGAGTTATAATAAATTGCTATCGTATGCGTTGGCGTGTTTTTGTTGCGCAAAAAAGCGGTAGCTATGAAGAACTCTTCATACCGAGAATTGGTAAAAAAGAAAGGAGATATATAAAAATGCTCACATCTATTTGTGGTATTAACTGGGGCGACGAAGGCAAAGGCCGTATGGTAGACTTGCTTTCTCAAAACTTTGACGTAGTTTGCCGTTATCAAGGCGGAAACAACGCGGGGCACACCGTTATCAACGAAAGGGGTAAATTCATTTTGAACTTGCTTCCTTCGGGGATTTTGCGTGAAGAAGTAGTCAACGTAATGGGGCCTGGTATGGTTATCGATATCAAACACCTTTGCGGAGAAATGGCGAAACTCATGGAAGCAGGTATCAAAATTACGCCTGCAAATCTTAAAATTTCCGACAGAGCCGTTATCACGATGCCGTATAACGTATTGCAAGACTGTTTGGAAGAAGACCGTCTTGCTGGTAAGAAATTCGGTTCTACCCGCCGTGGTATTGCGCCCGTTTACGCGGATAAATACTACAAAAAAGCGTTCCGTATGGGCGAACTTTTGAACACGGAAAAATTGTATGCACGCGTTGCAGACATCGTGGAATGGAAAAACCTTACGGTAGTAGGCGGTTATAAAGCGGAAGCGGTTAAGACGGAAGATATTATCGCATACTTTGAGGAATTTGGCAAAAAGCTCGCACCCTTCGTTTGCGACGTGGGCGAATTTTTGACAAAAGCGAACGACGAGGGCAAGAACATTATGTTCGAGGCGCAACTTGGCGCTATGCGTGATATCGATTTCGGTATTCACCCTTACACCTCTTCCTCTTCGACGATTGCGGCGTACGCGCCCATTGGTGCAGGCGTTCCTCAGCTCCAACTTGATAACTCGATTGGTATTATGAAAGCGTATTCCACGTGCGTAGGCGAAGGCCCGTTCACGGCGGAATATTTCGACGAAAAGGCAAAGAAATTGCGTGATTTGGGCGGAGAATACGGCGCGGCTACGGGCAGACCTAGACGTGTTGGACCGTTCGACGTAGTGGCTTCTCGCTACGGTATCCGTTGCCAAGGCGCAAAGGAAATTGCGCTCACGAAAATGGACGTACTTTCCGCGTATGAAGAAATCGAAATTTGTACCGCGTACGAACTCGACGGCAAGATTATCCACGAATTCCCGTTTATCGACGTTTTGGACGATTGCAAACCGATTTTTGAAAGTGTAAAGGGTTGGAACTGCGATATTTCTGGTTGCAGAAAGAAGGAAGATTTGCCCAAGGAAGCGCTTGACTATATCGCGTATATCGAAAAGGCGTGCGGTTGCAAAATTAAATACGTATCCGTTGGCGCAGAACGCGACGCGTACGTAGAAATGTTTTAAGTAAATAAGTAAGATAAAATATATCTCCCCCGAACGGTTTATGCCGTTCGGGGATTGTTTTTGATTATGAAAAATTAGCTAATTTTATTGACAAAAAGAAAATCTTTTTGTATAATAAAATCAATTCTTTCAAAAGGAGCGGTAAAGATGAAAAAGAAATGGCTAATTGGGTTAATGGCGTTGTGTTTATTGTTGGCGACGGTAGGTTTTGTCGGTTGTGGTGAGAGCGGTAGCAACGCGGATAACACGGGCGGTGCGAACACCGAACAAGGCGATGGAAACGGAGATAACAACACGCCTACGCCTGAAAAGCCTAACGAGGAAGAAAAGCCCGAAGAGGAAAAGCCTGTCGAA
>SVIK01000061.1 GCA_015069525.1 Clostridiales bacterium | reverse complement strand
CGGGCAAATACCCGTTATCCAAGTCTTTGGCAAACGCTTGCACGGCGTTCATTTTTTCGCCGTAGCTTCCATCGTCCGTGACGGCGACGAATTTGCTCGCTTTTTCAAAATCTTCCACGCCACAAACCGCGCCTTTATTTCTATACCCGATATACGCGGAAATCTCTTTGCTGTCCGCGTACGCTTGCACTACGGAAACAAGGGGGAACACGCCCACGCCACCGCCGACGAGCGCCACTTTTTTCTCGTTTTCTTCCACGTAAAAGCCGTTGCCAAGAGGAAGCAATACGTTGCATTTCTCCCCTACTTTTTTATCGCGGAGCATTTGCGTACCTTCGCCCTTGATTTGGTAGCAAAACGTCACCGTATTGCCCGCCGTTTTGCAAATGGCAATGGGACGGCGCAAAAGATGCGTTCCGCCCACCGCGATATCGCCAAACTGACCTGCCCTAACGGCAGGCTTTTCCCCTAAATCAAAAGTGATTGCGTGGATATTTTCCGCCACCTTTTTATTCTCGATTATCAAGCCGATATAATCTTTCATAGCTTATTTTTTCATTACCCCTATCGTTTTGGACAAATCTTCTTGCATAGCAATCGCCGCTTTTCTTGCCGCTTCGTAATACGTACCGCCGTTTTTCTTGTACGCCGTCAAAATTCCGCGGGAGTTATTTACAACGCCACCCAAGCCGTTTGCGCCGAAACAGCTTTTCAGCATTTCCGCATTACCGCCTTGCGCACCGTAGCCGGGGATAAGGAAGAAGGTATGCGGAAGCGCTTTTCTAAGAAGCGACGCTTCCGTGGGATGCGTAGCGCCTACCACCGCGCCTACCGCCGAATAACCGTACTGCCCAATCGTACTCTCCCCCCATTTCTCCACGAGGTTGCCCATATATTCGTACACGGGCTTGCCGTTTTCAAGCACGAGGTTTTGAAGCTCCCCACTAGACGGATTGGACGTTTTTACAAGCACGAATATACCCTTTTCGTTCTTTTCGCATTCTTCGACAAAGGGAGCGATGCCGTCCGTACCAAGGTACCCGTTTACCGTCACGTAATCGGCGGGGAAAGCTTTTAAGGACAAATTGTTGACTTTCGTTTCGCCAAGGAAGGTCTTTGCATAGCAGGACGCCGTCGAGCCGATATCGTTGCGTTTCGCGTCCGCAATCACGACGAGCCCTTTTTCCGTCGCATATTTAAGCGTTTCTTCATACGCTTTCATACCCGCCACGCCGTACATTTCGTAGTATGCGATTTGCACCTTTACCGAGGGCACGATATCGTAGAGCGTATCAATGAGTTTCTTATTAAAATCGAACACTCTTTCCGCAACGCCTTCAAAAGTCGTCACGCCTTCTTTCATATCGTCGGGCAAATAATCGAAAAGCGTATCCAACCCAACGCAGGTGGGGTTTTGCATACCGATAATGCCGTCAATCAATTTATCCGTAATCATAAAATTCTCCTAAATATGTTTTATATTTTTTATATTGTAAACAGCGAAGATACGGGCAGTTCAAGGCACGCAAAAAAGCATACCTCCCAACCTATCGTCCACGATATCACAACGCTTACGCAATACTGAAAGATAGAAAGAATTGCCCGCGGTGGTCCACCGCTTACGCTTGGTATTTTACAACGCCGTCAACGATGGTATATTTTACAACGCCGTCAAGCTTGTATCCGCCAAAGGGGTTGTTCTTGCCTTTGCTGACAAATTCCGCAGGGTTCACCACGTAGCTTTCTTCAAGGTCTGCAATCATCAAATCAGCTACGCCACCCTCTTTAATTTCACCGCCGTCCAAGCCCAAGATTTGTGCGGGCGCATACGACATCTTGTCTGCGATTTCGTTAAGGCTTAATACCCCTGCTTTATAAAGATAGGTAATCGCAAAGCCAAACGACGTTTCAATACCGCTGATACCAAACGAAGCAAGGTTGTATTCCACGTTCTTATCGTTGACGTGATGAGGCGCGTGGTCGGTGACGATACAATCGAGCGTCCCGTCTTTGAGCCCAGCCAAAATTGCTTGCTTGTCCACTTCTTCTCTAATGGGCGGATTTACTTTCGTGTTCGTATCGAACGTCTTAATAATTTCGTCCGTCACGGCAAAGTAGTGCGGACACGTTTCCGCCGTCACCTTTACCCCCGCTTTCTTTGCGTCGCGAATCAGTCGAACACCGCTGTGCGTAGAAACGTGGCAGATGTGCACGGGCACGTCCAAGCTTTCCGCCAAAGCAATTTCTCTTGCGATGATGATATCCTCCGCCGCACGGGGAATCCCTTTCAAGCCTGCTATGGTAGAGCTTAACCCTTCGTTTACGACACCGCCGTCAACGAGCTCTTTATCCTCACAATGGCAAAGGCACTTGATATTAAATCCACTTGCGTATTCCATGGCAAGGCGCATAACTCTCGCACTCTTTACCGCTACGCCGTCGTCGGAGATAGCCACCGCGCCCGCCTTTTTCATTTCGCCAATGTCTGCAAGCTGTTCGCCCTTCTCCCCTTTGGTAATTGCGCCGATAGGGTGCACTTTGCAAAGGTTGACCTCTTGCGCTTTATGCTTTACGTAGCTAACCACTACCTTGTTATCCATAATCGGGTTTGTATTCGGCATACAGCAAACTTGCGTAAAACCACCTTTTACGCTCGCCTTACATCCGCTTTCGATATCCTCTTTGTATTCATAGCCCGGGTCGCGAAGGTGCACGTGCATATCGATAAGCCCAGGGAATACGTGCTTACCGCTGGCGTCGATTACCTCGTCGCCGTTTGCGGGAATATCGTTTGCGATTTTTACGATTTTTCCCTTTTCAATCAAAATATCTTTCTTTTCTACCGAGTTCTTCAAAACTACGTTTCCGTTTTTGATAATCATACTTCTTTCTCCTTTTTACTTTTGCACGTTGCGATAATCGTTTAACAGTTTCAAACAAGCCATACGCACCGCAATACCTGAGAAAACTTGCTCCTCTATACGGCTTTGCTCATGGTCGATAACTTTACCCGTAAGCTCTACCCCTCTATTTACAGGGCCGGGATGCATGATGATGGCATCCTTTTTGGCAAGACGTAAATCTTTTGCCGTCACGCCGTAGAACTCTGCATATTCGTTGAGCGAAGGGAAGTTGCCTGCTTGTTGACGTTCGAGCTGAATACGAAGCCCCATTACGACGTCCACGCCGTCGAGCGCTTCTTCCTTGCTTTTACAAAGCTTCGCGCCCAATTTATCTATCCCCTTAGGGATAAGCGTTTCAGGCGCATACATACGCACTTCCGCGCCCATCGCGTTTAAACCGAACAAATTGGATTTTGCCACGCGCGAGTGTTTGATGTCGCCCACGATAGCCACCTTCAACCCCTCCAATTTGCCGAAATGTTCGCGCATCGTCAGCATATCAAGGAGCGCTTGGGTGGGGTGTTCGTTCATACCGTCGCCCGCGTTCAAAACCCCTGCCTTTGCCACTTTGGCAAGAAGGTAGGGCGCACCGCCCATAGGATGACGCATAATCAAAAAGTCGTTGAGCTGTGCGTCCAGCGTTTTGCCCGTATCCACAAGCGTTTCGCCTTTGGCAACGGAAGAGCTACCCGCGGAAATGTTTACCACTTTCGCACCGAGGTATTTCGCGGCGAGTTCAAAACTCGTTCTCGTTCTCGTACTGTTTTCGTAGAAGAGAATGGTCGCCGTTTTGCCGTTGAGATAAGGGAGTTGTTTTTCTCCCGCTTTGAGATGGCGTTTCATCACGTCGGCGGTGTCGAGGATTTCGGTGATTTCCTCTTTCGTCACGTCAATCAGCCCTATCAAATCTTTTCTTTTGAGCATATATTTTCTCCAAATCCAAGTTTAGTTTTTTATCCGTACTATTATATCACTTTTTTGCGGGCTTGTAAAGAGCCCACTATCGCTTTTTTTTCCTTTTTTTTAATTATTTTCCATTTATGGAAACTTAATAAATTTTCACCAACTTAAACGCCACTTTATCGCACGCCGTAAGCACGTACTCCACGTCGTTTTTCCACGTTTTTAACGGGAAGTATGCCGAGCCGTGTATATGCCCGAACACCACTTTCTCTACACCGTTTTCTTCAAATACCTTGGTAAAGAGCGTATCTTCGTTTTTCAAATTAAAGGGCGGATAGTGGATAAGTGCTACTTTCTTTTCCACCCCCGTATAAAGCGTATCCGCTTCCGCAAAGGCAAGGCGGAAACGTTCTCCCTCGCGAAGGTACAACTTATTGTCCTGTTCGGTATAATCGGGGCTACCAGGACTCGTCCACCCGCGCGAGCCTATGAAGATAAAGTCCCCTATCTTCACCGCGCCCGTTTGCAAGAAAATAAAATTCTCGTCGGGGGCGGTAGCTCTAACGCGCGAAATACCGTTCCACCAATAATCGTGATTACCGCGGATAAACACCTTTTTCCCTGGCAAAGGGGCAAGCAAGCGCAAATCGGGCACGGCGTCTTCCAGCTTCATTGCCCAAGAGATATCCCCTGCAATCAGCACGACGTCCTCGTCCTTTACGCTTTCCAGCCAATCGGTTTTAATTTTTTCGAAGTGCCCTTCCCAGTTTCCGCCAAACACGTTCATCGGCTTGTCCGTCGTGGTGGAAAGATGCAAATCGCTTATTGCATAAACGTTCATACGTTTATTATACCATTTGCGTAGCAAAAAAGCAAGGTTTTATAGGGAAAGAACGCAAATATCCTTGACAAAAAAAGCCGTTTCCCTTATAATAAAACCAATTTTATGAGGTGCATGTACAATGAAAAAGAAATGGATTTTAGCTTTAACAACACTTTGCATGTCTTTTGCCACGTTTGGCTTTGTCGGCTGTGATAAAAAAGAAAACAACACTACTAACAGCGAGTACGAGCAAAACGATAACGATAATCAAAATGGTGAAAATATTTCCCCTGTTGAAAATGCAAGTACTGGATTGGAATATATGCTAAATACAAATGCCACGTATACTGTCAATGGTATTGGTACGTGTACGGACACCCAAATCGTTATCCCTTCTCAACACAATGGTGTGCCTGTAACAGTCATCAATGATTATGCGTTTGAGAATTGCGTTCAAATAACAAAGGTCATCTTACCAAATAGTTTGACATACATAGGTTTTAATGCATTTTCGGGTTGTGAAAATTTAATTTATAACACTTATAACAATTGTAAATATTTAGGTAACAAACAGAACCAATATTTGGCTTTAATTGACGCAATCGACAACAGTTATAACAGTTATCAAATACACGACCACACTAAAATTATTGGGGAAGCTGCTTTTTCTTCGTGTCCCAATCTAACAGATGTCTTTATCCCCGATGCCGTTAACTATATCAATGATTATGCTTTCAACGGTTCAATGATGGACTCCCTTCTGACCGTACGTTTTGGCAATAACAGTCAATTAAAAAGCATTGGCAAATACGTATTTTATTGGTATAATGTAGCCTATAATACGGACGGCAATTGTCGATATTTAGGAACTGAAAACAATCCCTATTTTGCCTTAATCGAAATTTCTTTATCCAACGAGGAAACAACCTGTTTTATTGCGGAAACGACCAAGGTGATATGTGATAGTGCTTTTATAGAACCTTATCCTTTCTTAACAAGCATAAAAGTACATGAAAATAACACCGTTTATAAAGATATTGACGGCAATCTATACAGTAAAGACGGAAAAACGTTAATTCGTTACTCCCCGCACAAAACAGATACGCTTTTTAGTATATCCAACGGTGTAAACGCTATTAGCGACAACGCTTTTTCCCGTTGTAAAAATTTAACAAAAATAGATATTCCCAACAGCGTAAACGCAATAGGCAATTCCGCTTTTTACAGTTGCGAACGTTTAACAGAAATCACAATCCCTGACAGCGTAACAAAAATATGGAACGATACCTTTTCCAACTGCTATGCTTTAACAGAGATTTCTATCCCCAATAACATAACGCATATCGGCAATTCTGCTTTTGCTCATAGCAAGCTAACCGAAATTCTCATACCCGACAGCGTAACTATCATTGGAGATTACGCCTTTGCCTTTTGCACCAATTTAACAAACGTAGTTATACCCGACAGCGTAACTAGCATTGGAGATTATGCCTTCGCCGATTGTTTATTAACGGAAATTATTATACCCGATAGTATAATAAATCTTGGCATCGCGCCTTTCTCTTGCCAAACGTTAACAAGTATACAAGTAAGCAAAAATAATCCAGCATATAAAGATATCGACGGAAATTTATACAATAAAGACGGTACGTTGTTAATACAGTATTCTAAAAATAAAACAGAATCCTCGTTTTCAATCCCCAATGGAGTAACAACAATAGGCGACAGCGCCTTTGAATCTTGCATAAATTTAACAAACGTAGTTATACCCGACAGCGTAACTAGCATTGGATATTATGCCTTTCAAGGCTGTATTTCCTTAACAACAATCAATATACCAGACGGTATAACTAGTATTAAGGATCAAACTTTTTACGGATGTAGCAATTTAACGGAAATCACTCTTCCAAGCAATTTAACAAGTATCGGCGACCGTGCATTTTCTCGGTGTATAAATATAATAAAAATCACAATTCCTAACAGTGTAACTACAATTGAGGAATGGGCATTTACTCCAATGAATGCAACATTATATTGTGAAGCGACTTCCAAACCAAATGGTTGGCATGATAATTTTTCCCACGACTGTTTTATCATTTGGGATTGCAATAATAACGACGTAGCAACCGACGGATACATCTATGTCTTACATGAAAATATATGGTATGGAATAAAAGACAATGTTGCTATACTTACCAAGCCCTTAAACAATATTCTTTCCGCTAATATTCCTTCCACGATACGATATAAAGAAACAGTATATCCTATTACCGATATTGTCCACCGCGCGTTTTCTAATTGCAATCATTTATCAACTATAACCATAGGTGACAATATAACAATTATCGACGGATTCACCTTCTCAGGTTGCGAGAATTTAACAAGTATAACAATTGGAAATAACGTAACCAGCATCGGTCCATCCGCGTTCTCAAATTGCAAAAATTTGACAAGCGTAACAATTGGAAACAGTGTAAATACTATCTTCTCATCCGTATTCTACAACTGCCACAATTTAACAAAAATTATCTTCAACGGCACAAAAGAAGAATGGAACGCCATTGAAAAATATGAATGGAATGCCCAATCAAATATCACAAAAATAATTTGCACAGATGGAGAAATACTTATCTAACAAAAATACTGTAAACGCCGCGGCAAAATGCCGCGGCGTTTTTTATCCTTTCATAATCCTTTATTTATTGCAACAAGGTTTGTTTTGCGGATACAAAGGCAATTCGAAAAAGCCCGCGCATACCTCTTGCGAATAATCTTGTGCAGGCGGAATTACGCAATAACCGTACGTCGGCACAAGCAATTCCACGGGCATAGAAATTTTCAAAATAACCGTCACGCAAATCGTAGCCGTAAAGCCTTGCGTTTCTGCATTATACGTGCCGTTGGGTACGACTGCACTCATCACCGCCGTCACCGTAAAGGGCATAATCGAGGGAGAGGGTACGTACAACAACACGTCTTGGTCAATCGATACCGTTGCCGTCGCCGTACCCTCCACGCCGTTGGCGTCGGTAAAGAGCACTTCGAGGGGCACGGATACGGTGGCTTGCACACGCGCGCATTGTCTATCCGCTTGACGTTCCACGTTCAAATTGCTTACGGTGGCTTCCCCCGTCGAGCGTGCGGATACGAACGTTAAAGGATATGTAATGGTAGCAGGGTCAAGGTCGGTAAGCGTCAAAGAATAGTTCTCGATTTGCGTTTGTTTAATACCTGCGTCGAAGATTTTTTCCGCTTGAATACAAACCTTTTCCGTAATACCGTTTATCGGATTGCCCGTGATTGCGCAAGGACATTTATCCGATTGGAAATTGGAATAAAAGGACATGGTATACCTCCTGTCACGAATCCCGCCGAAAAAGGTTTTCGGGTTTTTCGCGTAATCGTTTGTTAGTATTATTGTATGCCGTTCATCTCTTGCTTTGTGCAAAAAAGCCAAACGGCTACAAAATCACCCGCATCCCTGGATACAAAATATTCGTTCCATTCTTTTCCGCATACGCCCTTTCGCTCCCGCAAAGCAACGCTTTCGTATCCCCCTCTCCCGCCGTATACGCATTACCGCACGTTTTAGGAATACGCAAGAGCCTCCCTACGCTCGGCTCTGCCGATAAGCCGTTCTCTTTGACGAGCAAACGCACGGAAACGCAAAAAGCTTTGGCGATTTCCGCCACCGTTTGCCCCTCTTTTACCTTATACCAATTTTGCTTTTCCAATATCAACATACGTTATTATATGCGCTAAATAGAAAATATACGCCTTTCTTCTGTCATAAAACCCCGTTGAAAGCTCGTACAATAATGGTATGAAAGGACTTGTTTTTCAACCACACACAAAACGCAAACCCACCCCCACGGCGTTTGCCACCACCGCTACGATTGTCACCGCGCTTTCCATTGCCGAACGTGGCTTGGGCTTTTTATACCGCGTCGTTTTATCGCGCATGTTGGGCGCGGAAGGGCTGGGCACTTACCAAGTCGCCCTCTCCCTTTTCGCCGTCTTTCTTACCATAGGCACGGGCGGTATCCCTATCAGCGTATCCCGTCTAATCTCCAAAAGCAAAGCGGAAAACAACCCTTACGGAGAAAAGAGCGCCCTTTCCGCAGGCGTTCTCTTATCCCTACTTCTCACCCTGCCTTTTGCCCTCCTTTTCGGTTTGTTTCCCTCTCTCTCCACCCCCTTTTTCTCGGACGGACGAGGAATCCCCGTATTTCGAATTCTTTTAATCGGGCTCTCCTTTTCCTCACTCTACGCCGTTTTTAGAGGATATTTTTGGGGGAATAAGGAATTTTTACTCCCCTCTATTTTGGAAATCGCCGAAGAGAGCGTTATGGTCGTGGCGGGCGTACTTTTATTGCGACGTATGCAATCGGTGGAGCAGGGCGTCAACCTTGCGGGTTGGGCAGTCGTCATATCTTACCTGTTTTCCTTTTCCACTTCCCTTATTTGCTTACTCGTTCGAGGCGGAAAATTTGCACGTTCCA
>SVIK01000060.1 GCA_015069525.1 Clostridiales bacterium | reverse complement strand
CACCAACCGAACGGTGACCTTTCAAATTCACGAGCCCGCATTTTGCCGCTTCGCTTGCAAATTTCTTATCCAAGTCCGCGTCGCCCGTCACGAACGTCACGTTCATCATCGAACGGCTTTCCTTTTCCACGGGCGCAATATAATAATCTTGCGAATCGAGATAATCGTACAAAAGGTTTGCCTTTGCCACGTTCATTTCTTTCATCTTTTCCAAACCGCCAAGCTCTAAAATCCATTCGTAAACGAGCTTTGCAATATAAATGCACCAGCAAGGAGGCGTATTGTACATAGAACCGTTATCCGCCATAAGCTTATAATCGAGCATGGACGGCGTTTGTTCTTTTGCGTTGCCAAGCAAATCCTCTCTCACGATAACAATCGTCAAACCCGCCGCGGACATATTCTTTTGCGCACCCGCATAAATCACGCCGAATTTGGAAACGTCAAACGGTTCGCTTAAAATACAAGAAGACATATCAGCAACCAAAGGAATATCCCCCGTGTCGGGAATATACGGGAACTTCGTGCCGTAAATCGTGTTATTGAAACAGATATGTACGTAATCAGCATCAGGACGGAAGGAAGATTTATCCGTTTTGGGTACAAACGTGAAGTTTGCGTCTTTGCTCGACGCTGCGGCAACTACGTCGCCGTATTTTTGCGCTTCTTTATACGCTTTCGTGGAGAATTGTCCCGAAAGGATATAATCCGCTTTACCGCTTTTTGCAAGAAAGTTCAAAGGTACAGCCGCAAATTGCGTGGACGCACCGCCTTGCAAGAATAAAACTTTATAGTTATCGGGAATTTCCATAACCTTACGAAGAAGCATTTCTGCATCGCCGATAATTTTTTCATATACGGGGGTACGATGGCTCATTTCCATAACGGACATACCGCTATCTTGATAATTAAGCATTTCTGCCGCCGCTTTTTCAAGCACCGATACGGGCAACATCGAAGGTCCTGCCGAAAAATTGTACACTCTTTCCATTTTTACATCTCCTTAAACAAAAAAATCGAATTGAATTGCTGTTATAATCAAAAAAATTGATTAAAGTTATTTTACCACAATTCCCCTCGAAAATGCAAGGATTTTAAGGGGGTATTTTATTATTAATAATAAAAATTCGACAATTTCTCCGTATTTTTTGAAAAAAACAAAAAACGCACGCCTTTCCATAGAAAAACGCACGCTTTTTTTACCTTTATTCTTTATTCTCCGTCCAACATAATGCGGATAATTTCTTTATCCGTTTCACGCATACCCTTATGCGCAAGACGGGAAACGCTATTAATCGTTTTTTCCACGCCCGATTTGACAATGCCGTCGCCCGCGTAGAATTCGTTGCCGTTATAGTACATATTCAATCCAAGCAATCCGCTTTCCACCGCCGTCGCTATCTTTGCCGCACAGCTTGCTTTTGCACCGTCGCAGATAATCCCCGAATCAATTGCCAATGCATTGACGAGCGTATGTTCTATCTCGTCCATTCCACCACCGAGCAAATACGCCACGCCACACGCCGCGCCTGCGCCTGCGGATACGACTCCACAATACGCAGAAAGGGTGCCAATCCCCGATTTTAAGTGAATTGTAATCAAATTAGACACGCAAAGCGCCCTATACAATTTTTCTTTGGACATGTGCAAGCCTTTTGCGTACACGATAACGGGCACGGAAGCCGTTATCCCTTGATTGCCACTTCCCGAATTGATGATAACGGGCAATTCGCAACCGTTCATACGGGCGTCGCTTGCCGCCGCGGCATACGCTTTTGCCGTAATTTTGATATCCGGTTGATAAGCACGGAGCAAAACTTTGCCAATATTCGCACCGTAATCGTTTTTCAATCCCTCTTCTGCTATCGCCATATTGTATTGAATTTGACGTTCGAGCACCTCTTTGACGTCCTCTACGTTTACCGCGTTGGCAAACGCCAAAATATCCTCTACGTTCAATACGCTTCTATCCGTTTTTTTACCCATATCGGCAAGCGGTTTTTCAAACAAAATCTCCCCGTCTTTACGTATACATACGACGTTGGTATGCGTATCGGCAATACGGACGAAAACGGTGTGATTTGCAGAAATAAGCGTGACGCCAATATCAAAAATTCGGGCGTCCTCGGGGGTTATGATTTCCAAAGGAAAGCTATCACGTACCGTGGCTATTCCTTGCTTTTCCGCCTCCGTGACGTTAGAAAGAACCTCTAACCTTGCCTCCGCGTCCCCCACGGCAAGCCCTGCCGCAAACGCCGATTTTATTCCCCGCAAACCACCCGTATGCGGAACAACGACGCTTTTTGCGTTTTTCACAATATTACCGCTTACTTCCAATCTGCCACGGATAGGCGTTTCCTCAATCACCGCACGCGCCTTTGCCGCCGCATACGCAATAGAAATCGGCTCGGTACAGCCCATAGCAGGGACTAATTCTTCCCCTAAAATGGCTATGTATTGTTCAATTTTTTCTTTCGTTAACATAAGTTCCCTTATTTTTCTAAAATATTCTACTAAAACGCGAAAGAAAGGCGACAGCGCCTCTCTTTCGATGTATTCTTGTTATTGTTCCACGCGAATAACTGCTTCTACCGAACCGATACCCGAAGCATTGATTTTAGAAACGGCGTTCTTCGCGGCGTTTTCCGTAGTCTTATGCGTGATAACGACCAAAGGAACGCGTTCGTCCTCGGCACTCTCAGCGTTTTTCTGCGTGATTTGGACAATGGAAATTCCGCATTTGCCAAAGATACCCGTCACTTTTGCCAAAACGCCCGCCTTATCTTCTACGGCAAGGCGAATATAATATGCACTTGCAAAATCGGAAACGAACTTCACGTTGCTTTCCGCCGTAGCGTTATTTTTAAACGTTGAATATTTAATATCCGAGTGCGTAGCCGCATAAATCACGTCGCTTACAACCGCGCTTGCCGTAGGCAAAGCGCCGGCACCACGTCCGTAAAGCATTACGTCGTCCACAGCGTCCCCCGTCATGTAAACGGCATTAAAAGAATCGTTTACGCTTGCCAAAGGATGATTGGTGGGGATAAACGTGGGATGAACGCGTACTTCTATTCCCTTATCGCTATTTTTACCGATAGCAAGAAGCTTTAAGGTGTAGCCGAACTCTCTTCCGTATGCGATATCTTTTACGTTTACGGTAGAGATACCCTCACGGAAAATTTTGGTGTACGGGATTTTCGTATGGAACGCCATAGAAGAAAGAATAGAAAGTTTGTACATGGAATCGTATCCGTCTACGTCCGCCGTAGGGTTCGCTTCCGCATAACCAAGCTTTTGCGCTTCCTTCAAAACTTCCGCATAATCCGCCCCTTCATAGGTCATCTTCGTCAAAATATAGTTCGTCGTACCGTTGACGATACCCATCATGCTTTGGATATGGTTTGCCTGCACGCCGTCCAAAAGCGTGCGGATAATGGGCACACCGCCTACGCAACTCGCTTCGTAATACAAACCGCAATGATTATGCTTTGCAATCTTTTCAAGTTCGTGCGAGAACTTACAAATAAGTTCTTTATTGGAGGTGACAACCGTCTTTGCCGCGCGGAGCGCCGCCGTCACGAACGTTTTTGCAACGCCGATACCGCCAATTGTTTCCACAACGATATCTACGTTGGGGTCCGCCAACACTTCTTCAATATTTTTCGCAATACATTCCTGCGGAACACCAAGCGCCTTTAACCTTTCAAGATTAAGGTCAAGCACTTTTTCAACGGAAATATCCACTTGTTGCGTTTTTAAATAAAAATCGTGATGTTCGACAAGCGTTTGGTACGTACCGCCACCAACTACGCCAAGTCCTAAAATCGCAACGCCAACCTTCTTAACCATGTTTTGCTCCTTTCAAAAAGTCTTACTTTTTATGCTTTCTTTTATTTTTCTTGCGTATTGAGATTGTACAAATATTTCAATCCCTTTAAAGTGAGTAATTTATCTACAACGTCAATGCATTCGATTTCCTTAGAAATAATCGTACTGAAACCGCCCGTAGCAATCGTTTTTACGTTGTTCGTTTTTAATTCCTTTTTAATCTTTTTAACGATAAATTCCACAAGCCCTGCAAAACCGAAAACGATGCCCGCCTGCATATTCGTCACCGTATTTTTCGCGATAACCGACGGAGGCGCTTCTATCTCTACACGCGGAAGCTTTGCCGTACCGTTGACGAGCGAATCAAGCGAACCTTTAATCCCCGGTGCAATAACGCCACCGATAAATTCGTTTTTCTCGCTGATAATATTAAACGTCGTAGCCGTACCGAAATCAATAACAATCATCGGCGTATTTTCGCCGTATTCCACGATAGCAGATACACAGTTTACAATTCTGTCCGCCCCCACTTCTCTTGCGTCGTCACAACGGATATTTAACCCCGATTTAAGCCCAGGGGCAATATGCAACGGCTGAATACTGAGATACAGCGCGCACATCTTCTCTATCGTGTAATCAAGCGAAGGGACGACGGACGACATAATACCGCCCGTAATATCTTTGGCGTCAACGCCTTGGGAGGTAAGCATGCCCGTAAGCTGTTCACCGTACTCATCCGAGGTTTTTTTCAAATCGGTCGCCACACGAAAAGAAAATCTCAAATCGTCCTTTTCATAAATGGCGTATTTTATATTCGTATTACCAATATCAATACAAATAATCATACTTATTTACCTGCCACCTTACGCTTTCTCAACGGAACAACATCAGGCGTTTTCGTATATTTTTTCATAACACGCACAAGAATTGGCGTCAAAATAATGGCACAAACGAATTCCGCAATAAAGTTTACCCCGACTATCGTTTGCCAAACGGTATCAAAAAACGCACCGCCCGTTGCAAAAATTTCCATTGCGCCAAGCACCAAGACTGTGTGCAATATAACGGTTAAGCCCGCTGAAACTGCCCTAATAACGTCTTTAACTTTGCCTTTCGACAAAAGGGAAAGTCCGTGTAAAATCCAATACCCAGCCACGCCTGCAATCGCGCGAGGAAGAATAGAAATCAACGGATTATAAAATACCGTGTACCCAACGACGAAAGATAAAATAAAGGAACAACAACCGAAAATCGTGCCACCGATAAAGCTTCTCTTCCAATCGCCGTACATAGACAATGCTATAAAAAGCGGAATAGATAAAAACGCAGGAGACGGTTTAATAAAGTAAATAAAAACGTACGTCTCTAACGTAAGGATAACGGCCATTAACGCCGTCATAATGCCTATAAAGGCAACTGTGTGCGCCGTAGAACGCCTCATGATAAACCTCCATCGAGTTCTTCTAAAAGATACCCGCAGATAAAAAATGTATTTGCACTTTTTAACGGTAGAATCGGCAAAGCCGTATTCTCCAAGCGCATACAATTATTATAACGCATTTTTTTTATTTAATCAACAAAATGACAGTCGTTTTTCGCTTTTTCTTCCGTTTTTCCTTGTTTTTTCTCACAAAAGTATGCAACAAAGAATATTATGTAATAGAAAGACAAAACCGCAGGTCATTATCCGATTAAAAAATCGATTTTACATATCCCCTGCGGCTAACACAGGAGGTTTTTATGAATTGTTGTTTATCGGGAAATACCACCCTTTGGATTCTCATTGCGTTGCTCGTACTCGGCTCGAAAGACGGGATTTTCTGCTCGAATATTTTCAGCGGTTGCGGTCTTCCCATTTTGGTTGCTTTGCTCTATTGCTTATATAAAAACGGTACGCTTTCCGCAATTCTTGCACCCGCATGCAATTGCTGTGATTGTGGCTGTTCTAAGTGCCGTTAATCTTTTTTCTCCTTTATTTTTTATCTCTATGCGTACAGCAAAAAACGTGGGGACGGTTTCCGTCCCCACGTTTTTATCCGTTTATCCATTTATAAAATATTGTTGCAATGCGATTATCGTCTTCGCGTCTTTTATCTCCCCATTTTTCAGCATGTTTTTCACCTTATCAACCGGAATCCAAACCACGTCGACAAACTCCCCTTCGTCAAGGTGTCTTTGCGTTTTTTCACCGTCAAACGCACGATAAATATAAATCTTTTCGTCGGTGTATCCAGGCGAAGGATATGCTACGTATAACAGCTCTAACCGCCCTGCCGTTATGCCCGTTTCTTCCTCTAATTCCCTTTTCGCCGTAAGCATCGGGTCCTCGTGTGGTTCTAATTTCCCCGCAGGCAATTCGTAAATACTTTCCCCGTAAGCATATCGGTATTGACGAACGAACAATACCTTATCTCCTTCCATATATAACGCGCACGCGCCACCGCTGTGCTCAATAATTTCCCGAATACACGGCTCACCGTTAGGAAGGAGCGCGTCGTCTTTACGAAGCGTGAGAATTTTTCCCTTATATACGTAATTCTTTTTTATCGTTTTTTCCACAAAGTCCATTATCAACCTCTACGCGAAAAGACAAAATAAACAACTTTTCCCTTTTTTTCTTATCATTATAGCACAAATAAAAAATTTCGCAAATTATTTTTGCAAAATATCTTGATTTTCCGCAAAATTTTATGTATAATATACACACTTGCAAAAAAATGGGGTTCCGCCCCGTCTTTTTTATCTATGAAGTATTTCCCCGAGCCTGTGTGCTTTTGCTTGGGTATCACGTCACGGCAAAAGGAGCTATTACAAATGCAAATACAAGGTGAAACGTCCGTCAATAAGTTAATCGTGCTTTTCGTTTTTGATAAAATGGAAAGCGCGCTTTCTCAACGCACGATTATAGAAATGTGCACAGCGGGGAATAATTGGCTTAATTATATGGATTGTATCGAGCTTCTCCCCCGTCTTTTGGACGACGGTTTCCTTTGTCGCATTTCTTCCGCTGATGAAGAACCTCTTTACACGATTACGAGCGACGGCAGGGAAAGTTTAAGCAATTTCTATATCAATATTCCAAAAAGTATTCGAGAGGAAATTTCCGCTTTTATTAAGAAAAACAGCGGTAAACTTCGCAATAGGCAGGAGTGCAAAGCCGACTATTATCAAAACGTAGACGGCACGTATACCGTCTTTTTGAAAATTCTTGCGCCCGTTCAACCGATGGTCGAGCTCAAATTTGTCGTGCCTGATAAAAAGACTGCGCAACATATCTATAAAAATTGGGAAAGCAAAGCTTCGGAATTATATTCCGCCGTTTACGATACGCTCGTAGACTAAGAAATTATCTTATATACAAACAATAGGAGGACGATTATTATGTTTACTTATTCCCCCATTGGAACTTGTTCCAGACAAATCCTTTTTGAGGTTGATAGCGAAAACAAAATACATAACGTACGTTTTATCGGCGGTTGTAGTGGCAACTTGCAAGGTATTGCACGCCTTGTCGAAGGCAAAGACATCGATGAAATTGAAGCCATTTTAAAAGGCGTACGTTGTAAGGGCAACACCTCTTGTCCCGACCAGCTTGCAAAAGCCATTGCTGAATATAAAGCTCGTAAATCTGAAAATTAAATTTTTATAAAAAAAGCCTCGCAGAAATCTGCGAGGCTTTTTTATTGTCAATTAGTGTTTGAAATGTCTTTCGCCAACGAAAATCATCGCGATACCTGCCGCATCGCAAGCATCGATAGAAAGTTGGTCTTTAATGCTTCCACCAGGTTGTACGATTGCCGTAATACCTGCCTTTACACATTCCTCTACGCAATCGGGGAACGGGAAGAACGCGTCGCTTGCCATAACGGAACCCTTAACTTCTTCACCAGCGTGTTCAATCGCTTGTTGCGCCGCCCAAATACGATTGGTTTGTCCCATACCGATACCCGTCGTTCTATCCGCTTTACCTACGACAATAGCGTTCGATTTGGTATGCTTAACCACTTTCCAGTTGAAAAGCAACGCCTTCATTTCTTCTTCCGTAGGTGCGCGCTTCGTCACTACTTTCAAGTTTTCTTCCGCAAACAACGTATTGTCGTAATCTTGAATAAGCAACCCACCGTACACTTTCTTCATATCGTACGCCGTGTCCTCTCTATGTGCCTTGATGTCAGGCAATTCCAAAAGACGAATATTCTTTTTCACTTTCAAAATTTCAAGAGCACCTTCGGTGTAGCCCTCCGCAATAACGATTTCAATGAAAATTTTATTGATTTCCGTTGCCGTTGCTTCGTCTACGATGCCGTTGATTGCCAAAATGCCACCAAATACGGAAACAGGGTCGCTTTCATACGCCTTTACGTACGCTTCGTAAATGCTGTTGCCCGTGCCTACCCCGCAAGGATTTGCGTGCTTACAAGCCACTACGCAAGGTTGGTCGCCAAACTCTTTTACAAGTTCCAACGCGCCGTTTGCGTCGTTGATGTTGTTATAGGAAAGTTCTTTTCCCCAAAGCTGTTTCGCCTTGGAAAGCGAACCCGCGCGGATAAATTCTTCGCTGTAATAGGAAGCGCCTTGGTGAGGGTTTTCGCCATAACGCATATCTTGCGCCTTTTCATACGCAAACGTGATGCTGTCGGGATAACGGATACCAAGCTGTTGCGCAAGGTAGTTGGAAATCATACTATCGTACACAGCCGTATGCGCGAATACTTTGTATTGCAAATATTTCTTGGTTTCAAGCGTGATTGCGCCTGCTTCCAATTCGGAAAGCACTCTTTCATAATCCTTCGGGTCAACGACAACCGCTACGTCTTGATAGTTTTTCGCTGCCGCGCGAATCATCGTAGGGCCACCGATGTCGATATTCTCTACCGCATCTTCAAAGAGCACACCCGGCTTAGAAATCGTTGCCTTGAACGGATACAAGTTGACAGCAACCACGTCGATTGTGTTGATGTTCAATTTTTCAAGCTGTGCCATGTGCTCGGGATTGGAACGCATAGCAAGAAGACCTGCGTGCACGATGGGGTGCAACGTCTTTACTCGACCGTCCAAACATTCGGGAAAACCCGTAAGTTCGCTGATGCCGATTACAGGAAGCCCTGCGTCTTTCAACGCTTTTGCCGTGCCACCCGTCGAAATAATTTCGAAATCGCAAGCAATCAAACGCTTACAAAAATCCACAATGCCCGTTTTGTCGGATACGCTTACAAGTGCTCTTTTTTTCATAATGTATATACCTCTGTTATTTTTTTTACTCTTTTTTGGACAAAATACGAATATGATTATCTTATACGTTTTGCTTATTTGTTATATTTTAGCCGTAAACTTTTATGCCTTTTTGCTTGTAAAATCGTTGCGTGATAAAGACCGCGCCAACGAGGCACAACGACAAGCA
>SVIK01000059.1 GCA_015069525.1 Clostridiales bacterium | reverse complement strand
ACTGTAAAGAACTTATGGCAATGGAAGAAATCGACGGCGGTTTGATTGGCGGTGCTTCCTTGAAAGCTCCCGATTTCTCGGCAATCGTAAACTTCGACAAATAATTTATCCATCGCATAATAAAGGGGTAGCTTTGCGTTCAGCGCGTACCTACCCCTTTCTTTTAGGCATATAATAAAAGGAGAATTGATTATGAAAACCCCTTACGCCATCATTATCATGGACGGCTACGGTATCAACCCCGCCCAAAACGGCAACGCCATTGTTGCAGACGGGAGCAAATACGTCAACGAATTACAAAAAACGTACCCCAGCGCTCAGCTTGGCGCAAGCGGTATGTCGGTAGGTCTTCCCGACGGTCAAATGGGCAATAGCGAAGTTGGCCATTTGAACATTGGTGCAGGTAGAATTGTATACCAAGACTTAACGAAGATTACCAAAGATATCCGCGACGGCGCATTTTTCAAAAACGAACAACTTTTAAACGCCATGCACCAAGCAAAGGCGAACGGCAAAAAGTTGCACCTTTTCGGGCTCGTTTCCACGGGCGGTGTGCATAGCCATACGGAGCATTTGTACGCTCTCATTGAAATGGCGAAAAAGGAAGGCTTGGAAAACGTATACGTGCACGCATTTACGGACGGTCGCGACGTTGCCCCCACTTCGGGCGCAAACTTCTTGAAAGAATTGCAAGCAAAGATGGACTCCCTTTCCTTTGGTAAAATCGCATCCGTTTCGGGTAGATACTACGCAATGGATAGAGATAACAACTGGGATAGAGAAGAAAAGGCGTACGATATGTTAACGCTTGGCACGGGCGTACAATTCGAAGGAAGCGCGGAAGACATGGCAAACGCTTCGTATGCAAACGGCGTGACGGACGAATTCATTTTGCCCACCAACTTAACGGAAAACGGCAAACCCGTAGCGCTTATTGAAAAGGGCGATAGTATTATTTGTTTCAACTTCCGCCCTGACAGAGCAAGACAAATTTCGAGAATGTTCTCGCAAGAAAACTTCCCCTTCGTAGACGCAAAAACGGGCGCAACGCTCGGTTTTGAAAGAAAGACGGGCTTCCTTGCCCCCTGCTACGTAGGCTTTGCGGTGTACGATTCCTCTTTCAAAAACGTTGGTGTAGCGTTCCCTCCCGACGAAATCACGAACACGTTGCCCCAATATATTTCTTCGCTCGGCTTAAATCAGCTCCACATTGCGGAAACGGAGAAATACGCCCACGTGACTTTCTTTTTCAACGCGAAATTAGAAGCCCCCGTGGAAGGCGAAACGCGTATCGTTATCCCCTCCCCGAAGGTAGCCACCTACGATTTGCAACCGGAAATGAGCGCTTATCCCGTAACGGAAAAAGTTTTAGAGGAGCTCGATAAAGGCATTTACGATGTAGTCATTTTGAACTTTGCCAACTGCGACATGGTAGGCCACACGGGCATTATGGACGCAGCGGTAAAAGCGGTGCATACGGTAGACGAATGCGTGAAGAAAGTGACGGACAAAATTCTTTCTATGGGTGGTAGCGCGCTTGTGACGGCAGACCACGGCAATGCCGACCAAATGTTGGCTGACGACGGCAAATCCCCGTTCACGCAACACACGACCTTCCCCGTGCCCGTAATTCTCGTTTCGGAGAAATACAAGAACGTAGAACTGCACGAAGACGGCGTACTTGCCGACCTTGCCCCCACGCTCCTTGACATGATGAACCTTCCTCAACCGAAAGAAATGACGGGCAAGAGCTTAATTAAATAATTTTGATTTTACAAGATAAAAAAGAAGCGATTCTTCCAATAAGAACCGCTTCTTTTTTATTTTATTTTGATAAACTTTTCATAAGTTTTACCACCAACGCCCTATCCTCTGCCGACTTAATTTTCCTTTCCGCTGGGCAGGGCATAGCGCTTATGCCAATTTTGAAAAAGCTTCTTGGTATTTTGGCAATTATGGTAATCCCCACTGTTATTGGAACGATACTTGAAGAAATTTTCAAAAGCACAGGCAAGAAATGGGTTAAAAATTATTATAAAGAACAAGAAAATAAATAAAGCACCTAAGACGACGGCGTGAAAACCGTCGTCTTTTCTTAAAAAAAATAAAAATCCCCCTCAAAAAATAGTTGCTTTCTTTTGATAAGTATGCTATAATCTATTAGTATTTTGATAAAAATTGACAAAGGATTTAGATAAAATGCTTAACGTAATGAATATTTTAGCCGAAAACGTCTTTGACGGAACGGGTACTGCCTATAAAGTTGTCGCAGGTATATTGCTTGGTCTTATTGCGCTTTTCGCGCTTCTTTCCCTCATCTTCGTGTTGATGCAACCCAGCAATTCGAGTGGTATCGACGCCCTCGGCGGTTCAAGCGAAACCTTCTTCGGGAAGAACAAAGGAAAATCGATTGAAGCAAAAATGAAGAAATGGACGTGGATTTGTCTTATCTGCCTTGGCATTTGTGCAATCCTCTTCTACGTCATTTTGAAACTCGATATCTTCTTCTCCTGATAACCTGACTACGTCGGCGACTTTTTTCCAAAGTCGCCGTTTTTTTATCTCACGCGCCAAGGAGGTGATTGTTTTGAGCGTAAAAGAACGCATTTTCGAGCGTTTCCTCGACGGAAGCCTCGCCAATAAAAACGTTGCAGAAATCTGCAAAATCTTATCTATCCCCTATCGGGAGCGCACGAAGCTACTCCCTATTTTAAGCGAGCTTTGCGAAGAAGGGAAATTATACAAAACGGAAACGGGCAAATTTGGCACGAGCGAACAGCTCGGCCTTATCAAAGGCAAGATATCGGGCAACGAGCGCGGTTTTGGTTTTCTCGTCCCCGACGATAAAGAAAAATACCCTCACGATTTTTTCATCCCTCGCAAATACATGCACGGAGCTTTTCACGAAGACGTCGTACTTGCCGAGCAAATCTCTTGGACGAGCGAACGGGAAACGGAGCGTGACGAAGCGAGAATTGTAAAAATTTTAGAAAGAGGCTACAAAACAATCGTCGGCGTATTTAGAAAGGATAAGCGGGCGGGATATTTGTATCCAGACGAAAAGAAATTTTCCGCCCCCGTATATATTCCCCTTGCAAACTGTCACAAGATTAAAAACGGCGTAAAAGCGGTAGCAAAAATCACCGAATACCCGCACGGGAAAGCTCCGGGCGGAGAAATCGTCGAGGTGCTTGGCGCAGAGGACGATTTTTTTGCAGAAGAGCTCTCCATTATCCGTTCGTATAACTTACGAGAGGAATTCCCTACGGCAGTTGAAAAGGAAGCACAAAAGCAAGAAAAGCGCGGTATAACGGCGCAAGATATTGCTTCCCGTAAAGATTTCCGCGACAAACTCATCGTCACGATAGACGGCGAAGACACGCGCGACATCGACGACGCCATTTCCCTTGAAAAGGTAGGCGAAAGCTATCTCTTAGGCGTGCATATCGCCGACGTATCCCACTACGTAGAAGCGCGCAGTCTGCTTGACAACGAAGCGTTCGAACGTGGCACAAGCGTATATTTCCCCGACAGCGTGTTGCCCATGCTCCCCCGCGCCCTTTCCAACGGCATTTGTTCGTTGAACGAGGGAGAAGATAGGCTCACCCTTTCTTGCGTGATGAAAATTGATAAACACGGCAAGGTAAAAAATAGCGAAATCGTCGAAGGGGTTATCCGCTCGGCGCACAAAATGACGTATACGGAGATTACGAAGATTTTAGACGGCGATAAAGCGACTTGCGATAAATACGCAGACGTTATCGATACCGTGCATTTATTCGCGGAGCTTACCCGCATTTTACAAGAAAAGCGTAGCAAAAAAGGTAGCGTGACGTTGGACATAAAAGAGGCGAAAATCCTCTTTGATAGAGAAACGAACGAAATCACTATTCCCGATTACGAACGTCCTTTTTCCTATCAAATCATCGAAGCGTTTATGGTACTCGCCAACGAAACGGTAGCCGAATATATGCACTCGATAGAAGCGCCTTTCATCTACCGCGTCCACGAAAAACCGAGCGAAGAAAAGGCAAAGGCGTTCCGTGCCTTTGCGCAAGGTTTAGGATTAACAGCCCGTTTCAACGCCGAGGACGTAAAGCCGTACGATTATCAAAACCTTTTGATAAAGGGCAAGGACTTACCCTCCTATTCCGTCCTTAATCGGGTTATGCTCCGTTCCATGCAAAAAGCGAGATATTCTGCGGAAAATTTGGGGCATTTTGGCTTAGCAAGCGATTGTTATTGCCATTTCACCTCCCCCATCCGTCGCTATCCAGACCTTTGCATCCACCGTATCGTAAAAGACGTCATCAATGGTAAATACGCCGAAGCGGTGTCAAAATACAGCGGTTTCGTCGAACGCTCCGCCGACCAATCCTCGGACAGGGAGCGCAAAGCCACCGAAGCGGAACGCGACGTAGACGATTTGTACAAAACGATGTTCATGAGCGAGCATATTGGCGAAGAATACGAAGCGGTTATATCAGGCGTGACGTCGTTTGGTCTGTTTGCGGAGCTCCCCAACACCATTGAAGGCTTTATCCCTATCGAAAGCTTGTACGGCACGTACAAATTCGACGAAGCCAAATTCTGCCTTATCGGTAGCGGAAAAAGCTATTCACTTGGGGAAACGTTAAAAATAAAGGTAGTCGACGTCGATTTTGACCGTCGTCGAACGGAATTCCGTTTGCTTCAAAAAATAGAAAAAGAAACTAAAAGCGAAGAATAAGTTATGAAAATCATCACGAACAACAAATCTGCCTCCTTTGAATATTTTATTGAAGAACGGTACGAGGCAGGCATCAAGCTTGAAGGCAACGAAGTGAAATCGTTGCGACTTGGCAACGTAAACATGAACGACAGCTTTTGCTTTCTTCGCGACGGCGAAGTATGCGTAAAGAATATGCATATTGCTCTTTACGACAAATCGGACGCCTTTTCCACGAAGAACACAAGACGGGATAGAAAACTGCTTTTGCATAAAGCGGAGCTCGCCAAAATCGCAGGTAAAATCAACCGTCAAGGGTATACGCTCGTGCCGTTAAAGCTGTATTTCAAAGGCTCGCTTGTCAAGGTAGAAATTGCGCTTTGCAAAGGCAAGCATACGTACGACAAAAAGCAATCGATTGCAGATAGAGACGTACAACGTAGCGTAGAGCGCGACATCAAAAACGCAGGCTTTTAACCTTTACCCCACGTATAACGAAAAGACCGCTTTAAAGCGGTCTTTTATCATTATTTTTTCGCGACGAACGCCCCTACGCCCCGCCGTCTACACTCGATAATATAATGCTCTTTTTTTGGGAAGAACTCCACCAAAGCCCCTTGCCCGCAATCAAAAATAAGCGTCCCTTCCTCGTCGGCAATCATAGCACGCGCCTCTCCGCAAAACAAAATGGGCACGCCGTAGCAATACGCATGCGCACGCGTCAAAACCTCGTGTATATTCTCCACTCTTTCGCAAACGCAGACGATAAAATCGCTCCCACATAGCGCAAGCGTCTTAATAATATCGGGAAAGCATAAATCCTCGGCTACCGCCACCCCCATACGCCCAGCGCCCGTTTCATACACCCGCACTTCCGCCCCGCCTGCAAATCCACCAAAGCCGTTCAACATATCGGATACGCCCAAAAGCTTCCCCTTTTCCGCCACCGCCACCGACTTTCGCTTTTGCCCACGGATATTGGTAATACACCCGCATAAAGCGACGCTTTGCAACCGTTTTGAAAGCCCCGTTATCCCTTCAAAAAAGCTCGTTTCTCCGTGCAATTCCTTTTCATAGCAAATCTCCCCGTCCACAAACCCAAACACCGCCACGTCCACGCCCTTTTGTGTTCCTTCTTTGGACAAGAAGTACGTTTCCTTCGGTTTTTCCTTGCACTCCAAATACACCCTCATCGCATTTCCCCTCCCGATTATTATACTCGTAAGAAGAAAAAAATGTCAAAAAATACCCCGAAGCAACCGCTTCGGGGCAATTTTCTTATCCGCTGTATTTTTTTACAACCGCTCTCATATCGTCAAGCCGTTTAAGCATATCTTGCGCCAAAACCAAATGTCGTTTTGCCCGCGCAAGGTTTTGGTCGGGATAATGTACCCTAAAATACTTATCCCCGTCCAAATAATCAGCCAAGAACCGTGTTCCCAACTCCGTCGTAATGGCAAGCGCACCGTAAGCAAGCGAATCCATTTCCGCCTGCGTAATCGCTCCTTTCACCTCGTTTACAAACCCACGCGTAAACGCCTCGAACTTCTCCATATCCACGGCAACTCTTGCCAAATCAGGCTCGTCCTCTTTGGGGGTAGTTGCCGCCGCCATACGAATAGCGTCGCCAAAGTCAAACGCTACAAGCCCAGGCATAACGGTATCCAAATCAATTACGGACAACCGTTCGTGCGTTTCCGCATCAAAGAGCACGTTGCTCGTTTTCGTATCGTTGTGGGTGACGCGCAACGGCAAAACGCCTTGCTGTTGCAACCTGTACGGGTAGGTAGCTATTTCCTCCAAGGCGTAAAACCCTTCTAAAAGGTCTTTCACCTCGTTTAACCGTCCCGCCAAATTTTCTTTCACCGCCGTACGGAGCGCGTCGAAACGGCGAATAGTATTATGGAAATGTGGAATAACGATATTCAAGCTCTCCATAGGATAATCGGCAAGATACATTTGGAACTCCCCAAACGCTTTCCCCGATTGCTCAATCAAAAACAAATCGTTGGTATCCTCAGGCGAAATCGAGCCGTCAATATATCGGCAACAGCGCCAAAACCCTCCGTCGGGCAACAGCGTATAATACGCCCCGTCAGGGGTCTTAGAATAATGCAACACAAACCGTTTCGCCGAAATCCCCGTCGCTTTAATCTTTGCACGGATATATTCGGTCACCGACGAGATATTCTCCATAACGGAATACGGGTCCTTAAATACGTAAGTATTTACACGTTGCAAAATATAATCTTTTATTTCGCCGTCACGAAAAAAGTACACGCAATAGGTCGTATTGATGTGTCCGCTGTTCAACTGTTCGTAATAGCGGTATTCCCCTTTCAAATCAAACCTACGGCAAACTTCCATTATTTGCTGTTGTTCTTGCGCTTTATCCAAATCACTCGTTTCCTTTTTTGTTTTTTTGTACAATCAACGTTTTTATTTTATCATAATTTTGTCACAAAGTCAATAGACTTTTCGTTTTATCTCTCCTTTTTTGTAAAAATCTTTACAAGTTTTTTGTAATTTTTTCCCAACCGGCATAAAACTCCCTATTTTACGGATACTTTTACTATGAAAAAGTACGTAAATATCACTTTACTTCTTTCAATTTCATTTATACTTTTCCCTCTCCCCGCCTGCAAAACCACTCGCGTATCCCCGCATACGGGGTTTATCTCGCTACGAAACGAGCCTTCTTCCACGGAAGAACTTTTCGATTTCCCGCCCGATATTCCCCCTTCGCAAACGGAGAACGTTTGGGACGTTTCCAGCGTAGACGTTTCCGCCATCGACAAAAGCAAAAAGCTCATCGCCTTTACCTTCGACGATTCTCCCGCAAGGGAATTGGAGAGCATTTTATCCGTCTTTACCGCCTATAACGAGGCCAATCCCGATTGCCCTGCCTCCGCCACGCTCTTTTGCAACGGAAATCTCATGAGCGACACCACCTTCCCCACCCTACACGCCTTATTAACGCTCCGTTGGGAGCTTGCCAACCATACCTATTCCCACCCCGATTTAACCACGCTCAGCGACGAGGATATTAAGGCGGAAATAGCCAAAACGGAAGAAAAGCTATCCAAAATCGACGGAAAAACGCAACACCTTTTCCGTCCCCCCTTTGGGCGTATCGGAAAAACAAGTGCGAAAAGCTTAACCGTACCCGTCATCAATTGGTCGATAGACACACTCGATTGGACGGGCGTAAGTGCAGAAGAAATCTATCAAACGGTATTCACGCAAAAAGAATCGGGCGCAATCGTTCTTATGCACGACGGCTATCCAAACACGGTCGAAGCGTTAAAAAAACTGCTCCCCGATTTAAAGAACGCAGGCTATCAGGTGACGAGCGTTTCTCAAATGGCAAAAGTGCATAATTGCCCCTTAAAATACGGGAGCACTTATATAAGAGCAAGAAAAAAGGGAGCGGATTAACCGTTCCCTTTCTTTTTCCAAAGCGTCATATACGCTTGGTTTTTCGTATCTTCCGTCACCTTTATCCCCTCGGCTATTTCATATCCGCACACCGCGTATACGTTCCCGTCCTTCCCCGCGACAATCGGCAGACAAGCCCGCTCGTTTACGGGGATTTTTCCTTCATTATAGTATTTTTTCAGCGTCTTTTTCGCCCCGCCGAATTTACAAAACACGTCCCCGTCTTTGCGGAAACGGAAAATCGCTTCTTGGGGGAGCTTATCCAAATCCAAAAGCAACGCTTTGCCCACGTATCCTTTCTCTTTCGGCTTTTCCTTGCTTATTTTCACCTCGTACATGCCCCCGTCAAATCCGTCAAGCGAAAAAGCCTTTTCTTCTGCCAACGCATACGTGGGTACGTCTTTTTCTAAAAAGAAAGCAATCCCCAAATCCACTTTTTCCGCGCGCACGCCTTTGGGCAACGTCAAACACGCGCCCTTTTCACTCGTCTGCAAAACGTAGGCGTCTTGCAAATGCGTTTGCGTGTAATCTCTTTCCACGCCCAACCGTTTCATCGCCAGCAAACACGCACGCCGAAACAACGGTTTTTCCTTGCAAAATGCAACCACCCATCTTCCGTCCCTTTCACAAAGCAGTTTTTCGCTTTGCGCATATAAATATTCGTCGTCCTCACTTGCAAGCGTCGCAAATCGAGCAATATTCTCCACCGCCCCAGGCACGCTTTCTTCCAATTGTGGAATAATATCTAAACGCAATTTGTTGCGCGTATATTCCCTTTCAAAATTGCTTTTATCCGTTTGATAAGCAAGCTTATTTTCTATCACGTATGCTTCAATCTCTTCTTTCGTCCAATCCAAAAACGGACGAACGTACCCCTCTCGGCGCTCATGAATACCCGCCACTCCCGAAAGAGACGTCCCCCTTGCAAGGCGGAACAAAACCGTTTCCGCTTGGTCTAAAACGTGATGTGCCGTCGCGATAAAATCAGCTTTTCCCTCTTTAAGTAGATTTTCAAAACAAGCGTACCGAAACTCTCTCGCCGTCGTTTCCACGCTCGTTTTCTTCTCTTTTGCCATAGCAAGACAATCCCCGCGAAAAACGTACAAGGGCACGTCCCAA
>SVIK01000058.1 GCA_015069525.1 Clostridiales bacterium | reverse complement strand
TAAAACCAATTAAACTTAGTTAAATTTACACATTACTTTTTCGATATCCTCACCCTTTGCAAACGTAGCGGCGGCTTCCCCCGCTTTTTTGCAAGCCTCACCAAACAGCTCGTAATCTTCCTTACGCACCTCGGAAAGCACGTAATTGATGATAGGGATATCCACGTCGTCGCGGATACCGATACGGATACGGGCAAAATTTGTCAAACCCGTTTCACCGATAATGCTACGCATACCGTTGTGCGTACCTGCGCTACCGCTTGCGCGAATACGCACTTTGCCTTTTGGCAGGTCGTAATCGTCGTATATCACAAGCAGTTTATCTTCGGTGATTTTATATTTCGCCATGAGCTGTTTTACCGCCCTGCCCGAATTATTCATATACGTCAAGGGGCGTGCGAGGATAATTTTCTCTCCGCCGAAAAACGCTTCTGCAACGGACGATTCGCACTCTTTCTTCTTAAATTTCACGTCAAACGCTTCCGCACAATCGCCTACGGCGATATAGCCCATGTTATGAAAGGTTTTTTCGTATTTTTTATCGGGATTTCCCAAGCCTACAATTAAATACATATTCTTTCCTTTTATCAAGAAGAGCCACCGTTTACAAGCGGTGGCTTTTTCTTTCGTCGTTAAAAATTAGTCGTACAATTTGGACATCGGCTTATCGAGATATACGTTCTCGATTGCCGCAGCAAAGATATCCGCAACCGACAATACTTCGAATTTGTCGAGCTTCTTTTCGTCGGGCAAATGAATCGTGTCGAGCATAACGAGCTTGGTAATTGCAGAATTTTTCAATCTTTCGATAGCAGGACCGCTAAGTACCGCGTGCGTACAGCCCGCATATACTTCCGTTGCGCCTGCGTCTTTGATTGCTTGCGCGCCTTGGCAAAGCGTACCTGCCGTATCAATCATGTCGTCAATCATAAGACATCTCTTGCCAGCTACGTCGCCGATAATGCTCATAACCTCCATAACGTTCGCTTTAGGACGACGCTTGTCGATAATAGCAATGGGCACGCCGAATTTTTCAGCGACCTTTCTCGAACGTTTTACGCTACCCAAATCGGGTGCAACGACTACGTCGATATTGCCTTGCTTTGCAAAGTAATTGTAAAGCGTAGGTCCGCCGAGAAGGTTATCTACGGGGATATCGAAGAAGCCTTGAATTTGGTCTGCGTGTAAATCCATCGTCAAAACGCGGTCTGCCCCTGCTTCCGTAAGCAAATTTGCCACGAGTTTTGCCGTAATGGGGTCACGCGAGCGAGCCTTTCTGTCTTGGCGAGCATACCCAAAATAAGGGATAACCGCCGTCACACGGCCAGCCGAAGCGCGTTTTACCGCGTCAATCATTATGAGGAGTTCCATAAGGTTGTCGTTTACGGGAGAGCACGTAGATTGGATAATGAATACGTCTCTACCGCGAACGGTTTCTTTAATGTGTACGTTAATTTCTCCGTCGGAGAACGTGTTTACTTCCACTTCGCCAAGGCTGGTATTGAGTTTCTTCGCAATCGCCTTTGCCAAATCGGAATTAGAGTTACCGCAAAACAGCTTGATTTCGTTGCCGTGTGTTATCATATGTAACCTTCCTTTTATTTTTACCGAATTTCGTCCGCTTTTCCACGGTACTTTTCGGTTTTTATCTTGTCGTACTGCACAATTTCCACGCTACGCAAAGCGTACGCAAATTCTTGTCGTATACTTGTCGTATAATATAATACTCTTTTCAAAAAATTAAGTCAAGGGAATATGCCCTCATTTTTTAATTTCTTTTTTCGTTTTTTCCACAATCTACGGTTTGTCCTTCCGCCTTCTTTCTTTCCTTTTCTTCCTTTTGTTTTTGTCGCATTCCAGAAAAAAAGGAGGTCAACAGCGCTGAACATTTCTCTTCCGATACTCCGCCCACGACTTCCGTTTTATGATTGAGAAGATTCGCCTCGGCAAGTGCACCCGTAAGCGAACGTCCCTTTTGTTCGTACGCCCCAAAATACACTTTATCCACACGTGCGTTCAAGCAAGCGCCCATACACATCGGGCAAGGCTCCAACGTCACGTACAACTCGCACCCTTCGGGCAACCGCCAAGAATGGAATTTTTTACAAGCCCTATCAATCGCCATCATCTCGGCGTGCGCGGACGCAAGCTGTAATTTGGCACGGCGGTTATACCCGCGCGCTACTACCTTATCCTCGTAAACGATTACCGCGCCAATGGGGACTTCGCCCTGCGCAAGCCCGCGTTTCGCCACCTTAATCGCTTCCCGCATAAACCGTTCTTCTCTCGTTAATTTTCTCATAAAATCCGTAAATATTCCTCCGTTAAATCGTACAACGATTTCCCGTTTTTTTCAATGATATCGTTTACCCCCTCGTCTACAATCGGGTGTTGCAACCAATCCGCCCCAACCTCCACCGTAAACGCAGGAATTTTGAACGCACTTATACACCAATCCTTATACCCACCCGCACTACCTTTGGCTTGTGCAAGCGGATATCCAGAAGATAAGGAAAGCGCCTTTGCCAACCGTTTATCGCGGGGGTATGTACGCGCCGATTGATAAAAATACCAATAAATTTCTTCCCCTTTCGTATGATAGCTAATCGTATAATCGGGTTTGATTTTTTCCGTAAAATTTTTGAGCGCAAGCGTTTCAGGTTCGGAAAAGGGTTTTTCGCCAATATAATTCTCCGCCCCAGCAAACCGCACGTTTTTCCTGCCCGTACCCCAACGTGCAGGGAAATTCACGTTCAAATCCACCCCTCGTCCGTTGGCTTTCCAAAGGGAAAAATCCACCTTTCCACCATTCAAACGCAACAGTCTTTCTCTATCCTTTATCTCTTGCACGCTATCCAGCCCCACCTGCGATAACAACGCTCCGTCGGGGTTGACAAGCGGTACTATCCAAAAGCTCCCTTTCTTTAAGCCGTAATTATACTGCGCAAAGGCAAGCTTTGCCGTCACAAATTCTCTGCCGTGCATAGCGTACTGTGCCACCCCCACGGGTGAGCCGTCCCCTATCTTCACCGCATAAATATTGCGCCTAAAAAGACTTTGCCCTATCACCGTTTTTTCCGTTTTTACATTTTCGTAAAAGCGTGCCGTCTGCTGATAAATATCCATGCAGATAGTATATGCAAACAGGTTATAAAGCGGTCACTTATGATACGTAGCTCCGCTGTTTATCATAAACGCACGGTATACTTGCTCTGCCAAAATCACACGCATGAGTTGGTGCGGAAACGTCATATCCGAGAAGGACATCAAGCAATCGGCAGACTGCTTTACGTCGTTAGAAAGTCCGCAAGAAGAGCCGATAATAAAGGAAATTTCCTTACCCGCATCGCACAGCTTTTGCAATTTATTTGCGAGCTTCTCGCTTGAATATTTTTCCCCTTCGATAGCCAAAGCTATCGTATATCCTCTAACAGCGCGCAAAATATCCGCCGTTTCCGCATCGGGCGATACCCCTTCGGCAAGTTCCTTTATCTCCACCTTAGCAAAGCGAGAAAGACGTTTTACGTATTCCGCCACCGCTTCTCGATAAAAGCTCTCTTTAATTTTCCCTACCACGACGAAATTTATCTTTTGCATACTTTCCTCACATAAACAAACCTAATATCCACGTGATTGCGCAAAAAGCAATCCCCACGCTTGCGCAAAGGAAAAAGGCTTTTTTCTCTCTTTTTTGTTCTGCTTTATCCCCGTCCTCTTGCTTCTTTTTCTCAAAAAACAACAAATAGACGAGCGTTGCCAAAAGACACAGCCCAGAAACTATCATTAGCGGAATAAACACCTTATTCAACCAAGGAATCAACTCAAATAAATTTACGTTTTGTTCAAAAAGATTCACCCCATATCGAATCTTGATTACATAATTAAAAATCAAAATAAACGCGTTGTTCAAAAAATGCGCCAAAACGGTGGGCAAAATACTGCCTGCCCGCACGGCAAGCACCGCGTAAACCGCACCGCAACAAAACTGATACGCCGTTTGGACGGGATTTTGATGATATAGCGCGAATACTCCACCGCATACGAGCGCGGCTATCAGCGTGGAAAAGCCCGATTTCAAACCGTCTAAAATAACCCCGCGGAATAAAATCTCTTCAGTAAGCGGTGCAAAAACCGCTACGACGAGAAATACGCCGACGAAACCAAACCCGTCCGTACTCGGCAAATTTATTTCACCCGCCACGTATCCAAATCGCTCCAAAAAGGAAATAAACCAGCTGTTTAATTCGGACAAAGACAGCAAGCCAAATTGCAAAGCGAACGCCAAAAGGAAGTACTTATAATGGCATTTTTGTTGTTTCACCGCCCATTTTACAGGCGTTTTCGTATACCGCAAATAGAATACCGTGATAAGCACGGACGCCACCTGTGGCAAAATATAGCAAAGATACACGTACCAATCCGTTTTGTTATATCCCTCTTTCGCCAAACCGAATATACCCAAAATAATCATGGCTACAAAAAGGAGCGCCGTCCCCAAAACGGAGGAAAGTGAAAAGGCAAAACCCGCCCCTTTCGCCCGCGTCGGTTGTCCTAAAAGCGGAGCGTTATTCTTTTGTTTTTCCGTATTGTTAAAAATTCCTTTCATATACCCTATTATAGCAAATTTTTATGAAATTGCAAACGAAAAAAGGGAGAGTTCCCAAATTTAACCCTCGCCTTTTTCAACCCGTAAGTTTTTCTTTGAATAACTTAATCACTTTATTTTCAATTCGTGATACCTGCACTTGGCTAACGCCTATCCTTTCCGCCACTTCGCTTTGCGTCATATCCCGAAAATAGCGCAAGAAGATAATCTTTCTTTCCCGCTCGGGAAGTGCCTCTATCGCGCCCCGCAAAAGCATCCTATCCAGCCAATCCTCCGTATCGTCTTTCACCGCCAGCGTTTCGATAAGTTCCCTTTCCTTACCGTCCTTAAAATCGGTACCGCTTTGTAAAGAAAGTGGCATTTTAGACGAGCCCATAACGAATACCGTTTCCGCCTCGTCCATACCAAACCGTTCCGCTATAGCGGAAATAGAGGGCTGTTTCCCCGTTTCCCTAGTATATTCCTCCACGAAAAGGTTGATATTTTTCGCCGTCTGCTTCATCGTCCGCGATACTTTAACCGAGCCGTCGTCACGCATAAAACGTTTAATTTCTCCCGCAATCATCGGCACGGCGTAGGTGGAAAATTTCACCCCGAAACGTTCGTCAAAGCCCGCAATCGCTTTTAGAAAACCCATGCAAGCAATTTGAAACAAATCATCGTAATCGACGCCCTTGCCCAAATATCTTTTCACAATGCATTTTACAAGCGAAACGTTGTGCCCTATTAGCGCCTCTTTCGCCTCGTTATCCCCTGCCTTTGCCAAACGGATATATTCGATTGTTTGCTTATCGTCAAGCATGTACCCTTTCCTTTTTTTCTTCCTCACCAATCCGCTTCATCATCGCCACGCGCGTGCCTTTTCCCCGCGTACTTTGTAGGGAAAATCCATCCATAAAGGTCTGCATGATGGTAAAGCCCATGCCCGAACGTTCTTCGCCTGAAAGGGTGGTGTAAAAGGGAGTTTGCGCCCTTTCCACGTCGTCGATTCCACAACCGTAATCGGTGATTTCTATATGTAATTCCCCTCCGCAAATACGGCATTCTATCACGATTTTCCGTTCCTCTTCTCCACGTTTATACGCGTGCACCACGCTGTTTGTGACCGCTTCGCTAACCGCCGTTTTTATATCCGAAAGCTCGCTTAAAGACGGGTTCAAGGAAAGCGCAAACGCGGCTACTGCGCTACGCGCAAAGCTTTCGTTTTCCCCTTTTGCTAGTATTTCCAATCTCATATAATTATCCATATTATTTCGCCCTCTCAAATTTTTGGCATCAGCGTATATACGCCACTCATTGACAAAATTTTATCCGTGCTTTGCGTGGGGTTCGTTAGATACGTCGGCACGCCGAATTGCCGAAACTTTTTATACCGCCCTATCAAAAAGCCAATCCCCGTCGAATCCATAAACGACACGTCCCGCAAATCAAATACGGCACTATCGCTCCCCGCGTATCCTTCCGCCAGCCTATCCGCCTCTCGCCGAGCGTACGTTGCCGAATGCTCGTCCAGTTCCCCACTCAAACGCAAATATAGCACGTTGTCTTGATAATTCACACTAATCCGCATGTTTTTTCTCCCCAAAACGATGTGTTTTAATTGTAATAAAGCAAGCAACGAGAATCTTGACAAAAAAGAGCGAAAAAAAATAATTCTCGTCGAAAAAAATTTTACAAATACTACAAAAAAACACTTGACTTTTCCCGCTAAATCCATTATTATAAGTAAGCGTTGTATGCACAGCAATTGCCAAAACGCAATGATGCGGGCCTCTAGCTCAGTTGGTTAGCAGCAGCCGGCTCATAACCGGCCGGTCCTCGGTTCGAGTCCGAGGGGGCCCACCAAAAATTTGATATCCTACGGCCCAATAGCTCAGTTGGTTAGAGCGCCAGCCTGTCACGCTGGAGGTCGACGGTTCGAGCCCGTTTTGGGTCGCCAAAACACCCCTTTTCTTCACGAAAAGGGGTGTTTTTTTGCCATTTTTGCCTATCACACGAAAAAATGACTTTTGTCATAAAAAAATATTACTATTTTCACAAAATCACCTCATTTCGTTTGACTTATTCTTTTCCTTATATTATAATAGAGAAGCTATGTTTAATCTTACTCACATTTTGTACATGGTCATATCGGCCGTCATAACCGCAGGGCTACTCGTCCTTTGTCGGTATTTCGTAAAAACGGACAAAGGCAAGGCGAGGGTACTGAAAGCCTCGGCAATCTCCACCGTTTTATTGCATTACAGTTCCCTTTGGGTTGATTATATCTCCACGGGAAGCGCGGAAGTAAATTCCGTAATGTTATTTGCGGTATATCCTTGCAATATCTGCATGTGGATATTGCTCGCTTTATCCCTTTGCAAAAAACGCGACAACGTTTTTTACGCACTTTTTGCCGAAGGACTTTTCTGGGTGGGCACCGTTTGCGGGTTTATTGGAATTTTTATCAACGAAAATTACGGGAACAACCCCACGCTTGCGGATTGGGATATCTTGAAAGGACTTTTAAGCCACTCCACGATGATTTTCGGCACGATTTACTTGCTCGTTGGCAAATTCGTAAAAATACGCGTCTTTAACGTACTGAGCGTCGTTTGCGTCCTTTTGCTGTTCATCGTCGACGGGCTTTTCGTAAACACCTTATTCAAAGCGTGCGATTTAGGGTCCCCCAACTCTATGTACTTGCAAGAAGCACCCTTCCCCGCGATGCCTTGGTTAAACACCTGGACGATTGGCGTTGTTGCCGTCGTTATCGTGTTCAGCGTGACTGCTTTATGTGAATTATCTCTTCCCAAAGAAGAGCGTTGGTATACTAAATTAAAAAAACTTAAAAACAAAGGAAAGGAGAAATAAAATGAGAAATTTGTTTTTTAAATTGTTTAGTGACACCCCCTTTTGCGACGGTGCCGTTTTAATCAAATCTTTTAATATCTGGCATATTTTATATTTGCTCGTGATTATCGGCTCGATTATCGGAACTGCTTTCTTGATGAAGAAAAAGAGCGTTGATAAAAAGAACAAGCTTCTTTCTATCCTTGCCATTACGCTTATGGTTTCTTACATCTCCGATTTTTTCGTACACGATTTCGTTTACAGCGACGACGGCGTGACGGGCGCAGGCTTGAACATGGATAAACTCCCGTTCCACATCTGCACCGTTATGTGCCCCATTATCGTTTTCACGCAATTTAACAAACGTTTCCAAAGATTTATAGAACCGGTTGCAGCGCTCGCTATCGTTGCGCCCATGATGTATATCACCTATCCTAGCACGGGCGTAGCCGGCGAACCTTGGTGCTATCGTACCGTACAAACGATGTTCTTCCACGGCGTAGAATTTGCGTGGGGCTTCCTCACCGTTGCTTTCGGCAAAACGAAATTCAGCTGGAAAAACATTTGGAAATCTTGCGTAGGTTTATTCATTATTGCCATTTGGGCAAAACTTGGCAACTTGCTCCTTGGATATAACTGGTTCTTCCTTGAATCGGACCCGTTCGGTATCGGTTTGAACGTATATATTTTGTTCTTTGCCGTACCCGTTGCCATCTTTGCAATGGTTGCTATTATTTACGCCATCAACTTCGGCGTTATTGCTATCGCCAAGAAAATTGAAAGCAAGAAAAACGTTGTACCCGAAACCGTAGACGCTCCCCTTGAAGCGGAAGTAGCGGTTGCGGAAGACGAAACGCAAAAATAAACAAAAAAATGCGGTGCTTTTACGTAGCTCCGCGTTTTTGCCGTCATAAAAAGACGTTAATTAACCAAGCTTATATTACTTTATCGAAAAGGAGAAACCTGCTTTGTTTGCAAAGGATTCAAAATCAGGAAAAGGCGGTCTTATCTTCGCCCTAATCTTATCGTTAGTTATATTCTTAGCCGTGTATTTTTCGTGCGCGGGTAGCTCGAACTTCTCTACGAGCACCCCCGACATGGAAACCATAGACGGTCTTTTAAGCACCTCGCTTCCTCTACCCTCCGATGGTTCAAGCCCGAAAGAGCACGACCCGAAGGACAACGCGTATTACGCCTTTACCTCCATGTCGCAAGCGGACAGCTTCGTTTCGCACACGACGGGCGAAGCGATTACCAAAGTCGCTTTCGCAAACGTGAGCCAAAAAATCAAGGCGCATCGTATCGTCAACAAAGGCGAGGTTTATAAAGAATCTCTTTCCCACTCCTCTTTCAAAGGCGTGGGCATAAGAACGTACGCAAACGGCAACAACTACGTCGTATGGAACGCAAGCAAAGTCAATTCCATCGACAATGTTTCTTGGGAAGAAAACGCAAACAAAATTGATAAAGAATCCTATGTTTCCCTCTTCGGTTGCGTACCCAACGCATACACATCGTATATCTTAACGGACGAAACGATTATCGACGCTAAATATCTTGGCGAGGAAAATAACATATACTCCTTCCGCTACGATTTAGACCCCACAACGGCAACCCCCAAAATTGCATTGGAAATGCGTACCATGGCTGGGACGAAATCGTTGCCACTCTTTGAAAAAGTATCTTTAATTGTCAGCATGGACGAAAACTGGCGCATCGTGGAAATCAGCACCGATTGCGTTTACCAAGTGGATATGCTCGGTGGGGTCACCTGTCATGAAACCATCACCGAAGTCTTCTCCGAATACAACGCGGACACGCAAATTCCCAACGGCGACTTCTTACGCTCCTATATGGATGCGGAAATCGTAGAACCTTTACCCGACGAGCTCACCCCCACCGACTACCTTATGAACGGTTTTGGGGAATACATAACGGGAGAAAAGCCTTTGCGTGTAAATCTTACCGCAACGGGCAACGAAGAGCTTCCCCTCTCCCTCAACGCAAACGCAGAAATTCATATCAACCTTGAAGATTTGTCTGCAATTTCCGTTCGCGCAGACGTTCTCTCCGCCACGTACGACGATA
>SVIK01000057.1 GCA_015069525.1 Clostridiales bacterium | reverse complement strand
TCTGCGGGCGGATTGGTGACAGGAATGCTGGGCGTGGGAATAGCGTACGATTTTACGGCGATTGGCGGGGCGTGGGAGGACGCTACGCTGGTGGAAACGGGTTGCGTGGAAACGCCACGCCGAATACCACTTCTTTCGATAAGCGAACCATTGCCTTCCACGATAGTGGCACAAGGGATATTTGCCTTCCGCGACGGCGATAAATTGGGCGAAAAAATGCAAAGAGCTTGGCTTTCCAGCAAGCGTTTTGCAGAGATGACGGGAAAAAACCGCATGGCGTATGCGGACTTGCAGGAGCCCGTTTGTTTCACCGCGCAAGGCGGGGACGGCGTGTTCGTACTTGCGGACGTAGGCTTTGAAACGGCGGGGGTAATGAGCTTTTCCGTGACGGTAGATAAGCCTTGCAAGGCGTACGTGGGTTGGGGAGAACATCTTTCCGATTTGCGTATTCGTACGGAAATTGAGGATAGAAACTTTGCCCAAGAATTCACCTTAAAGGCGGGCAAGAATGAATTTAACGGGTATTTAGAAAGAATCGGTTGCCGTTATCTTTGCATGTACGTAGAAGCGGAGAAACTTACCGTGGAAAGATTGACGGTACGCGAGGTGAATTACCCGTTCAAACGTCCTAAAAAAGATTTTGGGGATAGATTGCTCAATAAAATTTACGAGGTGGGTAGACGAACGCTTGATTTGTGTGCGCACGAATATTATGAGGATTGTCCTTGGCGGGAACAAGGGCATTATGCGGACGGCAGATACCAAATGCTGTTTGGGTATACGGCGTTTGAGGAATACGAATATCCCCGCGAAAGCTTGCGTTTGATGGCGTACGCTTCGCGCGAAGACGGGTTTGTGGAATTGCGTTCGCCTATGGCGAACCCGTTCACAATTCCCGCACATACGGCGCATTGGCTTTTAGCGGTTTGTGAGAACGCGGAGGCGGATTATAACGAAGAGTTTATTAAGGAAATGTTGCCGTATGCGGAGAAAATGCTTTCGGCTTTCCAAAAGCGTACGAACGAGATTGGTATCACCGTTTTTTCTGAAAAGGAATATTGGAATTGGCACGATTGGACGAACGGTTTGGAAGGCGGAGAGGAGTTGTTTATGCGCACGAAACCGTTGCCTGCGGACGGAGACGGAATTCTTACCGTGTTTATTTGTCGGGCGGCAAAAGAGTATGCGGAATTGGAAAGAAGAGTGGGAAATATACAAAAAGCCGAAGAACTTTCCGCGTATGCAAAAGAACTTTCTCAAAAGCTTGAAAATTTCTACGATGAAGAAAAGGGCTTGTACGCTTCTTATGTGAGGGAAGAAGGAGGAAAAGAGGGGTACCATGCGTATATGCAAGCGCTCGTTGTGCTCGCCAAAGATTTGCCAAAAGCTAAGGCTGAACGTATTTGTAGGGCGTTGAAAAATCCTCGGGGCGTAATGGAAGACGTCGGGTTTGGCACGCTCGTTTGGAAATATGAGGCGATTATTAAAACGACGGGCGACGTCGCTTGGTGCGTGGACGATATTTGCGAGCGTTGCGGAAACATGATTTTCTCTGGCGCAACCAGTTATTGGGAAACTCCGTTTGGCGAGGCAGACTTCGACGACGCGGGTAGCCTTTGCCACGCGTGGACAAGCGTAGCTTGTTATCTTTTTGACAAATACTTACCGCAGGTAAATTGAGAATATAATCAACGATAAAAAGACGACGAAGGAGTGCTTTCGTCGTCTTTTGCATACTTTCGCTTCCGCTTGGTTAAACTATATATAGCTACACAGGAGGAAAGCATGGAAAAGTTTGAAGAGGTTTATGCAATCAACGTCAACGATAAAACGGAGAAAAAAGGGAATTTAACCTATCTATCTTGGGCGTTTGCTTGGGCAGAGTTTAAAAAAATCTACCCCGAAGCGAGTTATAAAGTGAACGAGTTTGACGGCGCTTTTTGTTCGGGGAATGATAAAATGGGGTATATGGTACAAACGCGCGTGACGGCGGGGGATAAAACGTATGAAATGTGGTTGCCTGTAATGGACGCGCGAAACAATGCGATATTGCAACCGAAGATGACGGAAGTCAATAAGACGATTATGCGTTGTTTGACGAAAAATTTGGCGATGTTTGGGTTAGGTTTGTATATTTACGCAGGGGAGGATTTGCCCGAAGCGCCGATAGATTTTGCGCCGATAACGAAAAAAGAGTTGCGGGAAAAATGGCAGGTGCAAGACGTGGAAAAGACGATAAAGTGGTACGAGCATCAGCTTGGTATGACGATAGAGAAGTGGGGCGCGGAAGAGTGCGAAGCGGTACGCGGAGTATTGAAGGAACAAAAAGAAAAGCGTACCCCGAAAACACCGCCCACGAGGAAAACGACAAAAAAAGCCGTGAATAAATAGGAGAGAAAGAGGCTAAAAAAAATTTGTTTTTTTTGATTTTTTTTGCTTTCATATAGTTGTGAAATTCGTATAAATTTGCTATAATAAATTTGTTAATGGTTGCAAGACCTGCAAATTTTATATTACAAGAGGAAAATAGTTATGGAAAAATTGTACACAGGTAAAACGAAAGACGTTTACAAGCTTGAAAATGGCAACGTGTTGCTCAAATTCAAAGACGATTGCACGGGCAAAGACGGCGTGTTCGACCCGGGTGAAAACACGGTAGGGCTTACGATTGAAGGTATCGGTAAGGCAAATTTGAAATCTTCCGTATACTATTTTGAAATGTTGAAAAAAGCAGGTATCAAAACGCACTACGTATCGGCTGACATAGAAAACGCTACGATGGAGGTACTTCCCGCGACGGTATTCGGCCACGGCTTGGAGGTTATCTGCCGTTTGGTTGCTACGGGTAGCTTTATCCGTCGCTATGGCGAATATATCGAAAACGGTACGCGCCTTGAAGGTGGCTACGTAGAATGTACGTTCAAAAACGACGCGAAGGGCGACCCTCTCGTGACGGCGGAAGGTCTTTCGGCACTTGGGGTTATGAGCATGGAAATGTTCAACTCCATGAAAGAACAAACGCTTAAAATTACGAAAGTCGTTGCAGACGATTTGAAATCGATTGGTTTGGATTTGTGGGATATCAAGTTTGAATTTGGTTATAACAACGGCGAAGTTATCCTTATCGACGAAATCGCATCGGGCAACATGCGCGTATACAAGGGTGACCAAATCGTAGACCCTGTTGAACTTACCAAGCTTATCAACAATAGATAATTATAAATAAAAGCAATAATAAAACCGCACAGGTCTTGCCTGTGCGGTTTTTATCGTTTACGGATTTATTTGGTTTGGTATTTTTTTAACCATTTTTCAGGAGAGTCGAAATCATAGACTACCGAAAGCACAACTTCGATGACTAAGAGAATGCAAGAAACGATTAAGTGTGTGTTAAATTGGAAAGAGAATGCCTCTGCGCTTCCCGTCATAAGTATTGTCGATACGTAAGCTTCGGCGTTTACGTATAAACCGAGGGAAGCAAAAATAACAAACATAAAAGCCAAAAAAACTTGGATGATAGCAGAAATAATATGCGGTGTCTTCGTCGTTGCGTCAATATTATACATACAAGCGCATACGAAGCGTTTTTGTGCCTTATCGGTAAAGTTCAAAACATTACCCGTTTTTTGGCTTATAACAGAATTTTTATCGTCAATTACGGTAAGGTTGGTGCAATAGGAATGGTAATCAAAGTTTTGCTCTTTGATTTTCTTAGATAAACTAATTTGAGAAACAAACGGTTTGAGCTCACCTAAGAAAAGATAAATAACAAAAGCAAAACATGTCAAGATACTCGTTATTTTAATGGTTTTAAGGCTCTTTTCTGAGTTTAGAAGAATATTCCAATAATTCGGGTTTTCCGTGTTCTTAAACGCCGTCAACTTAAACCAACCGATAAGGAAGAAGATGATGCCAAGTACGAGTGCGCCTCCTGTTAACCAATTCCAATTCTTAAATTTTTGCGCGGATTCTTTAATCATTTCGTCCGCTTGTTTATTTACCTCTTTCAAATATTCGTTTTCTTTTTCCGTTTGCTTTATTTCTTGCGAAGCTTTTAATTCCAAACCACAATAATCGCATACCGTGGCATCGGCTTTTAAGACGTTTCCGCATTCTGCGCATTGCTTAATTTCACAACCACAGTTTTGGCAAACGTTAGTTTCTAAGGCGGTTTTTTGACCGCATTCAGGACATACTACAATCATTTTTTCTTCTCCTTTATAAATCGATTTGAATACTATCGTATTTTTCTCTTTCTTCGGTGTCAATCAATCTATTAAGCCCGACTATATTTTTCTTTTGTAACCAAATGTCTTTCGTTTTAGAGATAACGAGGAATTTTTTGCTTGCCGATTTGGCTTTCCCAGTGAAAACGAGTGCGGTAATAAGTCCGATTATCACGAAAAGGAAAATGGCTACGAGGGAAATAATTGCGCCCGTGGAAGGGTTGTTCATATTTGACGAATTAACGACAATTATTAACGCTACTGCCAATAAGAGGCATAAACCGTATAAACATAAGCTTATAATTATGCTTGTCTTATGTGTTCTTAACGTCTTTTTATGCTCGGGGAATTCCGCTAAGAATTCTTCGTGCAGAGCGTTTTGCTTTTCTTCGCTTAACGAGAAATAATCAATCGTTGCGTTTTTGGGGTTGGTTTGTTCGTTTTCAGCAATCATAGCGCCACAATGGATACATTGTTTCACTTTGTCGCTTAGGTTTTTTCCGCAATGCGGACATTGAATTAACATAAAGTTTCCTCCTTGGGATTATTGATAATCCCATAATAACACAAAATAGGATGATGTGTCAACCAAAAGTATGATACATCATCCTATTTTTTTGTGTGAAATTGTATACAATATTAGTAATAGGGAAGGGGGGAGAGATGAAAACTTTAAACGACGTAGTGGTAGAAAGGCTTTGTAAATTTATGGGGGAAAGAAATTTAACGCAGTATCGGTTGGCACAGTTAAGTGGAGTTCCCTTTCCAACGGTAAAGAGTATTATGCAAAAGAGAACGAAAGGGATAGCCTTGAAAACAATCGTATTGTTTGCATACGGATTGGGGATGACGCCAAGTGAGTTTCTTGACGATAGTTCGTTTCTTGCCGATAACCTAGATTTAGAATAAAATAAAAGACAGGCAATTACCTGTCTTTTATTTTATAAATGGAAAAATTATTTCAAATCCTTTTTTCTAAATATAAGGAAACCGAGCCCAAATGCGCCACCTGTTCCAAGCAACGTGGGCAACAGTCGATAAACGAAGTCTTTCCACGTATACCCCGTTTCACCTGCAAAAAGCGAGGAGGAGAAGGGGTTGGACATACTTAAAAATTCAAACACGGCGTAAGCGGTCGTATTTTCGCTACCTGAGAAAAGGAAAGCAATATCCAGTATTCCGCCGTAGATAACGAAGAAGAAATTAACGGCAAGATACATAACGACGGCAAGCCCCGCATTTTTCATGGCTACGGAAAAGAAGGAGAGAATACCCGCAACGAATAGATACGTGCATAAGTTGAAGAGGAGGGTAAGCATTAACTCGCCAAAATCCGCGCCCGTAAAAGGGGTGGCTTGATAATTGAAAAAGCAAAGAGATACGCCCAACGTGACGAGTGCGTGCGCCAACATAATGCCACACAAAATCACGCTTGCCGTGATAAACATGGAAAGGAATATGGAAATGCGCGATTTTCCGCAAATAATTTTATTGCGCACGGTTCCGTGGGAGAAATCTTTGCAAAGGGCGATGGTGAGAAGAATAGGGCAAATCAACCCGAAATTACTGCCCGCCCCGAAAGCATTTAAAAATAAGGATTTCGCGTCCATGGCGTAGCGAATATTCTCTTCCTCAAACGTGTAAAGTAGCGCAAAATTCGCCAAAGGCGTAATCAACGCAAAGACACCTGCAAGGATAGCGAGCACTAAAAATAACTTATCTTTTACAATTCTGTATAAATCCGTTTTCAAAAGATTACGCATTATGCCCACCTCCCGTCAAAGAAAGATAATAATCTTCTATACTCGATTCATAGCAGTTCACGCTTTGTATTTCTACGCCCGCGTCTATGATTTTTTGCAATAGCTCGTTCAAGCGCACTTCGCCAAGTACTTTTGCCCCTAAACCCGTAGGGAGGAAACAGTCGCTCGGCAACAGTTCACTCAGCAAAGCGCAAAGCTTTTCTCTATCGGGCGTGTTAATTTGTACGGTGGGACGGCACTCGTTTTTCAGTTCCTGCGCGGTGATTTCTTTTACGAGTTCGCCTTTGGAGATAATGCCGTATTTGGTGGCAACTAATGAGAGCTCGGTTAAAATATGCGAGGAGATAAGGAAAGTAATATTTTTTTCGCGATTGAGCTTGATAATCAATTCGCGAATTTCCACGATGCCCGCGGGGTCGAGTCCGTTCATCGGCTCGTCAAGGATAATCAGCTCGGGCTCGCCAAGAAGAGCCATAGCAATCCCCAATCTTTGACGCATACCAAGGGAAAAATCGCCCGCGCTCTTTTTCGTGCCAAATTGTTCTTCTAAGCCAACGTCTTTTAAGGCTTGTTGGATTTTTTCCTGTACGTTTTCCGTGATACCCAGTATTCCGCATTGCATTTTCAAATTATCAAGTGCGCACATATTCAAATAAATAGAGGGTTTTTCCACGATTGCACCCACCTTTCTACGTACACGCAGGATATCTTTCGTGCGGTCGGAAACTCCAAACAAGGCAGAGTGCCCTTCGTTTGGGGAAATTAAGCCCGTGACAAGGCGAATGACGGTGGTTTTGCCAGAACCGTTTTCGCCGACGAAACCGTACACGTCGCCTTTTGCGATATGCATATTCACCTTTTTCAACACCCAGTTATTGCCGTAGCGTTTGGAAAGGTCGAACGTTTCCAAGATGTATTCCATAAGAAACTCCTTTTACTATTCTTATGATAAAGTGTAGCACACTTATTGCAAAAAATCAATAGAATAATAGAAATTGTATATGGAGGGGTGAGTTTTTTTGCTAAAACTATTGACAAAGTGGAAAAATACGGATATAATGAGTTCATAAAATTTTTTTGGAGGAGAAAATTATGAAAAAATTTTTGAGATGGATTGCACTTGGTGCGCTTTCGGTACTTACGTGCGCAATGCTTTTTGCTTGTACGCCGTCTAACCTTGAAAAGGCGGAAAGCAAAATGGAAGATGCTGGCTACAAGGTAGAAACGACGACGGAAAACCTTAATATAGACGGTTGTGTTGGTATGATTGTTGCCAATAAGACGTCGGGAAGCATTTTGGGCGGAGACCTTAAAACGTATACGATTTATGCATACTTGTTTGATAGCAAGGATTCGGCAAAAGCGTATGCAGATTCGCAAGAAGACAATATCATTACCGGAACGCCTACGCAAGATGGTAAATGGGTGTATTGGGGAAGCGAAGAAGCGATTGGAGACTTCACCGACTAATTAAAAATATCACGATAAAGACACGCTTCGGCGTGTTTTTATTTTTGTAAAATTTCACAATAGCCTGCTGTTTTCTTGACAATAAATGTAGAATATGCTACAATACAATATAATCATAAAATTCGATTGTATTTATTTTTTAAAACAAAAAAACAAATACAAGAAGAGAGAAGAAAAATGGTTGTAGATTACATAATTCTTGCAATATATGCGCTTAGTATGGTAGGTATAGCCATATACACACGCAAACGTTCCGGCTCGGTGGACGATTTCCTACTTGCGGGGAAGAAGGGCTTGAACGGCTGGATGACGGCGTTTGCCTACGGCACGACGTATTTCTCGGCGGTCATCTTCATTGGGTACGCAGGGAAGTTCGGCGCGCAATACGGCTTGGCGTCCGTATGGATTGGTATTGGCAACGCCATTATAGGTTCGCTGTTTGCGTGGCTCGTGCTTGCAAAACGCACCAAAAATATGACGAGTAGGCTTTCGGCGAAAACCATGCCCGAATTCTTTGAAAAAAGATACGGAAGCCGTAGATTAAAGCTCGTTTCCGCGGTTATTATTTTCTTGTTTTTAATTCCTTATTCCGCGTCCGTTTACAATGGGCTTAGCTCGCTTTTTGGCATCGTTTTCGGCGTGCCTGGGTGGGTTATTATGCTTGCATTGGCGGGGCTCACCGCTTTGTATTTGTTCTTCGGCGGATACTTTGCAACGGCACTTTCCGACTTTATTCAAGGCATTATTATGCTCGTTGGCGTAGTGGCAATGGTGATTTGCTTTATGAATCACGGCAACGTGAATTGGGATTTGAGTAAGCTTACAAGCAGTAGCGAACTCGGTTGGTTTACGTTCAGTAGCTCGAATAAGGGCTTGTACGGAAACACGGTATCGTTGTTGTCGCTCGTCTTCCTAACGTCGTTTGGCGTATGGGCTTTGCCCCAAACGATTCATAAATACTATGCGGTACGCGACAAAAAAGCGATTACCCAAGGCATGGTCGTCAGCACGCTATTTGCGTTGATAATCGGCTTTGGCGCATACTTTACGGGTGCGCTTTCCGCATTCTTCCCCGAAACGATAGGGGTAGGTGGGGACAATATTATCCCCGTAATGATTGTAAAGGTTATCCCTACGGGGCTTATCGGCGTACTTGCTGTGTTGATTTTGTCGGCGAGTATGTCCACGCTCTCGTCCGTGTCCCTTGCTTCGGCGTCCGTCGTAGCGGTGGATATTTACAAGGGAAAAATCAATCCCAACGCTTCGGATAAGCGGGTAAATTGGACGATGAAAATTCTTTGTCTTGTATTCGTGGCGATATCCGTTGTGCTTGCAATGCTCAACGAAAAATTCCAAATTTCTGCCATAGCGTATTTAATGGGGCTTAGCTGGGGCGTTCTTGCCGGTTGCTTTATCGGCCCGTACGTATTGGGCGTTTTATGGAAAAAAGTCAGCCGTCCTGCGGTTTGGTGTTCGATAATCAGCTCGCTCGTTTTGACGATAGCCCTTATTTTCATATTCGGCTACGATAAAAACGGCTGGGCTTGCTCGTTTGGAAAGGCGTTGCAAGACGGTATTAACTGTTCGCCCATGATAGGGGTAATTTGTATGGCGTTCTCGCTTATTATCACGACGGTAGTAAGCTTGTTTACGAAAGCGCCTGAAACGGCGAAAAATGCGTTTGAAGAAAAGGCGGTAGAAGGAATATGATTTGGTCGAAAGAAGAAACGCTTTCCCGTGCGGAAATGGAAACTTTACAGCTCGCTCGATTGCAAGAAACGGTACAAAGAGTGTACGATAAAGTGCCTTATTACCGTGCAAAAATGGACGAAAAAGGGGTTAAACCGCAGGATATTAAAACGTTGAAGGATTTGGCAAAATTGCCTTTCACGACGAAACAAGATATGCGCGATACCTATCCGTTCGGCTTGTTTGCCGTTCCGCAAGAGGAGATTGTGCGTATCCACGCAAGCTCTGGTACGACGGGGAAACCGACGGTTGTAGGGTATACGCAAGGGGATTTGGAAACGTGGACGGACTGCGTATCCCGTATTGCGTGCATGGGCGGAGCTTCGTCTAAGGATGTGGCGCAAATTTGTTTTGGCTACGGTATGTTCACAGGCGCGCTT
>SVIK01000056.1 GCA_015069525.1 Clostridiales bacterium | reverse complement strand
AAAATCCAAGAAATGCAGGATAGTTTTATCCTGCATTTCGTTGTACTTTTTTGAGGTTATCATTATGCGTGCGGTTGTACAAAGAGTAAAAGAAACGTCCCTCACGGTGGACGGAAAGCTAATCTCGAAGATACCCTTTGGTTTGACGGTATTTTTAGGTGTGAAAGCGGGGGATACGGAAAAGGAAGCGTCCTATTTGATGAAGAAAATTTCCTCGCTCCGTATTTTTGAGGACGAAAACGGCAAAATGAATTTATCGGTGAAAGACGTGGGCGGAGAGGTTCTGCTCGTTTCGCAGTTCACGCTGTACGGCGACGCTTCGCACGGAAATAGACCGAGCTTTACCCTTGCCGAACGCCCCGAAAAGGCAGAGCCTTTATACGAATACGCCGTGAAAGAGCTTTCCTCTTACGGCATAACCGTGAAAAAAGGGGTATTTGGTGCAGATATGCAAATCGACCAACACAACGACGGACCTGTGACAATCTTGTTAGAGGCTTAATAAAAATAAGCGATTTAAGAGTTCTATTTTGGATAGGGCTCTTCTTTTTTTGAAAAAATCGTTTTTTGGCAAATAAATAAAAAAATATTATATTTTTTTCATAGAAAAAAAGGAAATCGAGAATTTTTGTCGAATATATAGATGTAAGCAGGAAAATTTTGCAAAGAGGGGAAATATGGAAAAGAAGGAATACGCAACCGTTCGGGAACGCATTTGTGCGCAAGAAGATGTATTTTTGTCGCCTTTCGCCTGTAAATCGGCTATGTCCAAGGGCAGAAAAGTAGAAGAACCTCGTTGCGATTTCCGCACCGATTTCCAACGGGATAGAGACCGTATTATTTACAGTAATTCGTTCAAGCGGTTGAAAAACAAAACGCAGGTCTTTTTTGCGCCCGAGGGCGACCATTACATTACCCGTTTAACGCACACCCTCGACGTTTCGCAAATCGGTCGTTCCATTGCTCGTTCGTTAAAGCTCAACGAGGATTTGGCGGAGGCGATTGCGCTCGGTCACGATTTGGGACATACCCCTTTTGGACACGTGGGGGAAAGAGTGCTCGCAAAATTGGCGAGCGACGGTTTTTATCATAATCAGCAATCCGTCCGCGTGGTAGAGTGTATTGAAAAAGGCGGACGAGGGCTCAATTTAACGGCGGAAGTATTGGACGGAATTTTACAGCATAAGAGTTCGGGTAAGCCGTCCACGCTTGAAGGACAAGCCGTTTCGCTTGCGGATAGAATTGCGTATATCAACCACGATATAGAGGACGCAATCCGTGCGGGGATATTAAAGGAAGAGGATTTACCGCAAAACGCCGTTGCCTTGCTTGGCAACGCGACGAAAACGCGTATCAATACGGCAATCAGCGATATATACGCAACCTCTTACAATCAGCCTTTCGTGCGCATGTCGGACAAGATGATGTCGGCGATTAACGAATTGCGTGCGTTTATGTTTGAAAGAGTATACGAATTAGCTAATAAATCTATACAAGAGCGTTCGGAACGTATGTTGACGCAAATGTTCGCTTATTTTATGGGGCACGTGGAGAAATTGCCCCAATCGTATTTGCGTCTTTTGGAAAGAGACGGAAAGGAACGCGTTATTTGCGATTATTTATCGGGTATGACGGATAGATACGCCATCAGCGTATTTGAAAATCTGTTTATCCCGTCCACATTCTCGTTAGGGGGTATTGTCACGTGAGCAGAGTGCTTGACCCGCGCTTCATGCAGGAGCTCAAACAAAAGAACGATATCGTCGAGGTAATCGGCGGATACGTGGCGCTTGATAGAAAGGGCGGTACGCATTGGGCGTGCTGTCCGTTTCATCACGAGCGTACGCCTTCGTTTGCCGTAAACCAAGCGGAACAATTTTATCATTGTTTCGGCTGTGGGGTATCGGGTGGCGTGGTGCGGTTCGTGCAAGAAATCGAATCTACCGATTTTATGGGTGCCGTGCGTATTTTAGCGAGCCGTGCAAAGATGACCGTCCCTGAGAGCAACTTTGATACGGAAAAGGCGATAGAGCTAAAAAAGAAGCGGGATACGATGGCGTCGATAATGCTGGATTGCGCAAGGTTTTATCTAAGCAATTTATACAGCGGAGATGCCCGTGCGCAAGCGCATTTGCAGTATTTAACCAACCGTAAGTTATCCCCAACGACGGTGAAAAAATTTGGGCTTGGGGCGTCGCTTGATTTCTTCTCCCTACCCGATTATCTGGCGGGGAAGGGATATTCAAGGCAAGACCTTCTCGATAGCGGTGCGCTTGGGGAAACGAAAAACGGAAAGCTCGTCGATTTCGAGGCGGGCAGGTTGATTTTCCCGATTATCAACGCATTTGACGAGGTGGTCGCTTTTGGGGGCAGATTGCTGGAAAAATCCGATTTTGCAAAGTATAAAAACACGCGAGAAACGTTGCTTTTCAATAAGCGTAAAACGTTGTACAATATCAACCTTTTGAAAAAACTGAAACGCAAACAGCCGATTAAAGAGGTGATTATGGTAGAAGGGTATATGGATACGATATCCTTGTATCAGGCAGGTTTTGAAAACGTAGTCGCTTCTATGGGGACGTCGTTAACGACAGAACAAGCACGGCTTGTGAAACGGTATTCGGATAACGTACTCATCAGCTACGACGGGGACTTTGCAGGACAAAATGCAGACTTGCGCGGGCTTGAAATTTTGAAAGACGAAGCGCTGAACGTAAAGGTCGTGCCTATGCCCGACGGATTAGACCCCGACGACGTAGTAAAGCAAGGGGCGTCGGCATACCAAAAATGCTTGGATATGGCTTTACCGCTTATTGACTATAAAATCCATGCGTTGGAGAAAAAGTACGATATCTCCAAGACGGAGGACAAGCGCCGTTTTATTGCGGAAGCGTTGCAAGTTGTTGCGGACGTGGAAAGCGAGGCTGTAAAAGAGGAGCTTTTAAAGAAATTGCGGGAAAAGACGGGCGTTTCCTATCACGCTCTCGAAAGAGATTTGCAAAAAGGCGCAAAGCAACTGGAAATGGTAATGCCCAAGGAAATGATTACGGAAACCGATTCGAGTGCGAATAAACAAACGAAAGCGATTCGCTTCATTTTGGCGGCAAAGCTTTTTTCGCAAGATTACGCCAAAGATTACGACGTGCAAAAATTGCCGTTGACGGACGAAACGCATATCGTCGTGGCACAGTATATTCTCGAACGAGAAGAAAAAGGCGAAAGAATTCGTCCAAGCGAGCTGTTTGAAATTTTGGAGGAAAACAGCGCGGAGCTCAATCAAATTCTCGATTTGAACTTTGAGGACAAGCTTGCTAGCGAGGTGGCGGAAAAATTCTTTGCCGATAGCGTAAAGGAGATAGAAAAAGCGAGCGTCGAAAGGGATATCGCTGAGCTCAACGCCAAATACTCGGCGGAAACGAACGACGAGGAACGTAAGAAAATTGCGCAAATGCTTTCCGAAAAAATGCGGAAGAGAAACGAATTAAAAAGAAAATAAAAAGAAAAACGAGCAATCGTTTTTGATATAAACGGAGGATAAAAGGGTGAATATATCCGAACAACAACTTGGTGAACTTTTAGAAAACATCATCGCAACGTACGGCAAAAAGGGCAACATCACGACGAACCAGCTTTGTGATATCACGGAAAAGCACGACGTTAACCCCACGCAAATCGATTTTATTTATAAATCGCTTGGCGAGGCAGGTATTCAAATCGTGGACGAAGACAAGCGCGACCAGGAGCTTTTCGAACAAGCGCTTTCCGATATCGGCTTGGACGACCCTGTCAAAATGTACTTGAAAGACATTGGTCGCGTGCCGTTGCTTTCTGCGGACGAAGAAGTGGAGCTCGCAAGACGTATGCAAGAAAACGACGAGGCGGCGAAAAAACGCCTTTCAGAGGCAAACTTGCGTTTGGTTGTTTCCATTGCAAAACGCTATGTTGGGCGTGGTATGCTTTTCCTTGATTTGATTCAAGAAGGCAACCTCGGTCTTATGAAAGCGGTAGAAAAATTCGATTATCAAAAGGGTTTCAAATTCTCCACGTACGCAACGTGGTGGATTCGTCAATCGATTACGCGTGCTATTGCAGACCAAGCGCGTACGATTCGTATTCCCGTGCACATGGTAGAAACGATTAATAAATTGACGAGAGTGCAAAGACTCCTTCTTCAAGAATTAGGTAGAGAGCCTACGCCTGCGGAAATTGCGGAGAAGATGGGCGTGACGGAAGACCGCGTACACGAAATTATCAAAATCGCGCAAGACCCCGTTTCGTTGGAAACGCCTATCGGCGAGGAGGAAGATAGCCACCTTGGCGATTTTATCGAGGACGAAAAGACGACGACGCCTAGCGATTCGGTTGCTTTTTCCATGCTCAAAGAACAGCTTTTGGGCGTATTGGATACGCTTACGCCGAGAGAACAAAAGGTGCTCCGTTTGCGCTACGGCATTGACGATGGTAAATCGAGAACGCTTGAAGAGGTTGGTAAGGTATTCAACGTCACCCGTGAACGTATCCGTCAAATCGAAGCGAAAGCGCTCCGTAAACTTCGTCACCCTTCGCGTAGCAAGAAATTGAAAGATTATCTCGAATAATGGGCTACGGAAAGAGGATAGATACGCTCTGTTCGTTCTTGCAAAAGACGCAATCCTTTGCGGACGTGGGGTGCGACCACGGCTATTGTAGCGAATACGTTTTGAAAAACAAGCTTTGCGAAAAGGTCATTTTTTCGGACGTGAGCAAAGGGAGCTTGGCAAAGGCGGAAAAACTGCTTGCGCCGTACGTTCGACAGGGTAAGGCAAAAGGCGTGCTTGGCGACGGGTTTTTCGGCGTTCCTAAGGATACGGAAACGGTGCTTATTGCAGGTATGGGCGGTAGCGAAATCGTCAGTATTTTAGCGGACGCAAAATACGGATTCTTGCCCAAGCAGTTTGTTTTTCAACCGATGCACGATAGTGAAAAACTGCGCCGATACCTTGTTGATAAAGGTGCTTATATCGAAAGGGATTACACTTTTGAAGACGGCAAATATTATGACGTAATCGTCGGGCAACGTTCGGTAGGGACGGAAAAACAAGCGTATACGGACGCGGAATACGAATTTGGCAAAGAAAATATAATGCGTAAAGGCGAGGCGTTTTTAAAACGCACGCAAAAGCAAATCGACAATATCGAAAAATACTTATTACAGCCTGCTTTACAGGCGGAAAGCCGTGCAGAGCTGTTAAAGAGGAAAGAAAGGCTACAAGGAGTGCTCGTTGGTGAAATTAAGTGAAATTTACAAAATCGCGGATAGCGTTGCTCCTAAGAAACTGAGCGACGAATATTGCGAAAAATACGGCGCGTACGATAATAGCGGTATTCTCGTCGATTGTGGGAAAGAAATCGTCGGCGTGCTCTTTTCCCTCGATTTATCAAAAGAGGCAATCGAAAAGGCGATACGAGAGGGCGCAAATTTAATTATCACGCATCACCCTGCTATTTACGGAAAAATCGGGGATATCCGCATAGAGGATAATTTGGGTGGTAAATTGGTGCGCTGTATCCAAGAAGGCATTTCCGTTATCGCAATGCACTTAAACCTCGATTGCGCCGTGGAAGGGGTGGACGAAAGCTTGCGCGACGGTATTCGCAAGGCAAGTAATTCCACGAAAAAGACGGTGGAAACGGTTATGCACCCGCTTACGTGCGGAGGATACGGTAGGGCGTATGCAATCGAGCCTTGTCCGTTAAAACAATTGAAAGAAAAAATGGAAGAAGAGTTTTCCACGAAACGCATACTTTGTTATGGCGAGGAAAGCACACTTATTTCCGCTGTGGCGAGCTTTTGTGGCGCAGGGGTTGACGAAGCCTCTATCGCGTTCGCAAAGCAATCGGGAGCGGAGGTATTCGTTTCTTCCGATTTTAAGCATCATTTAATAGCGCTCGCACTTGAAAGCGGGCTTGCGGTTATCATTTTACCGCATTACGCTTCGGAAAACTACGGTTTTAAAAAATATTATGAAAAAATCCGTCGGCAGATAGATATCCCGTGCGCATATCACACGGACGACAAACTGCTTTGACGGGAGGAGTATATTATGGCACAATTACAGGCAATTTTGAACTATCAATCGGTTGACGCGAAGCTCTACGAATTAGAGAAAGTGTTGGCGGAAAGCGAAGAGAGAAAGGTGTACGCAAAATTACAAAAGTTTTTGAAAAGCGCACCTGAAAAGCTCGATTCGTTGGAGGTAAAAGCACAAGCGTTCCGTGCGGAAGCGGACGCGCTCGCGACTCAATATGCAAAAGCGGAAGCAACGCTTGCGGAATTCGACAACCTTGAAGAAATGGTGAAGGGTGGTGCAGATATCGCGTTTTATAAGAAGGAAGCACAAAAAATCTTCGACCAATTGAAGAAAATCCGTGCGGATATCAACGCTTTGTCAGCGAATATTAAGGCGACCGACGAAGAATATCAAAAGCTGAAAAAACAAGTTATTTCCGCGCAAAAACAATACGAAGAAGCGTCGAATAAGTACAAGGAATTAAAGGAATCGAAAGCGGGCGAACGTGGCGAGATTGAAAAACAACTCAAAACGATTGGCAAGGATATTTCGCCTGAAATGCTTGGAAAATATCAAACGAAGAGAAAGGAAAAGATGTTCCCCGTCGTGGGCGCGCTCAATTACGGTAGGTGTTGGTTCTGTGGTATGGAACCGCCTATTGCCGCGCAAAGCAAGCTTGGCGCTGGGTACGAGTGTGATAACTGTCACCGCATAATATTCAAAGAGGACTAAAAGTAAAAACAAGCAAGTTTATCCTTTTTCACGCATAGGATAAACAATGCGAAAAGTAATAGCGAAGATTGATTTAACCCATATTCGTCACAATGCAGAAGCGTTTATCCGTTTGACGGGAAAACCTATTTGTGCCGTCGTCAAGGCAAACGCCTACGGGCACGGCGCGGAAGAGGTCGTCTATGCGCTTTCCAACGTCGTTGATTGCTTTGCCGTTTCCTTATTGGACGAAGCGAAAGCTATCCGCGTATCGGCGTGTGGAAAGGATATCCTAATTTTGTCGCCCCCTTGTTTTGAAAGGGACGTAATCGAATCGGCAAAGGACGGCTTTATACTTACTGTTGGCGATGTATCTACCGCCAAAATGCTTGTCGAAACGGCAAAAAAGTACCGATTTTCTTTGCGAGTACATCTTAAAATCAATACGGGAATGAACCGCTACGGCATGGATAATTATACGCTGGGCAAAGTGTGTAAACTGCTTGCAACAACGCCGTTCGTTTTCGTTGAGGGGATATATTCCCATATGTACGAATATGCACGAGATAGTGCGGAAAAGCAACGGGAGCGCTTTCAAAGGGCTTGTAATATAGCAAAGCGGTATTTCCCTAACTGCGTTTGCCATTTGGGCGCAACGTACGGTGCGTTGCTTGGCGAAGAATTTTATTTCGATATGCTACGTATCGGGATAGGCTTATACGGCTATTTGCCCGACGGTGCAAAGGATTTGGATAAGGCGCGTATAGATAGGCTTGCCTTGCGAAAGGCGATGTCCGTATGGGCGGAAGTATCGGCGGTGCGAAAATGCCAAAACGGTGGGCTCGGTTATGGAAAGGAACGCGCCGTTCGAGGTGAGAAAGTAGCGGTTGTGCGATTTGGTTATGCGGACGGTTTTTTACGCGCGAAAGAGAACGGCGTTTACGGATATGAAAGGAACGCGAACAATCTTTGCATGGACGCTTGTTTGCAAAGGCGGACGGGCAGAAAAGGGGCTTGGTTGCCCGTAATGCTTGACGCGGGTGCAACTGCGAAAATTACGAAAACAATTTCTTACGAGGTACTTTGTTCGGCTACGCGTCGTGCAAAGATGGTATACGAAGATGCTACGTTTTGTGGAGACAGACAATCGAAGCGTGGAGGAGCGAAAAAAAGAACTACGAAAACAAATGAGAGCGCGCCGTGCGAACAATGAAAACCGCGACGTGAAGGAAAGGTTGCTCGTGGAAAACTTTTTCACCGTTTTAAAAGGCTTTTGGGGAGAGGGAAAGAAAAAGATTTGTTGTTATCTTTCTTATTCCTCGGAAGCGTCCACCGATTTGTTGATTGAAAATCTAATAGAAGCGGGCTACGAAGTCTATTGTCCTAGGGTATCGGGAGAAGAGATGGAAACGGTGGCTTACGGGGAAGATTTTACGATTTCTCCCCTTCGCATACGGGAGCCGGTTGGCGAGGCGTATCAAGGGGAAGTGGACGTTATCGTGACGCCTTTTCTTGCCGTGGACAAACAGGGCAACCGGTTGGGCTATGGCGGTGGGTATTACGATAGATACTTTCAGGTGCACCCAATGGCGAAAAGGGTGGCGTACGGGTTTGATTTTCAAATCCAACCTCAAGTGCCCACGCTTGGCTTTGATGAAAAAGTAGATTGCATTGTCACGGACAAGCAAATTATTTATATAGAAAGATAAAAAATGGAGAAATACTATGGCAGAGGTAAAAAAGACTTTCAAAAAAATTGGTAGACAAATTTGGGAACTGTTCAAGGGCTCTTTGCCCACCTCCCTGATGTTCATGTGTGCAGGTGCGGCGCTCGTGATTGTTTCTATAAGAGGGGAACTTTCACAATGGCAATGGAATGGCGCTAAAATAGCGTGGACAATCGTACTTATCGTCGCGGCAAGCGCTTATGCGTGCGTAATGGCGTACGTAAACGGCGGGAACGGCTACGAAATGCTCGTCACGGGCAACATGAAACGTATGTCCTCCACAGATAGCGGTACGTCTTTGAAAATTAATAAGTACGTTTACGCAAAGGAATACCGTGCTTGGAAAGGCTTTGTAATTGGCGCGTTTGTAGGGCTCGTTCCCGTTATCGCGGGGATTTTCTTTGGTGCAAATCAAACAAAAATCGATACGGCTTTAATGAATTTGATGGCGGAGGAAGACGCGCAATTGGGCGGTATGGGCTTTGGCTTGATTATGGTCATTTTCCTCTTTATTTCCGGTTATTCGGTTATTCCTTTCCTTATCCAAAACGCAACGGGCGCAAGCATTAGCTATTATTACGGCTGTCTTTTCGGCTTAATCCCCGTGGTAGTGGTTGGGGTCATGTATATTGCAGGCGCATACGGTAGAAGAGCGAAAGCAATCCGTAAGCAAGAAATGGCTGATAGAGAAGCGCAAATGGAAGCTAACAGACAAAAGAAAATCAATTATGGCGCTTTGCCTGGCACGAAACCCAAAAAACGCAAATAATTTTCGGTGATTTAATGAGAATTGTAGGTGGAAAATATAGAAGCAGAATTTTAGCGGAATTTTCAGGCAACGACGTCCGTCCCACGTCGGATAGGGCAAAAGAAGCGTTGTTTAATATTCTTGCATTCAAAACGCAAGGGGCAAGGGTGCTCGATTTGTTTGCGGGTAGCGGTTCGCTTGGGATAGAGGCGATTTCTCGTGGTGCAACGGAAGTGGTGTTCAACGACGTCGCAAAAGCGAGCGTTTCTATCGTTAAGAAAAACTTGCAAGCCTTGCATATTCCCGCTTCGCAAGCGCAAGTATGCAATTACGATTATACTACTTGCTTGGACGTAGTGAAAGGTCCGTTCGATATCATTTTTATCGACCCGCCTTACCGATTGGATTACGGCGTAATCGCGTTGAAAAAAGTTGCGGAAAGAGGGCTGTTAAGCGAAA
>SVIK01000055.1 GCA_015069525.1 Clostridiales bacterium | reverse complement strand
AAGTACCGTTTTTTGTTGATTAGCGGACCGAATACGGGTGGTAAAACCGTTTCGTTAAAAATGGTGGGGCTCTTTTCGTTGATGGCGATGTGTGGGCTGTTTATTCCCGCAAGTAGGGCAAAGCTGTCCGTGTTCGATGAGATTTACTGCGACGTTGGCGATTCTCAAAGCATAGAAGACAGTCTTTCAACCTTTTCTTCACATATCACCAATATTATTCATATCGTAGAAAACGCAAACGCAAAATCGCTCGTTTTGATTGACGAATTGGGCGGTGGGACGGACCCTGATGAGGGACAAGCACTCGCCAAAGCGATTCTTTCCCATTTGCTTACAAGCGGTTGCAAAGGGGTTGTCACCACGCACTACACCTCCTTAAAGGAGTTCGCTTTTCAAAAAGACGGTATAGAAAACGCTTGCATGGCGTTTGATTCCAACACGTTGCAGGCGCTATATATTATGCAAATCGGTTTGCCTGGTTCAAGCAACGCTTTGGGGATTTCTCGACGCTTAGGCTTAAAAGAGAGCGTTTTGCAAGAGGCTCTTTCCAACCTTTCTAAGGACGCGCAACATTTTGAAAATATTGTGCGTAGCGCAGAAGAAAGCCGTATAAAAGCGGAGGAAACGCTGAAAGAGAGCAACCGATTGAAAGCGGAGTGGGAAGAAAAACTTTCCGCTTTACAACAGGAAAAAGAAAAACTAATCAAAGAAAAAGAAAAATTGCAAATTTCCGCCAAAGCGGAGGCAAGACGGATTATCAACGAACGTAGTGCGCAAGCGGAAGAATTGCTTGAAGAAATGGAAAAGCTTTTTGCCAAAGAAACGTTGACGGAAGCCGATTTAATCAAGGCGAGAACGTTGAAAAATAAGCTTGGCGATAAAGTTTACGATACGGAAAACGAAGAACTTATCCGCCCGATTTTTCAACCTGCCCATGAAAAGGATTTGGCGATTGGAAAAAAGGTATACGTGCAGAATATAAATCAAGAGGGCATTATCCAAAATCTTCGTCCGCAAAAGCAAGAGGCGGAGGTTTTATGTGGGAATATTCGTGTGCGTAGTAAATTTAGCGATTTGTCGATAGTAATTCACGGTGAAAAAGCACAAGCTATTAAGGATAAGAAGCGTTGGGAGAAGAATAAGAAGGCGTTTTCTAACGTAGAGGTGAAAAAATCGCTTGTAGCAAAGCCTGCGCCCGCATTGGAACTGAACGTTATCGGGAAAACCGTGCACGAGGCGTTGCCCGACGTGGAAGCGTTTCTTGATTCGGCAATTATTGCTAACCTTGAAGAAGTGCGGATTGTACACGGCATGGGCACGGGGAAATTGCGCGCGGGTATACACGAATTTTTAAGAACGCATAGAAACGTTGCCGAATTCCGTTTGGGTAAATACGGCGAAGGGGATACGGGCGTCACGATAGTAAAAATTAAGTAATCTTTTTGCTTGCTTTGCATATTGTCATTTTCAAATCAATAGTATATTACCAAATCTATTTGAGGTGATAAATGAAAGGCAAAGCAATACGCCGTCGAAGCGGTACGTTCAAGATTACGCTAATTTCAAACGTGCTTCTCAGCTTTATAATTCTTTTGGTCGGTATGTTTTCCACGTTTTCAGGAGAGGAGTTCAAGGAAACGGACGGGCGCGAGGCGGATATTTACCGCAACGGAAAAATTACCTCTCAGGGCGTATCCTTGATGTTCAACGTATATTGGGGAACGGAAGAGGTGTACAGTATTTTAGAAATCTTAGAGGAGTTTAACGCAAAAGCAACCTTTTTTATCGGTGGTTGTTGGGCGGACGATAACGCGAAGTGCGTTCGTGATATCTATATTTTAGGGCACGAGATTGGGAATCACGGGTATTTTCATAAAGACCACTCGAAATTAAATCTTTTGGAGAATAAACGGGAAATCACTTCTTGTAATCAGTTTATTGAGTTGTTAATAGGCGTATCCCCCCATTTATTTGCTCCGCCAAGCGGTGCGTATAACGACGAAACGTTAAGCGCGTGTAGGGAACTAAGTATGAAAACGGTGCTTTGGTCGAGGGATACGATTGATTGGCGGGATAAAGACAAAAAGCTGATTTATAAACGAGCAACGCAAAATATAACGGGTGGAGAATTCGTTTTGATGCACCCGATGAAGGAAACGGTGGAGGCGTTGGCGGATATTTTAACGTATTATAAAGAAAATAATCTTTCCGCAATTACCGTTTCGGAAAATTTACAATACAAAGGATAATAATTAAAAGGATAGAAATATGGTATTCGAAAAAAAATATGATAACGGGCTTCGGCTCGTTGTAAAAGAAATGCAAGGGCTTATGTCGGTGACGATGGGGATTTTGGTCGGTACGGGTGCGTGCGTAGAAACGGACGCAGAAGACGGCATTTCCCATTTTATCGAACATATGCAATTCAAAGGCACGAAAAAAAGAAACGCTTTCGAGGTGTCCGACGCTTTTGACCGTATCGGCGCGCAAGTAAACGCGTTTACGAGCAAAGACCTCACTTGTTATTATTCCAAGTGTACGGCGGACCACACGGCGGATTGTTTTGAGATTTTGTCCGATTTGTTCCTTCATTCCACCTTCCCCGAAGAGGAAATGGAAAGGGAAAAAGGGGTGGTTTGTGAGGAAATCTCCATGAACGAAGACACGCCTGAGGATTTGTGTTTGGATTTGTTGGCACATGCTTTTTACGGCAAAAACAATTACGGGCGCAATATTCTCGGCAGTATTCAAAACGTAAAAGGCTTTACCGTTTCGGATATGCTCAAATATAAAAAGGCGCGCTACTGCCCCGAAAATATCGTTATTTCCTTTGCGGGGGCAATCGATAAAAGCACGGCGCAAGCGCTTGTTGAATCGTACTTTGGCGATTTGGAAAAGGGAGCGTTTGAAAAACGCCCGATTGTGCTTGAAAATACGAAAAAAAGCCTTGTTAAGACAAAACCTATCGAACAGATGCATATCGGCATTGCGTATCCCTCGGTTGCAAGGGGAAGCGATTTAGAAAACGCAGTCAACGTTGTAAACGGCGTGCTTGGCGGTTCGATGAGTTCCCGCTTGTTCCAAGAAGTGCGCGAAAAACGCGGGCTTGCCTATTCGGTATATTCGTATGCATCTCCGTATAGCGAATGCGGTACGCAAATCATTTACGCGGGCGTAAACCCTGCGCAAAAACAACAGGCGTACGACGCCATTTGCGCTGTCGTGAGCGATTTGAAAAAGAACGGCATTACGCAAGAAGAATTTTTACGTAGCCGTGAGCAAATGAAATCGGGATTGTTTTTTAGCAACGAAAACAGCAATTCCCAAATGCTATTGTACGGGAAATATATGCTCAATTTTAACAAAGTGTTCGATTTTGAAGAAAGGCTCGCTACTATCAACAAACTGACGTGGGAAGACACGTTAAAGGCGATAGAGGTAATGTTTAACGAAAAGGAAAAGGCAGTTTCGCTTGTTGGCAACACGAAAGACGCGATTGTTTTATAAGGACATGGGACAGGATAGAAAAATTGGTTTTCCGCCCGTGTATAACGAGGCGAGCAAAGTTTTAATTTTAGGCAGTTTTCCTTCGGTAAAGAGCCGTGAAATAGCCTTTTATTACGGACATAAACAAAACCGTTTTTGGAAAATGATAGCCACCTATTTTCGAGAAGATATCCCTTTGTCGGTAGCGGATAGAAAAGCTTTTTTATTAAGAAACCATATTGCGCTTTGGGACATTGCAACGGCGTGCGAAATAAAAGGTTCTGCCGATGCAAGCATTAAAAATGCGGAAATTGCCGATTTAAGCGAAATTTTAGACGTTGCAAAGGTAGAGCTGGTACTTTTGAACGGCACGCTTGCCTATAATTTGTTTTTGCAAAAATATGCGGATTTAGTAATACCGTATGAAAAAATGCCTTCAACGAGCCCAGCCAACCCAAGATACGACGAAAAAGCGTGGCAAAAAGCGCTTGATATAGTATTCAATAAAGAAAAAATAATTTAACGTAAAGGTAGATTTATGGACATTTTACAAACGATTACCCAAGAATTCAATTTACACTCCACGCATGCGAAAAATATCGTTAGCCTTTTAGACGAAGGGAACACCGTTCCGTTTATCGCCCGTTATCGTAAAGAAATGACGGGTGCGTGCGACGACCAAGTGTTGCGTGCATTTTCGGACAGGCTTACCTATCTTCGCAATCTTGAAAAGCGTAAAGAAGAGGTTTCTAACGCGATTACCGAGCAAGGTAAAATGACGGAAGAAATCCGTTTATCGCTCGTTTCAGCCGTCACGCTTACCGAAGTGGAGGATATTTACCGCCCGTATAAGCAAAAGAGAAAGACGCGCGCGTCGGTGGCTATTGCCAAGGGGTTGCAACCTTTGGCAGACGCGATTTTATTGCAAGATAAATCCTTTAACGTGCTTTCTTCCGCGGAAAAATACATAACGGAAGAAGTGCCTTCAACAAAAGACGCAATCGACGGGGCAAGGGATATCATTGCGGAAATTATTTCCGACGACGCTACGACGAGAAAGAAACTTCGTAATTTCTACTTGCGCCACGGCGAAATCGTTGCCTCTTACGCAAAGGGCAAAGAGGAATTGGATGAAAAGAAGACGTATGGCATGTACGCAAACTATCGCGAGCCCGTCAGCGAAATAAAAGGACATAGAGTTCTTGCGCTCAACCGCGGGGAAAAGGAAGAATTCTTAAAGGTTTCCGTGGAGGTGGACGCTGACTTTGCAAAGCGTATTACGGCATCCAACTTCCTTAAAGACGGCGGGGAAAGCTCGCAAATCGTCAAAGAAGCGGCGGAAGACGGGTATGAAAGATTGATTGCCCCCTCGGTGGAAAGGGAAATTCGCGCACAACTTTTCGAGGATGCAAGCGAACAGGCTATTAAGACGTTTGAATTGAATTTGAAACCGCTTTTAATGCAACCGCCCGTAAAGAATAAAATTACGCTCGGCTGGGACCCTGCTTATAGGACGGGTTGTAAAATTTGCGTGGTGGACGGCACGGGCAAAGTACTTGATAAAACGGTCGTTTTTCCGACACCTCCGCAAAATAAAACGGAAGAAGCTAAGCTCGTTTTGAAAAAACTCATTGCAAAATGGGGAGTAGAAGTCATTTCTTGCGGAAACGGTACGGCGAGTAAGGAAAGCGAAATCTTTATTGTAGAACTCATTAAAGAAATTAAGGCGGAAACGGGCAGAGAAGTTGCCTACGTTATCGTCAACGAGGCGGGGGCAAGCGTCTATTCGGCAAGCGCGCTCGGCGCGGAAGAATTCCCCGATTACGACGTGACGGCACGAAGCGCGGTGTCGATTGCTCGGCGCTTACAAGACCCGCTTGCGGAACTTATTAAAATTGACCCCAAATCTATCGGCGTTGGGCAATATCAACACGATATGAACGAGAAGCGTCTGGATAGCGCGCTTTCGGGCGTGTTGGAAGATTGCGTAAACAGCGTTGGCGTTGATTTGAACACGGCAAGCGTATCGCTGTTGAAATACGTCGCGGGGCTCAATTCCGCCGTGGCGAAAAATATCGTTGCATACCGCGAGGAAAACGGAAAATTCCAATCGAGGAAACAGCTGTTAAAAGTTCCTAAGTTGGGTGAAAAAGCGTATACGCAATGTGCAGGGTTCTTGCGAATTGACGATGGGAAGAACGTATTTGACAATACGGCTGTGCACCCTGAAAGCTATGAAAAAGCAGAAAAATTGCTTGCTTTATTCTCGTATACCAAAGAGGACGTGCGCGCAAGAAGAATTGACGATTTGCGCCAAAAAATTAAAGCGTACGGCGAAGATAAGACGGCAAAGGAAACGGATTTGGATAAAGCAACGCTTGCCGATATCGTGACGGAGCTTATGAAACCGGGCAGAGATATCCGCGATAGTTTGCCCGCTCCGATTTTGCGAAAAGATTTGTTGAGTATTGCCGATTTGAAAGCAGGTATGGAGCTTACGGGTACGGTTAGAAACGTAGTGGACTTCGGGGCGTTTATCGATATCGGCGTACATCAAGACGGATTGGTGCATATTTCAGAAATTACCGATAAATATATCCGTCATCCGTTGGAAGCGTTGAAGGTGGGACAAGTGGTGCAAGTTTACGTGAAAGACGTAGACGTTAAGAAGAATCGAATCGCTTTAACCATGAAAAAGAAGAAACAGTAAAGAAAAAAAGAAAAAATACTTGACTTTTCAGCCTGTATGTATTAAAATAATATTACAAAGTTAAAAAACTTTAACGAAGGAGATTACTTATTATGTTGGAAAAAATTCAAGCAATGCTTGCAGATGCACTCAATTTGCCTCTTGAAAAGGTCACCCCCGATGCAAAAATCGTTGACGATTTGGGCGCTGACTCTTTGGACGTTGTAGAACTTTTAAGCCGTTTGGAAGACGAATACGGCGTTATGATTCCCGATGACGAAGTGGAAAAGCTTGTCACGGTATCCGACGTATCGGAAGCAATCCAAGGTCTTATTAAATAATTAAACTAATTATATATACGCCGTGCTTTTATGGGCATGGCGTTTTTTAGTGTTAAAAATGTAAAAAAGTGAGAATATTATACCCAAGTAACTGATAAAAAAACACGGCTATATTGACAAAGTAAAAAAAGATGATATAATAAGAGTATAAGGTATTTTTAGGAGTAATAGCATGAAAAGAAAGTTTTTCATATCTATTTTAACTGTACTTATTAGTATTTTTTTCTGTTTGGGATTTATTGCTTGTGACGACGACACGGAAGAGGTTGTAAAACCGAAAAAACTTGGAAGCGTTACCGTTGTTTTAGAAGAGGACGTTGCCAGTTGGAACGCTGTAAAAAACGCTAGCCGTTACGCTTATCAAATCAATGATGAGGAAGTGGTAGAAACGACGCTTCGTTACGTTGTTTTGGAGGACGGCGACACGATTAAAGTAAAAGCTGTCGGTGACGGCGTTAAGTATACGGATGGTAATTATTCTAAAAAAATTACGTATACGGCTCCTCCTGCTCCTATTCCCCCTGAAGCTGTTAAACTTGACGAAGTTTCGTTGTCTTTAGATGAGAATATCGTGACGTGGGGAGCGGTAGAAAATGCCGTTCGCTACGCTTATCAAATTAATGATGACGAGATTGTAGAAACGACTTTGAGAAAGGTTGTTTTAGAGGACGGCGACACTATCAAAGTGAAAGCGATTGGCGATGGTATCAATTATACGGATAGCGATTATTGCGAAGGGATAAGCTATACTGCGCCTTCAAATCCTTCTACGCCTCCTGAAGACGAACCGGAAGTGGAGAAACCAGAACTTCAAAAACTTGGGGGAGTTTCCCTTGAGTTAAATGAAAACGTGGTTAGTTGGGCTAAGGTAGATAATGCCGTTCGCTATTCTTATCAAATTAATGATGACGAAATCGTAGAAACGACGTTGAGAAAGGTTGTTTTAGAGGACGGCGATACTATCAAAGTAAAAGCTATTGGTGACGGTATTAATTATACGGATGGCGATTATTGCGAGGCAATTAAGTACTCGGCACCGCCTGCACCCCCCGAAGAGGAAAAGCCCGAACCGCAAAAGCTTGGCGACGTATCCGTAACGTTAAACGGCAACGTTGCTAGTTGGTCGACGGTAGATAACGCTGTGCGTTACGCTTATAAAATCAATGACAACGAAGTGGTAGAAACGACGTTGCGTGAAGTTTTCTTAAACGACGGCGACGCTATTATTGTTAAAGCAATTGGCGATGGGATTGACTATGTCGACGGGGATTATTGTAATGAAGTTAGATATAATAAGCCTTTGTATGACGGGGAAAGAAATAATGGACCGGTTGTAGTGACTATTAACTCGTTAGACGACACGTCTTATGCTAAGTTGACGACTGGGAGCATGGTACAAAGCGTAAACGCAAAGACGCAAGGTTTAGCGTCCGTTATGTGTTATTACGATAAGAATCTTGAAATTGAAATTCCCATGCAAAGAAACGGACAAGCGATGACGAGAGAAAAGCTCGCGTTGTACGACGAGATTCGTCTTTGGGTGTTAATTCCTTCCGATTCTGTATTTTTAGGCACTGTTCCAACCATTACAATCGGTTCGCAAACGTTTGCCTCCTCCTCGTTACAGCGTGACGGTTGGCACGAATTGCGTTTGGACGTGGATAGATTAATTGCCGACGGGTTTATCGGTTCTATTAAAGTTGTTGTATCGCAATCGGCTAGTGGAAGCTATAGAATTGCTTTCGACGAATTATCTGGTGTTTACAATAAAAAATTAGACATTGGCAACGTAATGATTTTTGGCGATAGCTATTCTACCTATGAAGGATATATTCCCGACGGATATTTCTATTACTATGCAGACGAGGCGTTGTCTGAAACGGACGTTACGAGAGTAGAGGAAACTTGGTGGGGAAGAGTATTATCTAATACGGATAGCAATCTCGTACTTAACAGTAGTTTTGCAGGCTCAACCGTAAGCAATACCACGTATGGTACGGTAGATGCTCCACACATTGCATTTTATAAACGATTGGACGAGCTTATTACAAATAATTATTTTGTAGAAAATCAAGTGGATACGATTTTCCTTTACGGCGGAACAAACGATTCTTGGGGTGGCTCGCCTTTAGGAGAGGCAAAATATAGCAATTGGACGCAAAGCGATTTGTTAAACGTTTTACCTACATATTGTTATATGATCGATAAAATGTTGAAAAATACTTCCGCGGATATTGTGGTAGTATTAAACCCTAGCGAATTAATGTATGATATGTACAAAACGCAAAGCGTTTATTATCAAGAGGCAATTATTTCGGCGATTAAAGGATTTAGTGCTTATGGCGATAGAATTCACGTTGTTGCCTTAAACGACCATGAGAATAATAATATCCATTTGATTGGCGGACATCCAAGCGTTACGGGTGGCTCGGCGATTAAAGACCAAATTTTGAACATTTTATACGAACGTGAATATTTGGCTAAATCCGCTTGGACTGAATTTGGTAACACGGGTTCTACCTCCACCGAAACGGTTATTCAAAACTTTGCGGAAGATATCGGTTATCATTATAACGCAACTGTTATGGTGACTACAGATAGTACGTTTACAAAAGATGGTAATGGCGCATGGAAAGTCACAGAAACGGATAAATCATTAGGAGGCTGTTATTTGATTGGTCAGCTCGTTTCTACGCTTTCACAATACGACACTATCAAGTTTTCTGTGTATGCAAATGAAACAGCAGTAGGTACTAGACTTTATCTTGATTATAACTCTCCGCTGTCCAATGGGACATTGCTCGGGGTTGTACAAGCAGGTTGGAACGAATTTACGATTTCTGCAAACAAAATTCAACTGAATCATCCAGATTCTGCTTCCCATATTCGAATTGCTTTCCACATCGACAATTCTAACGGAGTATTATATTTTGATAATATTATTGGCGTGAAAAATGCCTAAATAACAAAAAGAAAAGTCCAAAAAGGGCTTTTCTTTTTGCTTTTATTGGTGGAAACGATTGATTAAAAAAATAGAATATGGTATAATTTTCTTATAAGAAAATTTTTTGAGGTGTACTATGTTACAAGTGACGGGCGTTTCGTTGCAATTTGGTAGTAAGAAATTGTTTGAAGACGTTAATTTGAAATTTACAAAAGGGAACTGCTACGGTATCATCGGTGCAAACGGCGCAGGAAAATCTACCTTTTTGAAAGTCCTTTCGGGCGAAGTAGAACCGCAAAAAGGTTTCGTTTCGTTGGACAAA
>SVIK01000054.1 GCA_015069525.1 Clostridiales bacterium | reverse complement strand
GGAGCCCTAGACAACAAAAGTATTTTGAGGTGGGTTCTTGTTCCAACTTAACGGACGCCCAAGCCCGTCGTTTGGCTATCCGTTATAAGGATAGCGACGGCAAAGTGAAGCTTGCGCACACGCTTAACAACACGGTTGTTGCGCCTCCCCGTATGTTGATTGCATTTGTGGAAAACCATTTGCAGGCAGACGGAAGCGTGACGATTCCTAAGGCGCTTCGTCCGTACATGGGCGGAAAGAGCATTATCAACCCTACGAAATAAAAGAATAGAAAGATTGGGAACGGTTTTTGCCGTTCCTAAATACTGTAAACGGATATGAAATATTTATTTTTCGATATCGAATGCGCAGGCGTTTTCAAAAACGTAGCGAAAATTTGCGCGTTTGGATATTGTCTTACGGACGAACAATTCAATATTCTCGAAAAGAAAGATATTCTCATCAATCCGCAGGGAGGCTTTCATCTCACCGACAGAAAGGGGGAGCAGGGTATCGTACTTCCTTACAAGTACGAGGATTTTAAGAAATATCCGACGTTTAAGGAACAGGCAAACGATATTTACGCGTTGCTACAAGATAGCGATACGCTCGTGATAGGGCACGCCGTACAAAACGACGTAAAGTACCTCAATTTGGAAAGCAAGCGCTTTTCATTGCCCTCTTTTTCCTTTCGCTTCGTCGATACGCAGTTCTTGTATATGAACGTAATTGCGGATTTTTCCCGTCAATACGGCTTGGGAATTATTGCCGAGCGTTTGGGCGTGGAATTCACCCCGCACCGCGCGGTGGACGACGCTTACGCGACGATGAAGGTGGCGTGCGCTCTTTGTAGGGCGGAAAGTCTTACGCTTATCCAGCTTTTGGAAAAGTATGCCATAACGGCGGGGGAGATAAAGGATTACGAAATTGTGCAAACCACTTCGCGCGCGTTCCAAGCGTACAAGGCGGAAAGGGAAAGGGCAAAAGAGGAGAGAGAACGTGCCCGTGCGCAATTCCATATCTTTGCGGACAAGGAAAAACGCAAACGCGCTAAGGACGGGAAATTAAAGGATAAAACGGTTTGTTTTTCTCACGCACTCGAACTGCAAACGTCGCTTGCGGAAAAGCTCTTAAAAGCGACTTTCGCGCAGGCGGGACGGATAACCTATCGCGCGGAGGAGTGCGATTTGTACGTGTGTTTTGAAACGGAAGATTGTCAACGGAAAAAATCGGTGGCGGATAAGGCGACTCCCGTTTTTACCCCTGAACAATACGCAAAATATTTGGATATATAATATGAAGAATTTACCCCAAGAATTTATACGAAATATGCAAAAACAGCTTCCCGAAAACGAATGGGAAGCGTTTTTTGCCGTGTATAACGAAAAACCGTATAAGGGCGTGCGTATCAATCCGCTGAAAGGCGAACCCGCGAAAATACGCCCGCTTTTGCCCTTTTTAGAGGAAACGGTGGCTTGGGAAGAAAACGGTTTTTATACGCAGGAAGAAAAGCTTGGAAGCAGTCCCTTCCACTCGGCAGGCTTGTTTTATTCGCAAGAGCCGTCCGCTATGTCCGCTTCTCCTCTTTTAGAAGTGCAAGCGGGGGAGAGAGTGCTCGATTTATGCTCCGCCCCTGGGGGAAAGGGCACGCAACTTGCCTCGCGCATGAACGGCGAGGGGATTATCCTTTTGAACGAGCCCGTATCTTCCCGCGCAAAAATACTTTCGCAAAACGTAGAGCGTATGGGGATAAAGAACGCCGTGGTGACGAGCGAACTGCCCGAACGTTTAAGCGAGCGGTTCGTGGGGTATTTTGATAAAATACTCGTTGATGCGCCTTGCTCAGGCGAGGGTATGTTCCGCAAGAACGCAGAAGAAGCGCTTGGGGAATGGAGCGAGGAAAACGTCGCCCTTTGCGCCAAACGGCAAAGGTATATTTTAGAGGAAGCGACGAAGATGTTAAAGGTGGGGGGACGGCTTGTCTATTCCACTTGTACGTTTGCCGTCGAGGAAGACGAGGGGCAGGTGGAGGCGTATTTGTCCACACACCCGAATATGCGTCTTATTAAGACGGAGAAATTATACCCGCATAGGGTAAAGGGCGAGGGGCATTTCGTCGCCTTATTTGAAAAGGTGGACGGCGAAAGCTTAACGCCGTTAAAGACGGTGAAAGCAACGGCGGGAAAGGTAGCTTTGGAAGCGTATAAGGCGTTTGAGAAAACGCTGTTTCATACGGCTTTTGCAAAGAATTTGCACGAGGTAAACGGCGTGCTGTACGCTTTGCCCGATAACGTATTCGATTGGAAAGGCTTGCAAACGTTGCGCGTGGGCGTGCGCTTGGGCGAGGTGAAAAACGGACGGTTCGAACCGAACCACTCCCTTGCGATGTGCCTTAAAAAAGAGGAGTGTAAAAACGTAGTGGAGTTTTCTTCAACGGATACCCGCGTGGATAAATATTTGCACGGCGAAACGGTGGAGGCAGAAACGGAAAACGGCTGGTGCTTGGTCTGTGTAGAAGGATACCCGATAGGCTGGGGCAAAGCCGTCAACGGCGTTATCAAAAATCACCTTCCCAAAGGATTAAGACGTATATAATATAATAATGTATAAAAATAGAGCCTTGCGCAACGGCAAGGCTCTATTTTTTTACTGCTTACGCATTATTTCGTTTTTTTGGATTTTTTATCCTTTTTTTGTTTTTTCGCTTTCTTTTCCGTAGGAACGTATCCACGTTTCTTGCGACGAACGGAAACTACTTTGCGGATAATCAAGCTCATTACGGTGAGTACCAAAACGCCGGCAATCGCAATCGAGCTTGCAAGCAACCAGCCGTTCGTTTCGTTTTCTTCGTGGTCGTGCTCGTCGTCCTCAGGCGTTTCGTTTTCAGGCGTGTTTTGGGAAACAGCCGTTTCCAAAGGCGAATAATCAGCAAAGATAACGTTGCCGTTTTTGAGGTACATCAACGTTTCCGTTTGCGAAGTTGCGTTGTACGTCTTGTCGTAAGCGTTGCCTACTTTATTTTCGTCAATCGTTTCGTCGTAGCGAAGGTATTTCGCGCTGTCGAAGAAGGAGAAGACGCCTTTGAATTGGTTTTCGCTGTCGTCTGCGTCTTCGTCGTAGCCGTTGTCTTCTAACAACGTAGCCCAAATGCTCGACGGGTCGGGCATCGTCCAGGAATCGAACATAACGTAATCGCCTGCACCCACCGCGTTGTCTGCCTTGTTATCGCGCGCGCCGTTCCATACTTCAAGACGGTAATTCTTCGCGCTTTCGCCTGCGTGGACATAGAAGGTGACGATTTGCCACTCGCCTTTCGTGTCGCTCACTTCAAAGTGCAAAGCTTTGCTTTCGTTTTCCGTATAACGGGGAGCGAGAGGGGTAGTGGAGAAGTCGAATACTTTCACCGATTTATTGCTGTACGCATACGCCCATTTTTCCGTTTCGTTATAATCGTAGAAAGCAATTCTGTCGTTGCCGTCGTGCTTCCAATTATCCGAATACGCGTAATCGGTTGCCAAATCGCCAAGCGCCAAGTTGCCGTCCTCGTTTACCGTATAAGCGGAGAGGTTTGCAAAGTATGCGTTCTTATCTACGTTCGTTGCGCCTTCCCAGTTGGGGTTGACTTTATATAATCCGTTCGATTGAAGCTTGAACGCAACGTCCGTTTTAGAATTGAAGTTCTTGCTGTCGGTAGGGTCTTCTGCGCAAACGTTGCCGTCTTTATCGTACCAATAGGTGACGTTTCTACCAATCGAAAGCGTTTGGTTGTAGTTTTCGTCGCCCATGTCTACGAGATAAATATTTGCCTTTGCGTTGGCGGAAACCTTTACGCGCAAGGAAATTGCCTTATAAGCATTGGCGGAAATCGTCGTCGAAGTACCGATAAAGCCGTAGGACATACCCGCTTGTTCGCTATAAATAACGAGGGGTTGCGTAGCGTCTTCGCCGATGAGGTTATCCCAATCGCTGAAATCCACGCCCGTAGCAATATTTTTATAGTTGTCTTTCGCGTATTGTTTATTGAGCAAACCAGCCGTTTGCAAGGAGTTCGCTTTCAAGCTATCTCCACCGCCGATGAACGCGCTGTCGCTGTATACGCCCGTGTAGTTCTTTGCGTTTGCGAAACCGTCTTCAATGCTGGAAGATTTAAGCGAGCCCGCCGTATCGAAACCGCTGTCTACTTGCGTTTCTTTTTCAGGAATTTCAAACTTAACGATTTTTGTATACGTGCCAGCGGAAACGCAATCGAATTCCGCCTTTTCCAATTCGTACGATTTGAAATCTGCAAAAGCTACGAAGCCTTCGTAGAAGGAAGTTTTATCGCTTTCAATTAAACCGCTCGTTAAACCGAAGGAAAGGGTAATTTTTGCTTTTTGTTCTGCTTCCGTTTTGTTTTCGAAGAAGAAGAAAATTTGTTGCCAACCGTCGTTGTCGGAATCCTCTTCTACGACCGTGGTCGTATCAATCTTAGCGATTTCTTGGCTGGAAGCGTAATCATCTTTATTGGGTTTGAAGTTGACGCTTGCACCCGTAAAGTTTTTCATTTCCGAAGTCTTTACGAAGAACGAGATTGCGGAATAGGAAACGCCGTCCGCCTTGCCTGCAATCGTAATCTCCTTTTCCGCTTTATAGGCAGCGCCGTTTTTGGAAAGGAGGAGGAGAGCGTTTTTATCGCTGAGGAAATCGTCGTCGGCGAAATAGTTTTGATAAACCGCTTGCGCCGTCGTGTTGTCATCCGTGCCGTTGGAAAGCTTTAACGTTTCCAAATCTTTCAGCTTATCGACAACCTTCGTCACGTCGAAAGGCGTATCGATATAGCCGTTGAGGTTGGGCACGGGGATAGCGCCTGCTACACCGCTTACCGTCGAATATATTTGTCCAGAAGGATTCTTTTCCGTCGTTGCGGAAATCGTCCAGCCCGTCAAATCCCAATCCTTTACGATATTGTCGTTGTTCGTGCTACCGATATCTTCGAAGTTGAGCGCAAATTTCTTGCCCACGTTTTTCGCCGATTGTACTTTTTCCGTGGCGGTGGAGGCAAGGGTAAATTCCTCATAGTCGGTAAGGACGGCTTCGTCGCTCTTTACGATTTCGCAAGTGACGTCGTCAAAGAAGGCATAACCGTTTACGTATTCTTCTTTGTTCGTGCCACCGCTTTGTCCTAAACCGAGCACCATCGAGAAGGTGGAGCTTGCCATTACCGAACCGCGGAGTGCGAATTCGTATTTCACCCAACCGTTATTTTCCGTCACGCTTTCCGTGTTGATGTTTTTAATTTCGAGCGGGTCGAGGGACTTTCCGCCAACCGAGTGGTTGATGCGGATATACGCGCCTTTATTGTGCGCGGTCGTATCGGGCTTGTTGTTCGCGGAAGAGCCGACGAGGTTGCTCGTCTTTACCCAAACGGAGAACTTCGCCGTTTCGCCTGCCTTCACCGTGACGGTGGAGGTGGAGGTGAATTTTTGCGCCGTACCCAAAGACCATTCCCTATCCACTTCGTTATGAATCATAAGCACGCGGGTATCGGTTGCGTCGGGATGTGCCTTAGGGTTGGCAATAGCTTGCAAAGCGTCGCCTTCGCCTTCTACGAAAGGCAAATCGTCAACGTCGATATTGAAAGATTCGTAAAAGGAAAGGTCGGTAATCTTCTTATCGTCGTTCGCGTCGTCCGCTTTCCACGCCTTGTAATATTCCAGCTTGTCCTTCGTCGTCATGGAAGCCCATTTTTCTTTGGCTTGGTCTTCCGTCAACGTATCGGGTGCCACGTCGATGCCCGACGTCGTAAGGTCGTTCCATTTTTCCTCGTCAACGTCGATAATACCGCTTGCCGCGTCCGATTCGCTTGCCGTACCGCTCGACGTAGAGTTGCGTGCTCTCGTCCAGCCGGTCACGCTCGTGATGATAGGCTTGGAAGCGTCGTATGCGTTTTTGGAGAACAAACTGTTGGTAATAAGTTCGCTTTTGTCCAAGACGACTTCTTCATCGTCTTCTTTCTTTTCCGTTTCCGTGTTGGTGGAGTTATCCGTTTCCGCTTCGTCGTCACACGCGGAAAAAGCAACGGTCATAGACGTTGCCATCAACATGGAAAGGAGGAGTGCAAGAAATTTTTTCTTGCGGTTTTTTTCGTTTACTTTCATTACAACCACCTTTTGGTATTTGTTATTGCCTTATTTGTTAGAGAAAATAACGCGCCTTACGGCGTGATAAATTCCCATGCTATATTATTTTAATACAATTTGAGCGTATTGGCAAGCGTTTATGGACGGAATTGCATGAAAAAGTTTGATAAAATGCAAAAAAATACGCAAAATACGAGAGGAAAAACGGCGAGTTTTAAAAAATTCTCCGTAGGAGGGGGTAAAAATGATAAAAAGAACGGCACAAAACGGTAGGCGAATTTTCTGCGGTACGGCGGTGGGGCTGGCAAGCGGTTTATTCGGCGGTGGCGGGGGTATGATTGCCGTACCCCTTTTGCAAAAAAACGGATACGTGGAAAAGAGCGCGCACGCCACGGCGATTTTGGTGATTTTACCCGTGGCAATTTTCTCGTTTATTTTGTATTTTGTGCAAGGCATATACGATTTTTCCGTGCTTATTCCCACGGCAATAGGAGTGACGGCGGGCGGACTGCTCGGGGCAAAATTATTCGGCAAAATGTCCGTAAAATTCGTCAATATCCTATTCGCTTTTTTGCAGGCTTTGGCGGGGCTATTTTTATTTTTTAGGTAAAGGGGGAGAGAGTATGGCGTTTTATTTTTATTTGCTGTTAGGCTTTATCGGCGGAATCCCCGCAGGCATGGGGATGGGCGGGGGTACGGTGACGATACCCCTTTTAACGCTACTTGGTGGGGTGGACCAAAAAATAGCACAATGCGCAAACCTTTTCGCGTTTGTCCCGATGAGTGCTTTTGCACTCAAAACGCACGCACGGAACGGGCTTTTGAAGACGGAGGGCGTGTTATGGATTATTTTACCCGCGATGCTACTTTCCTTGGCGGGCGTTCTACTTGCGGGGGCGCTTTCGTCCGCGTTTTTGCAAAAGTCGTTCGGCGCGTTTTTGATAGGGCTTTCCTTTTTCGGCTTTTTCAAGGCGTTTCAAGCTTGATTTTTTTATAACCTTAATTCCCCGTTTTTATTAAAAACGGACGGCAAATTACACAAATAAGAGGAGCTGTTTTTGTAAAAAATGAAAAAAATCAAAAAAAATCATAAAAAAAATTAAAAATGCTATTTACAAAATTGATTTTCTATGGTAAACTATGGGAAAAATCAAAATGGGGGTATAGAAGTCGATTTTGCTTAACGAAGCGTTTGAGTAAATCCTTTTCAATACCCAAAAATATGAAAAAGTCACACCTTCAAGGTTGTTCAAAAGAAGAGTGAGGTAAAAACAGTGGAAAAAATCGGTATTATTGATTTAGGCTCCAATACCGCGAGGCTCGTCATCGTAGACATGTTCACGGACGGGCATTATATGGTTGTGGACGAACTGAAAGAAAGCGTTCGTCTTGGACAAGATATGGACAGGGACGGTTTCTTAAAACCGCAACGAATTGCGGAAACAATCCGCACGTTGAAAATGTTTAAAAGGCTTTGCGATGCCCGCGGAGTAGAGCGCATCATCGCAGTAGGCACGGCGGCGGTTCGTCGCGCCAAAAACCAACGTTCGTTTTTGGACGAAATTCAGGTATCGTGCAACATCACCGTGCGCGTACTTTCGGAAGAAGAGGAAGCGGTGCTCGTTTACCGTGGCGTAATCAACTCCATGGAAGTGCCCAAGGGCTTGATTTTGGAAATTGGTGGCGGTAGCACGAAGATTATCTATTATAATAGAAGAAATTTACTTAACTATGCCAACTTACCTTTTGGCGCAGTCACGCTCACCGATTTGTTTTCGAGCGACGCTACGCCTGAGGAATCTGCCCGTCACGTGGAAGAATTTTTCACCGAGCAACTTAAAAAGTTGCCTTGGCTTGCCGAGGTAGACCCCGAAACGCAAGTTATCGGTGTGGGCGGTTCTTTCCGTAATTTGTTTAAGATTGCAAAGCTCGTTAGAAAATATCCTTTGGATAATCCGCATAATTATCGTATGGCGAGCGAGGATTTCAATTCCGTTTACGATATGCTTCGCGTTTTGGACGTGGACAAGCGTAAAAAGATTAAAGGTCTTTCGCCCAAGCGCGCGGATATTATGCCTGCGGCAATGGCGATTGTCAAAGCGTTTACTACGTATATGAACGTGGAAGAATTCGCTATCAGCGGTTGCGGTTTGCGCGAGGGGTTAATGCTCAATCAAGCGCTTCCCGTCACGGTGGAAAAACCCATTTCCGACGTGCTTGGATACAGCCTTGAAACGTTGGTGAAATATTACAATTGCGACGAGAAGCACGTGGAACACGTAATGCAGTTGTCCGTGCAACTTTTCAAACAGCTTCGCGTACTGCACAAATTCTCCCGCCAATATTTGAAAGTATTGAAAATCGCGGCGAGCTTGCACGATTGTGGAGAAGTTTTGAAATATTATCAACACGCTCGGCACAGCTGGTACACGATTTTGCACTCGTCCGTGTACGGCGCAACGCATCGGGAAATCGTGTTGGCGGCGTTTGTGGCAGGCTGTCATAACCGTGAAGAAGTGCCCCTTGCGGAGTGGTTGAAGTATAAAGACATCGTCACGGAGGAAGATTTGGACGCCGTGAAGAAATTGGGTGTGCTTTTGCGTATCGCGGAGAGCTTGGATAGAACGCGTTGTGGCGTAGTCACGGGCTTGAACTGCGACGTGTTGGGGGATTCCGTTATCATGAAGACGGAGGTCAACGGCGACGCGGCGCTGGAAATTCGCGATGCTACGGCGGCGAACCCCGAATTTAAAAAAGCGTTCAAAAAGACGTTGGAAATTTTATAATAAAGGCATAGAAAACCGCCGTTCCATAAAGGGCGGTTTTCCTTTTTTCAGGTATGGATTGGATTTTGGCAAGCGCTTCTCCGCGCAGAAAAGAGTTGTTTGGGGAAGTGGTGGAAAAATTTGAAATTATCGTGGCGAAAGGGGAGGAAAAGGCGTGCGCCGATACTCCTTTTGCCTTAGTAAAATCGCTCGCAAAACAAAAAGCGATGGAGGTTGCACGCTTAAAAGAAGCGGAGGGCAAAGCGGTGCTCGGCGCGGATACGGTAGTGTCGTTAAACGGCGAGGTTTTGGGAAAACCCAAAGACGAGGCGGACGCAAGACGCATGCTCCTTGCGTTATCGGGGAAGAAACACGAGGTATACACGGGCGTATGCATGATTTATCCCGATGACAACGGGGAGAGAAAAGTATTGGTGGAAGCGGATTGCACGAAGGTGTTTTTTCGCGAGCTGTCAAAGGAATTTATTGAGGAATATATAAGGGGTGGTTCGCCCATGGATAAGGCAGGCGCGTACGGAATTCAGGACGGCGGTTTGGTGGAGAAAATCGAAGGGAGCTTCTCTAACGTAGTTGGCTTGCCCGTAGAGCTTTGCAAAGAAATGATAAAGAAAATATCGTCGAAAGGGGCGTAAGGAGGAATACGGATATGTGGAAATTAGCAATTGACCTCGGTTCGTCAATGACGAAGATTTACCGCGCGGATACGAGCAACGGCGTCGTCCTTGCCGAGCCTTCTTGCGTGGCGGTATACGGCGAGGATAAAGAGATAAAAGCGGTGGGGAAAGAAGCGAAAAACCTCATTGGCAAAACGGCGGAATATACGAGCATCGTTTACCCCGTTTACGAAGGGGAAATTGCCGATATGCGCCTTGCAACGGCTATGTTAAAGGAATTTTTAGCGCGCG
>SVIK01000053.1 GCA_015069525.1 Clostridiales bacterium | reverse complement strand
CAATGTTGTATTCTTGTTTCAAATATTCGAGCAACGTGGAATTGATAGATACTTCGTCCCCGTCAAGCGACAAGGAATAGCCCACCCCGCCTTTGCTCTTTTTAATCGTCACGGGTTGTAATACGAGTGGCGCGTAATGTTCCGCTCCGTCCTCCCGCGTATACCAACGCAAGAACCCGAGCGCGATATACAAAATCTTCGTGCCCGATTCCTCGTACGCTTCCTTATTCTTCCGCATCAGTTTCCCGACCGTTTCCAAAAGCATTTCTTCGCTTAAATAACTGCGCAGTATGCCCGAACGGTTTTCAATGGAAATCAGTTCACGAAGTTTTCTCGCTTCTTTGGAAACACCGTATTTTATGCCTTTCTTGGCGATTTCCGCACCCTCGCGCGTTGCACCTGCAAGAAGGGTGTCCCCGTTTTGCGAAAGAGCGTCTAACAGCTCGTCCAAATCGGAAGAGCAAAGATGTGCCACCCCTTTCGTCGGCGAAAAGTTGAGCAACGTATTTTTCATCGACAAATCAAGGAGTCTTCTCTCCCATTGCTTGTCCTTGGTTTGCTCTTTTTCTAACTTCAAGCTTTGCGTGTTCGTCAAATCGGTCGGCAAAGCGTCGGGCGAAGCGTCCGTTTCCGAAAGCATTTCGTACCCTTTAAGTCCCCTTGCTCGCATCGGCAAAGGCATCACGGAGGAAATACGGCAACGGCGGATATCCACGTAGCTCTCGTAATATTTCCCACCTTCAAGCTTTTGTCTAAAATGCGCCTCGGACGTGGTATATGCCACGTTTTTATCAGAGAACAAATCTTCCACGTCAAAGCAACTGACGTTATTGATACCGTCGGATACGTACGCTTTTAACCGTTCTTCATCGTCCGAAACCGTATCGGTGAAACAGCTGTCGTACAGCCATGCACCACACGTGATTTCTTTATTCCCTACAACGAGCAAGGGATTTAAGCCGATATGTTCGAAACAAGCGCACACAAACAAAGCCAGCTCTAACCCGCTCGCCTTTCTTTCGGATATGATTTTCACGCCCGCACCCGCCTCTACGGGGAGGGAAATATCCGCCTGTTTTTTCTCTATCGAAAGACGGCGAATTGCGGAAAATACCCCCGCCATCATTCTACGTACGGCGTTTTTATCGTTGCCGATATATCCGCCCGCCTCAAAATTTACGCCCCATTTCGACATCTGTTCCATGGCGTCCGTGCGGATTTTAGCACAATCGGCAAGGCGAGGGCGAACAAAGGAAGCGAGCATTTCAACGTCCCCATCCGTGCCCTGCCAATAATCAAAGGGCAACGCTTTAAGCGTCCATTCTGCCGAGGCGACAACTTTTTTATCCTTTTTCAGCGTAGCAACGATTTTCTCTTCCTTTTCTGCATCAAGCGTAGCAAAATAAAGGGGTGAAAGCACGCTTTCCGTTTCCACGTTAATAACGCTTTCAAAAGGAATTTCCTCAAACGTTTTTTCATAGGGCAATAACATCCCGTTTTCGTTTTCAAGCGTCAACGTGAGGTTTTGCACGGCTTCGTCCGCACCGTTTTTTATACGCAAAACTTTAAAAAGCCGTCTATGCGTAAAATAATCGGCATACGAAACGTACTTCGCCGTTTCACCGCGAATTTGAATCCATTCTTCCCATTTTTTCGTTTTTTGTGCCATTTCTTTACCTATCTGTGCGCTTACAAAAGCGCATACTACTGCATTATTCCCTTTTATTATACACCTAAACGTCCAAAAAATCAACTACGCGACAATGCTTTGCAACCTGTTTTTTTACAAAGTAAAAAAAATTTCGGCAAAAGCCGAAATTTTTCAATCTTCTAAATATTGCGATACGACGTAGGAAAGCCTATCAATTACGTCCTCCAAATCCCCAAAGAGCATACAGCCCGCAGCGCGAACGTGTCCACCCCCGCCGAACGTACCGGCAATTTTATTGGCGTCCGCATACCTCTTCGTTCGCAAGGAAATCTTGTATTGACGATAATTCACTTCCATAATCGAGCAAGCCACCTCCACGCTGTCTACGTTCAACGGGAAATCGACAAATCCCTCCGTCATGCCGTTATCAGCGCCGTGCTTTTGCATTGCCTCACGCGTAATCGTAATGACGGCAAACCTATCGTCATGAAAATAACGCATGCCACTCATCGTTTGCGCATACAAACCCGCCCTTGCTTTGCTTTGCTTTTTGAACAGGTTATAGTTAAAATAATGGATATCCGCCCCCGCTTTCACAAGCTTTGCCCCCAGCGAAAGCGTTTCCTCGTTCACGTCGTCGTGCGCAAAATTCCCCGAATCGGTCAACAGCCCCAACAGCAAATGCTCCGCCGTTCGTTTGTCAATCGGCGCACCCATGTATTCGATTAACTTCGCCACGTTCATACAATTTGCCGAACACTCGCGCACGAAATTCACCTTTGCATAACGGGTGTTGGAAACGTGATGGTCGACGTTATAGGTATCCTTTTTACGCTTTGCGCGCATAAACTCGTCCCCAAGCGCCCCCAAACGCTGTTCATCACTACAATCGAGCGTGATAAGTACGTCATATTCCTTTTCAGGCGCTTTCTTTACCTTTTCTAACCCGTTTATAAAACGCAGGTTTGAAGGCAAATCCGTTTCCACGCATACCTCGTTGGCTATCCCCAAATACTCCAATGCGCAGGAGAGCGCAAGCGAGCTCCCCAAAGCGTCGCCGTCGGGGCGCATATGCGTAAATATTGCCACTTGCTTTGCGGTTTTTAATTGATTAGCAATCTGTTGTAAGATTTCCATTTCTCTATCCTTTTATAAACGAAATACGCAACGTGTACGGGCACGGTGCGTATTTGTCATCAATCGTTTTCACTCGAATCTTCCGTTTCTTCCGTTGCCGTGGTGGAATACGTGATTTTCTTGAAAAGTTCGTCCATTTTCGCGCCGTAAGTCATACTGCCGTCCGTGCGGAAAGTAAGCGCGGGAACGGTGCGCATACGCATCACCCCTGCCAATTCGCGACGGATAAAGCCTGCGCTCTCTTGCAAAATCTCAAAAGAACGCTTTGCTTCCGCCTCGCTAACGCCGTAAATGCTCACGTATACGTACGCCGTCTTCAAATCGGGTGCAACGTCCACCTCCGTCACGGATATAAGCCCCTTCAAATCGGGTTTTCTATCCTTGACTTTGCGTAAGATAACGCTAATTTCTTTTTGGTATTCGCCGTTTAATCTCGACGTTCTCGATACTTTCATTACGCTTTGATTTCCTCCGTGACGTAGCATTCGATAATATCGCCCACACGGATTTCGTTAAAGCCGTCGATTGCACAACCGCATTCGTAGCCGTAGTTCACTTCTTTTACGTCGTCCTTGAAACGTTTCAGTTGTTTTACTCCGCCTTCGCAAATCATGATATCCTCGCGATAGATACGAAGCTTACCGCCACGTACAATCTTACCGTCGATAACGTAGCAACCAGCAATCGTACCCACGCCCGTGATATTGAACGTTTGACGAACTTCACATTTACCTGTAAGCGTTTCTTTAAGCTTGGGTGCGAGCATACCTTTAAGCGCCGCTTCCATATCGTCCAAAAGCTCGTATATGATACGGTAGCTTCTTACGTCCACCTTCGAGGTTTCCGCAAGCTTTTTCGCCTTCGTGTCAGGACGCACGTTAAAGCCGATAATAATAGCGTTTGCGCTATCTGCAAGCATGACGTCGCCTTCGTTGATAGCACCCGCAGCCGAGTGAATAACCTTCACGCGAACCTCTTCGTTGCTAATCTTTTCAAGCGATTGTTTTACCGCTTCCACACTACCTTGTACGTCGCCTTTTACAATCAAGTTAAGGTTCTTCATCTTGCCTTCTTCTACTTGTGCAAAGACGTCGTCAAGCGTCACACGGCTCTGTTCTTTAATCATGCTTTCGCGTTGTTTGTTCTTTCTTTCTTCTTGTACTTGCTTCATAAGCGCTTGGTCAACCGCCATAATGCTATCGCCAGCGTTAGGCACGTCTTCCAAACCAAGGATTGATACAGCCATGGAAGGACCAGCCGATTTAACCGCTCTGCCCTTATCGTCGAACATCGCACGTACTCTACCCATCGTCGTACCGGAAAGAATATTGTCACCCGTTTTAAGCGTACCCGTTTGGATAATAATGCTTGCCACAGGGCCCTTGCCTTTGTCGAGCTTCGCCTCGATAATCGTACCCTTTGCAGGACGGTCGGGGTCGGCTTTGAGCTCTTGCATTTCCGCAACGAGGTTTACCGATTCCAAAAGCTCGTCAATACCCATACCCGTCTTTGCGGATACGGGAATAACCATCGTATCGCCACCCCATTCTTCGGGAACGAGTTCGTGTTCGATGAGTTCTTGTTTTACTCTATCAGGGTTAATTTCGTACTTATCCATCTTGTTCATAGCAACGATGATGGGTACGTTTGCCGCTTTCGCGTGGTTGATTGCCTCTACCGTTTGAGGCATGATACCATCGTCAGCCGCTACGACAAGGATAACGACGTCCGTCACCTGTGCACCGCGCGCACGCATCGCCGTGAACGCCGCGTGGCCAGGCGTATCGATAAACGTGATTTGTTTGCCTTTCGCCGTGACGGTGTACGCACCGATGCTTTGCGTAATACCACCCGCTTCTCCGCTCGTCACAGAGGTAGCGCGGATTCTGTCAAGCAACGACGTTTTACCATGGTCGACGTGTCCCATAACCGTGACGACGGGCGCACGAGTGACGAGCTTGCTTTCGTCCTCTACTGCCGTCGTATCCATAAGCACTTGTTCCGCCGTCTTTTCGGGCTTGTATTCAAGGTCGATTTCCATATCGGCAGCCAAAAGCGCCGCGTTTTCGTAATCGATGGAATCGTTGATACCTTTCATGATGCCTGCCTTAAACAAGCGTTTGGTAATTTCCACCGCCGACACACCCAATTTTTCGGACAACACTTTCAAGGGAATATCTTGCGTCGTCACGACTGCGTGTTCGATTTTTATCGTTTGGATTTCTTGGCGTTTTTGCTTTTTAGGCGAACGCATTTTTCTATAACCCGACTTATCCTCGTCGAAATCCTCCACCGTCATACCTTGTTGTTTTGCAAGGGCACGTTTGGACAGAGATTTCTTTTCCGTATACGTTTTTTCAAACGCTTTTTTCTTTGCCGTCGCAGAGAACGCTTTGTTATCTCTCGTTGGCATAACGGGTGCGCTTACGGGTGCACTTACTACGGGCGTAGGTCTGCCTTGCGGTGCGCGTTGCGCACTTCCCGTCGTAGGACGAACAGGCCTATCCCCTTGTTGGCGTGCAGGGCGATACGTCGAACCAACGGACGAGGTTTCCGTGCCAGGCTTTGCAATATATTCGCCTTGTACTTGCCCGTTTCTAAAATATCGGGGCGCACGAGGACCTGCGGGCGCTTTGGGCGCAACGAACGTCTTTAATTCCGCTTTCGCCGTTTCTTCTTCGACCTTCTCCTCTTCTACGGGTGTTTCTTCCGCCTTTTCTTCTACCTTCGTTTCTTCGGTCTTTTCAGGTTCGGAAATAACCTTTTTCGCCTCTTCTTCCGCTATTCTTGCCGCTTCTTCCGCTGCCGCACGCGCTTCCGCTTCCGCTCTTGCAGCGGCCTCCGCTGCTTCACGCTCCGCTTTTTCTGCTTCTAATACGGAAAGATTTTTCAAAATCTCCGACAGCGTTTTTTCCGTGGATGAAAGACGTTTTAATACTCCGCCAAGCGCATCGTCTTCCAATAATTTTAATACGTTCTCCACGTTTTCGTATTTTTTTGCCATAAGTTCAGTTATTTCCTCCTGAATATAATTTAAATTGAGGCTCGTTTTCCGCTTCCTTTAACAAAGCTTCCGCGAGGTTTTTATCTTTAATTGCAATCGCTTTCACGCCAATGCGGTGCAAAAGCGCGCCGAGCACGTCTTTCTCCACGAGAAGCAACGGGCATTTTAGGGTTTCCGACGCTTTTTTTACGTCTTTAAAAGAACTTTCCCCCAACGCTTCGTCTGCCAGCACAAGAAAAACGCCTTTCTTTTGTCTTGTTATTTCGTCCGTTCCAAAAACGAGCTTTCGGGAACGAATACAAAAGCCGAGATACGTTTCCGCTTTACTTTTCGTCAACTTTCTCGCCCTCCACGCCACAATATACAGCCTGAGGCACGTCCGTAGAAAAAGCTTTATTAAAAAGCTTTTTGAGTTTCAATTTTTTCAAACATGCCTCGTCGCCACAAACGTATGCACCCCGCCCCGGCGCTTTGCCCGTCGGGTCGGCAAAAATTTCGCCGTCTGCCGATTTGACCACGCGCGTCATCTCGTTTTTCGGTTTCATCTGCCTACAAGCCACACACATCCTAAGTGGCACGGATTTATTCTTTCCCATAAACGATACTCCGTATTATTCTTCCGTTTCTTCCGCTTCGTTTTCAATTTGCGCCAAAATCTCTACCGCTTCGGGCGAAGAAGCGCTCTTTACGTCAATCTTCCAACCGGTAAGGCGAGCAGCCAAACGCGCGTTTTGTCCGTCTCTACCAATAGCAAGCGAAAGCTTATCGTCGGGCACGATTGCGATTGCGCTACGTTCCCCTTTCGCCGTGACGGAAATTACCGTTGCGGGAGAAAGTGCCTTGTAGATAAACGCCAAGGGGTCTTCGTTCCAAACGATAATATCAATTTTTTCTCCGCCAAGTTCTTCCACGACGGCGTTTACGCGCGCACCGCGATTACCTACGCATGCGCCTACCGCGTCCACGTGCGAATCGTTGGAAATAATCGCCATCTTCGTACGATGTCCCGCTTCACGCGCGATTTCTTTGATTTCCACCAAGCCTTGTGCAATTTCAGGCACTTGTTCTTCAAAGAGTTTCTTTACCAAGCCAGGCGCAGTACGGGAAACGACGATTTGCGACGTTTTACCGCTGTTTTTAACGCGCTTTACAAACACTTTAATTCTGTCGCCGATGTTGTATCTTTCGGAAGCAACCCTATCTTGGGGAGGCATAACGCCTTCAATTTTCTTTTCGCCAAGTTCAACGTACACGTTTCTCTCGTCAATCTTACGAATAACGCCTTCCATAAGCTCGCCTTCCTTATCCGAGAAAGCCGAAAGCGTATTGTCGCGTTCCGCTTCGTGCAATTTTTGCAAAATAACTTGTCTTGCCGTTTGCGCAGCGATACGCCCGAAATCCTTAGGGATAAAGATACGTTCAATCGCATCGCCCACTTGATAATTCGGGTTCAATGCCTGCGCGTCTTCCAAGGATACTTCTTTATCCTTATCCAACACTTCTTCCACAACGTAGCGGGTTGCCTTAAACTCGATAGTTCCCTTTTCCGCGTCGAGGGAAACGGTCACGTCGGCACCGCCGTCGTATTGCTTTTTATACGCCGATGCAAGTGCGTTTTGAAGCGTTTCGATAAACGCCTCTTCGCTAATCCCCTTCTCTCTTACCAAATCGGTAAGTGCCGCAAAAAACTCCTTGTTTTCCATAATGTAATTTCTCCTGTTTTTATTTCAAGATTATATTTTTTTCGTTTAATGATTGGGTTATAAAAGTCCGTCGAAATCAATAGCTCTACAAATCTTTGCAATTTTTGCGATTTCCAATTTGAGCGTTTCTTTGCCGTCCTCTACCTCGATACAATTTCCGTCGTAGGAAACGAGCTTCGCCTCGAAAAACTTTTTGCCTTTGAGCGGTGCAAACAGTTTAATCTCCACCTTTTCGCCCATGCACTTTTCGAAGTCCCGCGCGGTTTTAAGCGGTCTATCCAAGCCAGGTGAGGATACGTTGAGCGTATACGGCAAACCAAACGTCGGGTCGATTTCGTCAAGCGGTTCGTCAATAGCACGGTGGAATTTTTCACACGTGTTCAAATCTACGCCACCCTCCACGTCGATATACACGGTGAGGGCAGGTTCTTTGCCTTGCTTGAACTCGATTTCCACGATTTCAATTTGCATTTCGTCAGCAATCGGTTGCAACGCGTTTTGAATTTCTTCTATCGATTTTACTTTCATATTTTCCCTTTAATAATGCGATTGAGAGTGGCTCTCACCACTCTCAATACTCATTACTGAATTATTAAGTATCCTTATTATACCATTATCTTTGCCAAAATGCAAGCATTTTACGCAAAAAATTTTTACAAACGTGTTTTACAACGGCAATTTTCCGCGTTTTTTCATGAGTTCCACAAATACTTTCGCCGTCACGCACGCGTCGTCGAACGCACGATGGTGGTTGAAAGTAAATCCGTAATAATCCGCCACCGAATTAAGCTTATAATTGGGCAACTTACCACGCAACAATTCTTGCGCAAGCATAAGCGTGTCAAATTGCTTATGGTCGAACATGTATCCGTTTTGTTCCCCGTAATATTGCACGAAGCGATAATCGAATTGTACGTTATGCCCAACCAAATACGCCCCGTCGGCAAATTTATAAAAATCGGCAATTACCTGTTCCACTTCGGGTGCGCCAATCAAATCCGCGTCCGTAATGCCCGTCAACTTGACGATTTCCTCCGAAAGCCGTTCGTTGCAAGATACGAACGAAGTAAACTTTTCAGCCAGCTCGCCATTTACAATCTTCACCGCGCCAATCTCGATAATCTTGTCCATTCTACCCATGGCAGGATTATTATTCAAGCCCGTCGTTTCCAAATCGAATACGACGAAAACGTTATTCTTCAAATCGTCGGGTTTATCGAAGCTATCGAAAAAGCCTACTTGCTCGAAATCTACGTATTCTTGCGGTTGAACGGCGTGATAGAATTTTGGCACGGGTTTGCTCTTTCTTGCAACGGGCTCGAAATTCTGCGGTTGACAGCCGTAGTTAAGCTTATTCGCCTTAAAGCTGATATATCCGTTATACACCTCGTTCTCGCCCGATATAACAACCGTATCCCCCACCTTTAATGCGCGCACTTTTTCAATCGTAGCTTTCTTAGGGAAATACGTCGTACGAAGCCCGCCCGTACCGTCTGTAATGGATATGGAAAAACGGGATTTCTCCACGTCCTCGTTCGTTTTTTCGTTATGCTTAGTGTAGAATTTTTCTTCGACGTACGTAATCGTTCCGCAAACGCAGTACTGCCCCTCCACCTTCAAGTGGTCGGCGATATATACCGCAGTTTTCGGTGTTTCGTCGCACCCGTCCAGCTTTACGAAATCACGTATCGGGAAACGACGAATTTCTACAATTTCCGCTTCCTCCGTTTCAGGTATCTCGTCCAAGACGTCCTCTTTTATACTCTCTTTTTCCACCAACCGCACGTTGCCGTAAAAGCTACCGCAATATACGCTTTGCAAATACGCGCTGACGGTATCGAGTATATTGGAGGAAGTGAACAAAGATTGTTCCCCCGAAGCGATATCAAAATAAAAATGTGCACCGGAAGAGAGCATCTCCACGCCGATATCGTCTACCTTTAAAAACGCACCCGCAGAAGGAAATTTCATACAAACGTAATCAAATATTTTTTGTTTAACCGTATCCTTATCAGGCGTACGCTTGATAATTTTCACTTTGGCAACGAAACCCTCGGGCAAGTATTTTTGTGAAATAATTTGCGCCAAGTGCGATTCCTGCTCTGTATACGCTTTATCGGTGACAAGAGAAAATTCCGCGCTTTTTTCCTTTTGCGATACGGTAATCCCGTATAAAATCGCATTTTTTAGCCCGTTCGATTGTCGTATTTCCGCCAAATAATCCTGCACTTTATTCATCTAATAGCGCCCTTATTTCCTTAAAAAATTCCTCTTCGGCAACGTCCGTAGTCACCTTCTTAAACGGCTCGCCTTTCCTAAAAATCAAACAGTAGCCGTTGCCACCTGCTATCCCCAAATCGGCGTCTTTCGCCTCGCCAGGTCCGTTGACAACGCAACCCATAACCGCTATTTTAGCCCTCTTCGTATACGGACGAACGAACGCCGTCACCTTTTCCGCAAGCGACATACTCTCCCATGCGCACCTTCCACAGGTGGGACAAGAAACCACCTCTACGTACTCCTCGTCCATACCGCAAGCGCGGAGCAAATTCTTCGCCGTATACACTTCCTTAACGGGGTCGTCCGTCAAAGAAACGCGTATCGTATCGCCAATGCCGTCAAGAAGCAAACAGCCTATCCCTACCGCACTTTTTACAACGCCCATTTCCGTAGTACCCGCTTCCGTCACGCCTACGTGTAAGGGGTAATCGGTTTTTTGCGCCAATAACCTATACGCTTTTACCGTCAACGGCACGGAAGACGCTTTTACAGAGATAACGATATCCTCTACGCCGAATTTTTCCAAAATCCCTACGTTATAGAGCGCG
>SVIK01000052.1 GCA_015069525.1 Clostridiales bacterium | reverse complement strand
GTTTTGATATCCCGATACCTGCATACGCATGCCATCCGTTTTAGAGGTGAGTTCCACCCTCCCATCTCCTACGAACGTCGCGCCAAACGAAGCCACGCCCCCGTACGTCCTGTGCGTGCCTACCGCTTCCGCCACCGACGCTTCGGGCAAACCGTTTTGCGTCGTACAAACAACGCTTTCCTCGTGTAAAAACGGAGATAAGAACTGCAAAATTTCCGCATTACTTTTTTGCTTCGTCATCAAGAAGACGACGTCGTATTTCCCCGACATTTCTTCGGGCGTTTTGGCGCACACTTTGACTACTATCTCGTTATTTTCCGCCGTGCATTTTATCCTTGCGCCACGTTCGTTTAAGCCGTCTACGTGCGCTTTGTTCCTCGTAATCAGCTCTACGTTTTTCAATCCGCCGAGCGTCAAAAGCGAACCGAGCACCGTACCCATTGCCCCCGCGCCGTAAATCGCTATTCTTGCCTCTGTTGCCGTCATATTTTCACCGCCTTATTCGCCAAACACTCTTTTCATAGCGCGTATAATTTCCGCATCCGCAGGCGCCCAATCCTTTTCGTCCAAATCCTTGGGTGCAATCCACGCATATGCCTCGTGTTCCTTGATTTCAAAAGAAGATTTCCTCTCGCACTCGTACACCCAAAGTCTAATGGTAAAATCGGGATATTCGAACGCTTCACAAGCGTACAAACCGCCCACGTGCACGTCCATGTCGAGTTCTTCTTTCAGTTCTCTTTTCACCGTATCTTCCGCGCGCTCCCCTTCTTCTATTTTTCCTCCGGGGAACTCGTATTTATGCGCAAGATAGGGATAGGGGGAATCCCCCCTTTTTACAGCGAATACCTTGCCCCTCTCAAAGAGCAATCCACCCGCCACTTCCAAATGTTTTTTCATAACAACCTCGTTTAATCGTGTCTGTCTTCGCTATCGAATACTTCACAAAACCGTGCCGAGAAAGAAGGCTTTTCTCCGCCCTCGTACAAATGCCCGATATCGCCAAACCCCGCGCAACGGAATATGCCCACGCCCTTTCTTCTCTCCTCGCTATAAAGCGTCGTCATAGACGAAGTAAGCGCGGTAAAATGATGCCAAAGGGAAATGGGCGAAAGATTGCAAAGCCTTGATAGAAGCACCATTTCCAAGCCGAAATGACAAAAGAGCGCTATCGTCTTGGTGTTTGCCTCGTCCACGCGATACCTACTCCCCTCGCGAACGTAGCCGTACTGCGCAATGAGCTCGTCCAAGCCCTTTACAACCTCGTCGTACGCCTTTTTCATGCCTGCCTTGCGGTAGCATTTTTGACGATGCCAATTCTTGTAATCGTACATTTTTTCGTTGTCCGTCCACTCGGTAGGCAACATATCCCAAGGGATATGCCTTTCCCTGCCGTTTGCAAGCGTCAACGGATGATTAAATTCCTTTAACCAATCCTTAACCACAACGTCCGCCTCTTTGCCCATCGCCCGCGCAACGCAAAGACAAGTATCCTTTGCCCTGCCCAACGGAGAGGAATAAAAGCCGTCGATATTCTCATTTTGTAAACGTTTCGCAAGCAGTTCCGCTTCTCTTTTCCCCTTTTCCGTCAAGGTATCGTTTTTATAATCGGGGTCGCCGTGGCGAATAATTAAAATCCTCATCTTTCCTCTTCCATAAAGTAGACTAATATGCTGTTTTGTACGTATAAAAACTCGTCCTTGATTTTCAAATTATCCTTATCGAGTTCCAAATACTTCACCGTCTTTTTCAAAGCATTGGGAAAATCCTCCCCAAGCGACGTGCCAAACTTTTCCTTGTATTCTTGCATATTCACACCGTATTTTGTACGGAGCGCCAACATAACGAATTCAAATTTTGCGTCCTCCACGCTCACGTCCTCGCTCGTCACCGCGGGATAGAATCCTGAAATAACGCATTTCATATACTCATCCAAATCGAACGTGTTGGTAAAGCGTTTTCCGCGCATAAACGAGCTTGCCGAAACGCCTACGCCGATATATTCCCCACGCTTCCAATAATTGAGGTTGTGTTTGCTTTCAAACCCTTCCAGCGCAAAATTGGACACCTCGTAGCGCTTATATCCCTTTTCTTCCAAGAGCTTTCTACCAAACTCGTACATTTCCGCCACTTCGTCGCTATCGGGCAATTCGCCGTTGAGATAATCGGTATAAATCGGCGTGCCGTCCTCTACGGTGAGCGCGTACATGGATATGTGTTTCGAACCGCAACTAACCGCAAGCTCTATCGTCTTTCTCACGTCCTCTTTCGTTTGATTTTTAAGCCCAAGCATAACGTCCGTGCTAAAATTTTGCCCTTGTAAAAGCTTGGTTGCATACACGTAATCGCGGGCGTTGTGGATACGTCCCAAATCGGCAAGTTGTTCGTCGATTGCCGTTTGCAAGCCGATAGAAAAACGGTTTACCCCCGCCTGCAAATACGTTTCCACTTTCTTTTCCCCAATCGTGCCGGGGTTAAGCTCCAACGTCACTTCTGCGTCTTCCTTCAAGCGGAAGCATTTTTTAATTTGGTTCATCGCCCCCAAAATAAGCTTGGGAGGGATATACGAGGGCGTACCCCCGCCGAAATATACGGTATCGAATTCGTAATCTTTGAGCTCTTCCCCCCGCATTTTCAATTCCTTGTACAAACAAGCCATATACGCTTCCGCATACTCGATTTTATCGGGAAAGGAGGTAAAATCGCAATAACTGCACTTATGTCTGCAAAAAGGTATATGCACGTAAATTCCTGCCATAATCGTTCCTTTGCCTTTATTAGGCGTATTTTAATCTTTATTCGTTTTAAGGATTTCCATAAACACTTCGCTCGGCACGTCAACAGAGCCCACCTTACGCATACGCTTCTTCCCCTCTTTTTGCTTTTCAAGGAGCTTTCTCTTACGCGTAATATCCCCGCCGTAGCATTTAGCAAGGACGTCCTTTCTCACCGCTTTCACCGTTTCACGCGCGATAATTTTTCCGCCCACAGCCGCCTGTACGGGGATTTCGAAAAGCTGACGGGGTATCGCTTCTTTGAGGTTTTCGCAAAGCGTTCTGCCCCGCTCGTACGCACGCCCCTCAAAGACAATCGTAGAGAGTGCGTCGCAAATTTCCCCGTTGAGTAAAATATCCAATTTTACAAGCTTAGAGCGTTGATATCCCGCAATTTCGTAATCAAAGCTTGCATACCCTTTGGTACGCGATTTCAAGCCGTCGAAAAAGTCGTACACGATTTCGTTAAGAGGCAACGTGTATTCCAGCTTTACGCGCTTTTCGTCCACGTAGGTCATATTCTTAAAGATACCGCGTTTTTCCTTGCACAAATCCATAATCGCGCCCATATAATCGGGGGGCGTATAAATTTCCGCTTTCACAATCGGTTCTTCCATGTAGTCGATATCGGACGGGTCGGGCAAGTGCGTGGGATTATCCACGAAAAACTCCTCTCCGTTCGTCTTATGCACGAGATAGCTTACCGACGGCGCGGTAGTAATGATATCTAAATTGAATTCCCTTTCAATGCGCTCTTGGATAATTTCCATATGCAAAAGCCCCAAGAACCCGCATCTAAACCCAAAGCCGAGCGCAACCGAGTTATCCGGCTCGAATATAAGCGACGCGTCGTTGAGTTGCAGTTTGAGTATCGCTTCTTTCAAATCGTTAAACTTGCTCCCGTCCAGCGGATAAATCCCGCAAAAGACGACGGGTTGTACCTTCTTATACCCAGGGAGCGGTTCTTTCGCAGGGCAAAGCGCGTTGGTGACGGTATCGCCCACCGCCACGTCTTGAATCGATTTAATCGACGCCGCAATATAGCCTACCTCGCCCGCTTTCAATACGGCTTTGGGGAAAAGGTTAGGGGCAAACGCGCCCACCTCCGTCACGTCGTATACGGTAGAAGACAAAAACGTCTTAATTTTATCCCCCACCTTCACTTCGCCGTCCATAATACGGACGAACAATATAACGCCCTTATAATTATCGTAATAGCTATCGAAAATAAGCGCTTTCAACGGCGCTTCCGTATCCCCTTGCGGAGCGGGGAAATAATCCTTAATCGCCTCCAACAAATCCTCGATATTCGTGCCTTCTTTTGCCGAAACGCAAGGGATACCCTCTGCGTCTAGCCCGATAATTTCTTCTATTTCTTTTTTCGCCTCGTCCACACGCGCACTTGGCAAATCAATTTTATTGATAACGGGTAAAATTTCCAAATTGTTTTCCAAAGCAAGATACACGTTGGCAAGCGTTTGCGCCTCTACCCCTTGCGTTGCGTCTACAACCAAAATCGCCCCCTCGCAGGCAGCAAGCGAACGGCTCACCTCATACGTAAAGTCCACGTGCCCTGGGGTATCAATCAAATTATACTCGTACTCTTGTCCGTCCTTCGACGTATAGTACATGCGCACAGGAGTAAGCTTAATGGTAATGCCACGCTCCCGTTCGATATCCATGCTATCGAGAAGCTGTTCTTCCATGTCCCTATCCGACACTTGTCCCGTACGCTCGATAAGTCTATCCGCAAGCGTACTTTTGCCGTGGTCTATATGCGCGATTATACAAAAATTTCTCAACCTTGAACTGGGTTTTGCCATAAAATCCTCTTTACTTTTTCTTAGTTTTCTTTGCGGAATTTTTCGGTAAACGCGTGGAGCGCGTACGACGTCGGCTTGTGTTTAGGGAGCAACATCCCCACCGAGCGCACGGGCAACGCCACGTCCGTCTTTACCTCGAAAAGTTTTTCTTCCGCCAGCATTTGTGCCACGTATTCGCGCGGGATAACGCCCACGCCCATACCTTTCGCCGTCAAACGCTTCATCAAATCCCAGCTTCCCACTTCAATTGAGGGAGTCATTTCCACTCCCACCGATTGAAAGAAATTATCCAGCGATTTTCTCGAAACGGTATTCCCCTCCATCAAGATTAGCGGATACTTCGCCAAATCCTCCAAGGAATTTTCCCCTTCTCGTAATTGCGCGAATTTCTCACTTGCGACGAAGATATCGTTCAGGCGCATACAGTTGCCGTACAATTCCAATTCCGGCTCCGTTGCAATCGGCAAATTCACAAACGCCACGTCGCATTTTTCCGCCTTCAATTTCTCCACCGTATCAGGCGTGACGTCGGCAAGAAGCTCAAACTTCACCGCAGGGAATTTTTCATGGAATTCCACAATTTTATCCGCCAAGAAATATTCAAAAATCGTATCGCTTGCGCCGATACGGATTGTCCCCGTTGCCGACGTTTTCATTTCCGCGATACGGTTTTCCGCGTCCCCTAATAAATTGAGCGCTTTTTCCACTTCCGCAAAAATCAGCTTTCCACCGTTTGCGGAAAGTTGCATACCTCTATGCGTACGGGTAAAAAGCGTGACGCCAAGCTGTGTTTCCAATTGCTTGATAGAACGGGAAACAGCGGGTTGCGAAATATACAATTCTTCCGCCGCCTTAGTAAGGCTACCGCTTTTCGCTACCGTATAAAACACTCTGTATAAATCCAAATTAACCATTTCGTTTTATCCTTTGCAGGTTATTTTCCTACGCAAAACTTCTCAAATATTTCGGTGATAATCGCTTCCGTTGCCGTTTCGCCCGTAATCTCGCCCAAGCAATCCCACGCTTCTTTCACGTCTATCCCTATCAAATCCAGCGGTTGGCTTTCACAAGCGAATATCGCCCGCGCAAGCGCCTCGTCCGCACGCTTTAACGCATCGAAGTGACGGCGCTCAATTAAAAAAGCCATATCCTCGCTACGCTCGCCAAAGCTCTTTTCATATAAAAGCTTTTTCAGTTTTTCAATTCCCTCACCCGTGACGGCGGAGGTATGCACGTCCGCATCCGTTTCCGTTTCGTCTTTGGAAATATCCGTTTTATTGAACACCTTTATCAGCGGTTTTCCCTGCAACATTTCCAACACACGTCCGTCTTCTTCGTCCGTCCCCCTTGACAAATCGGCGACGAACACCGCAACGTCAGCCGAGCGAATAATGCTCTCCGCACGCTCGATACCGATGCTCTCAATTTTGTCCCCGCTCTCGCGCACGCCTGCCGTGTCGTAAAGATTGAACTTCCTACCCATAATCTCTATCGAGCCTTCCACCGCGTCGCGCGTCGTCCCAGCAAGCTCGGACACAATCGCCTTTTCATACCCAAGCAGTTTATTCAAAAGCGAGCTTTTCCCCGTATTCGGTTTTCCGCAAATCGCAACCGTCACGCCCGATTTTATCTTTTTGCCCGTCGCATAACTATCAAGTAGCGGTTTCAGCGTTTCCCGCATTTGCAAAAGCGAGCTTTTCAACTCCTCAATATGCTGTTCTTCAATATCTTCTTCGGGATAATCGACGGAAACGTCTATCCCAGCGAGCAAGTTTTTCAAAGTATTTTGCGCGTCGTTTACCCTATCCGTCAGCTTTTCGCTGTACAACAGGTATCCCGCCTTCACTTCGGCGTCCGATTCGCCGTTAATCATGTCGGCAACCCCCTCCGCCGAGGCAAGCGACAGCTTTCCGTTCAAAAAGGCACGCTTGGTGAATTCCCCACGGGTAGCGCTTCTTGCGCCGTGTAAAAACGTCTGCTTCAATATCCCGCGCGCCACGTTTTCACCGCCGTGGCAATGGAATTCTACAATATCTTCTCCCGTATAGCTTGCAGGCGCTTTAAAATACACGCACAGCCCAAAATCGGAGAAATTCCCACCGTCGATTTTGCCCGCATACATACGGTAAGGCGAAAAATCCCGCACCGCCGTTTTTCCAACGGGCGTAAACATTTTTTCCGCAATGGCAAGCGGATTTTTCCCGCTGACGCGGATAATCGCTACACCTCCCCGTCCCGCAGGGGTAGCAATCGCCGAAATATTCTCTTCCGCCATATGCAAAACACTCCTTTTTTCGCCAAATTATAACCTAAATTTATAGCTATGCTATTATTATAGCATAAAAGCAAGAAAAGTGTAAACCGTTTGAGGATACTTTCGCATAAAAAAAGACGGAGAATATAACTTTTTCTTATTCTCCGTCTATTCGTTTTTTAGTTCAATTATTAAAAAAATCGTCGTCGCCGTCCTTCTTTTCACCCTGCCCTTCCCCATGATTAAATTCATCAAACGGGTCCTCAGGCTTCTTCGTTTCTTGCGTAGGATTTTCCCCGTACGGAGTACCGTTTCCATAAGGATTATTATACGGATTCCCACCGAACGGTCCGCCAAAAGGCGAGCCGTATTGTCCGCCGTATCTCTTTTGGTATTCCCGCACGATTTCCTCTTGTCGAGCCCGCAAATACGCCTCGTAATCGATTGCTTTTTTTCTACGCAAGCAGAAAATTATGATATACCTTGCCTCTGGCACGAAAATGCTCAACAACGACAGCCATACGTGTCCTTTGGGCGCGTATTTTTTATACAGCGCTATCGACAGCATAAAAATCAAAATTTTGTACACGAGTATAAAGAGCGCAAAGAACATGCTACCATAGCCGTAGAAGTTTTCCGCAAACGCCGAAAAACCGCTACCGCCCCAATACATCACGCCTTCATTGTCAAGCGGTATTCCCTCGACGACGAGTAAATACGAAAAAGTAAAAATCAAGAACGCACTAAACAGCGTAGAAACGATTTGCGCGAGCATCATAAACAACCCCATGCGCTTCAATTTTTGTCCAAAAATCCTCGTTTCTCCCGCGAGCTTCCCGATGAATAAATAATTCGCAAAAGGCACAAACGCCAGTATCTTATTCTTAAACCCTCTGTTTTTCGCCATTTTCCAAAGCCCGAACCCTTGCAAAATAAAGAGCACGAGCCACACGCCAAAAGCCACAGCCAACGCCAAAAAATTCGCGTTGACCACGCTTATGGGCAACATATTGGCGAACGTCGAAAACATCGAATCGTACATCAAAAATATTTCCATATCTTTCCCCTTTTACACGCTCAATCCGTCGTATTCCACGCGCATAAGCGACAATCCTTTTGCCGGCATCGTTTTGCCAAGCAATCCTCTTTCCCCCGTCTCGTAGGCGGAAAACAGGCTCTCTTTCGTGCGTTTCCCATTTGCCAAATCCAACAATTCTCCCGCCATGGTTCGCACCATATTATACAAAAATCCGTTGCCCGTGACAAACATTTCTATCACGCGAATCCCGTATTCCTCACTCTCTTTAATCTCCACCTCGTACACCGTTCGAACGGTCGTTTTCACCGCCGAACCGGACGCACAAAACGCCTTGTAATCGTGTTCGCCCTCCAAAAGCTTAGCATACGCTTGCAACACGTCTACCGTCGGCGCGTTTTCAATCCTTACGGCATACCTTTCCAAAAGTGGCATTTCCCTTTCGGAAACGTATAAACGGTAGCGATACGTTTTCCGCTTTGCGCTTCGGTTCGCGTCGAATTCCTCCTCCGCGCCAACCCCTTGCAAAACCCGCACGCTACTCGGCAAAAACCGATTTAAACAATCGGGCATTTTCTCAGGCGGAACGGTAATCCCTTCCCCGTCGAAATGACAAACCTGCCCTGCCGAATGTACGCCTGCGTCCGTACGCCCACTCGCCGTCACTTTTAACTTTTGCCCCAACGCCGTAAACAAAGCCGTTTCCAAGGCCTCTTGCACGGTTTTACCGTTCTTTTGGCTTTGCCAGCCCGCAAAATCCGTCCCGTCGTAGGCTATTTTTAATACGTATCGCATAAATACCTCAAATAACAGCAGGAATATAAATTTTCAAAAGTATCACACCCGCAAGCAACGCGCCCATGATAAAGAACGCAACCAAATCCCGCCAAGTGAACCTCAACTTCTTATACTTCGTGCGGTTTTTGCTCCCCGAATAGCACCGTGCGTCCATCGCGTCGCCCAGCTCGTCCGCGCGACGAATTGCGCTGATTAAAAGCGGAATTAAGATAGGCGTAATCGCCTTTACTCTTTTCAAAAGTCCGCCCGATTCAAAATCTGCCCCACGTGCCTTTTGCGCGTTCATAATCCGTCCCGTTTCTTCCGTCAAAATAGGGATAAAACGAAGCGCAATCGACATAATAAGCGCAATTTCATGCACGGGGAAACGAATCCATTTCAACGGCAACAGCAAGCTTTCCAGCCCGTCCGTCAAGGACACGGGCGTAGTGGTGAGCGTCAAAAGCGACGACCCAAGCACGAGCAAAAACAACCTCGTCGCCAAAAACAGCGTAAAATACACCGCTTCCCAAGTGAGGAAAAATCCCGCCCATATAGGCGTTTCCCCCTTGTAGAAGACAAGGTTCAGCACCGCCGTAAATATCACGAGGAAGATAACCGCCCGAACGGAGCGGAACAAGCTCTTAAACGGTACGCCCGAAAAGCACGCCATCAAAAGGAACACGAAAGCGCACGCGCCGAGCGCGTAAAAATTCTTACAAAGGAAAATGGACACGATATACACGATTAAAAATACGATTTTCAATCTCGGGTCGCATTTATGCACGAAAGATTTCGAGGGATAATATTGTCCAAACGCCACGTCACGCATGCTCGCCACCCCCTTTTGCGGTAGCTTTTCCGCATTTTTCAAGCGCTTTGCGCACGAAATCCGCCATCGTCAAATCGCAATCAATTTCCATACCGAGCGTCTTCAATTCCCTTATAAGCTTTGCGGTAAAGGGCAAATCCAACCCCGCCTTGTCCGTATATTCGTCCACTTCGAAAAGCGCCTTGGGCGTAGCGGAAGCGAGCACTTTCCCCTCCGAAAAAATACCTGCCAGCGTACAGTTTTCGCAAATCTCGTCCATATCGTGCGAAACGATAATCACCGTCTTGCACCAATCGTTATGAATTTTATGAAGGAGGCTCATTACCTCTTCTTTACCCAGCGGGTCCAAGCCCGCAGCAGGCTCGTCCAACACCAAAATTTCAGGTTTTGTCACGATAACGCCCGCTATTGCCACGCGACGGCGCTGTCCACCCGACAACTCGAACGGGGAACGGTTTTTCACCTCGTCATAATTAAGCCCCACCGTTTCAATCGCCTCGCGGATTGCGTTTTCCATCTCGCTTTCCGACGTATCCGCATAAAAGTTTTTCAACCCAAACGCCACGTCCTCAAACACCGTTTCTGCAAACAGCTGATATTCGGGATATTGGAACACCATACCCACGTCTTTACGGAGCGCACGGAAATCCGTCTTTTTATCGGAAAGGTCGTATCCGCTTACCGTAAGCGTCGCTTTGGGCAGGTCGGGCGCGTCTTTTTTGCGCTTCTTTTCCTTGTATTTCTTTTCTGCCGTCGGCAATTTAATCAAAGCGTTCAAATGCTGTACGAAGGTAGATTTCCCACTACCGGTATGCCCGATAATCCCATAAAACGCCCCCGAGGGAATATGCAAATCCACCCCGCAAAGCGCGTGGGTAGAGAACACCGATTTCTCATTATACGTATAGGTAAGATTTTCACAAACAATCTCTCCCTTTTCCGTATTCTGC
>SVIK01000051.1 GCA_015069525.1 Clostridiales bacterium | reverse complement strand
GCAATCGGATACGGACTGCATTGGACGGTACGGCTTTCGCGCGGAAACGATTGACAAAGGCGTTCGTTATTACGTGAACGCAAGCGAGTGCGTTAAGGTTGGGGAGGAGTTCAACCTATTCTTATTGGCGCGTGGAAGGATAGAAAAAGCGGTGTATGCAGGCATGGACGGGACGTCTGCCGGCGTGACGATGGCAACGCTTACGGGCGATACTTCGGGCGTAGACGCGGGCTTGCTTGAAAATATCCGTCGGGGAGGAATTGCGCATATCTTTGCGGTATCAGGCTTACATATCGGGGCGCTATATGCTTTTTGTTTGTTGTTGGTGCAAAAGACGCGCTTGAAAAAACTTTCTCCGCCGTGGCGGTTTGCGTTGGTGTTTGCCGTATTGCTATTTTACGGTGGCGTGTGTGGGTATTCGTCTTCCGTTATTCGCGCAACGACCATGTGCTTGCTTTTGTATTTTGCAAAACTTGCAGGACTTGGCAAGGATAGTTTGGAAACGATTTCAGGTGGAGCGCTCGTCGTGTTGTTGCTTTCGCCCGTGTCCTTGTTTACGGTTGGTTTTCAGCTTTCGTTTGCTTCCTGTTTTGGTATTGCGCTTTTCTCGAAACGGATAAAAGCCCTTGTATATTCTTTTGCGGATTGGGTGCGGTATAGCGTATTCCGCAAAGAAAGAAAACCGTTTGTGTTGGAAGAAGATACACATCCCTTGACGGTAAAACAAAGGGTAATGCGTGCTTGTGTTTCCTTTTTGTCCGTCACCGTTTCCGCACAGCTTGCCACAACGCCTATTTTAATGGGTGCGTTTGGTTATGCGTCGGTATGGTCGCTATTGTTAAATTGCTTGTTTGTGCCCATTATCGGGGCTATGTTTTCGGTGCTATTGCTGTTTGTGCTCGTTGCGTGCATAGTTCCGCTTTCGTGGAGCGTATGGATATTGTACGTTCCTAACGTCGTATGGTCGGTGCTACTCTTGGCGTTTGAAACGTTAGATTTTTCCACCGTCTTTACGTTTGAGTTTCCTGCGGGCGCGGTATTTGCCTATTACGTGGCATTGGTTTTTGCGTGCGGAAAATGGAACGTAAAGCGCAGTTGGACGCGCGTATTGGCGGGGCTGGCGTTGATTCTTGCCGTTTGTGGGACGGTAATGGCAAACGTTTAGGAAAAAAAGAGTAGAAGTATTGCTTTTTTAACAAAAAGCTGTTATAATAGTGTAGGAAAATTGGCAAAGAGGTAAAAAGCATTTGAAATACGTGGATTTTAGAAAATTTACGGATGAGGTGGGCGCACAACCGATTTATCTTTTCGAGGGTGAAGACGCTTATTTTCGCGAAAAGGGCGGGCAGTTGCTAAAAGCGCGTTTCGTGCAAGAAACAACGCTCGATTTTGCCTCTTTTGAAGGCGCTTCCTTAAAAGGGGACGGTATTAAAAGCTTGGTGGACGCGTGGAATTCCTTTCCGTTTATGAGCGAACGTCGTCTTGTTCGCGTCACCGAATTTTACCCGACGGAAAAGGAATACGAGCAGTATCTTAAACCGTTTTTTGAAAATCCTCCGCAAGGCGGTATGCTGGTTATCGTGAATAGTGCAAAACCCAAAACGGGTGGTGCTGTGTTTGCGAAAAAGCCCAACGTCACGTACGTGGATTGTGGAAAAGGCGACGAGGAAACGATAAATAAATGGATTCGATTAACTTGTAAAAAGGAAGGGGTATTCGTCGACGGCGTCACATGCGGGAAGATTTCAGCTTACTGCGTAATGGATATGGCGCGTATCGCAAGTGAAACGGAAAAATTGCTTTGCTACTGCGTGGCTACGGGCGCGGAACGTTTAACGGACGAAATTGTGGATTTGCTCGTTTACCCCGATGCGGAATATAAGATATACGAATTGGCAAATACGATACCGAAAAAGAATTTAAGTGCATACACCCGTATCGCGGAAGAATTGATGACGAAAGGCTTTAACGAATTGGCACTTCTTTCCTCACTCGCTTCGTATTTTAAAAATTTATATGAGGTTTCGCTGATAAAAGGCGGGGATAAAGAGGTTGCGATGGCGCTTGGAATAAAGGAATACGCAGCCAAAAAGAAACGGGAAGAAGCTGGGAAATTCGGGAAAGAGTTATTGCGTATTTATAGCGACGTATACTCGGCGATATCCGATTCAAAAAGCGGTAAATTGACCTTCCCGTCCGCATGGAAAACGGTGACGGCGCGCCTATTTTTCGGCGGTTGAGAAAAAAGAGGGAAAAAACAGATAAAAAATAGGTAAATTCGCTTTATTTTTTACAGAATATTTTATATAATAATAACGATGAGTATTTTTCTAATAGAAAAATAGGGATATACGGTTAAGGAGGACGTGATGCTTGCATATCTTTTGACGGCAAAGGAACGGATTTCAGGTTTTGCAGAAGGCTTTATGACGTTTTTTAACGAATTCAAAGTCATGTACGGGGTTGAAATCTTTTTCTTCTTCCTGTTGATTTATTTTGTTTCTAAGATTTTGCGTGAAAACGACGCAACGAAACTTATGCTCGGCTATTGGATTATTTTGCTAGTGGGCGGAGCTATGACGTTGTTTGCGGACAACATTTGGGGAGATTCGTTTATCAACAGTACGTTCTTCCTTGCGTACGTTATTCTCGTTTCGTCAATCATGCTTATTCTTTTTAACGTGGAGGTTAAAAAGACGCTTTGGGACGTACATTCCTCGCAAAAGAGCCATATGGAAAAGGTTAGCGGAGGCAATACGGAAATCCGTTCGAGTGCGGATACGGAGCGTTGTATCAGCAACGTTATCAAGGCGCTTCAAAACATGTCGAAAAATAACGTGGGTGCGCTTATCGTGCTTTCAAAAGGAAGCTTGCCCAAGCAAGTATTGCAAAGCGGTGTGGTAATCGAAGCGGAAATCTCTACGCAACTTATCGAAGGTATTTTCTTCCCGAAAGCGCCTTTGCACGACGGTGCGACGATTATACACGGGCACAAAATTCAAGCGGCTGGTTGTTTCTTACCGCTTACGCAAAAGACGACGTATCCTAAGGAATACGGCACTCGTCACCGTGCGGCAATCGGTATTACGGAGGTGGCAAACGTTATCTCGCTTGTGGTATCGGAAGAAACGGGTATCATTTCCATTGTAAAACAAGGCAACGTCACGCGCTATGCCGATTACGATATGTTGGTGGACGCGTTAAAAGATTATTATTGGCAAGAAATGCCGTTGACGGATAAAAGACGTGGAGGTGCGAGATGAAGTTTGGTCAATTCTTAAAGAAGCTTTTGTTTGGAAAGTTTTGGATAAAATTTATTACTTTGATTCTCGCGTTCTTCGTGGTAATTTTGATTAATACGATTTGATACGAGGGAAAAGGAATAGAGAAAGAAAAAGCAGGAGCTTTTTAGAAGGAGTAATTATGGGTATCAAGGTATGTAAATTTGGCGGAACGTCCATGGCGGACGGAAACGTTATTCTTACGGCGGCAAAAATCGTACAAGCAGATAAGGAACGTAAATACGTGGTCGTTTCTGCGCCTGGTAAACGTTTTGGCGCTGATATCAAGGTCACGGACCTTTTGTATCAATGTTCGGATGAATTTGAAAGAGGCGACACGGTTGCTTTTGCGGAAACGTTTGCAAAAATCCGCGCTCGTTTTACGAATATTGAAACGGAAATCGGTAAACAGTTGGGGATGAAAGAAGCCCTTGACGAGGTAGAAAAAGAAATTTTAGGCGGTGCTGGTCGCGATTACTGCGCTTCGCGCGGGGAATATCTTGCGGCGAAGATTATGTCGGCGGTGCTCGGCGTTGCGTTCGTAGACGCGACGGAATTCGTTCGCTTTAATGAAGACGGTACGCTTTCGGATACGACGTTCGATTTGGCGGCGCAAGTCTTGTCTGCGCATGAACGAGCAGTTATCCCTGGTTTCTACGGTCTTGGTGCAAACGGCAAGGTTAAGACGTTCTCTCGTGGCGGTGGCGACATTTCGGGCTCGATTGTTGCCCGTGGCGTCATGGCTTCCTTGTACGAAAATTGGACGGACGTAAGCGGTTTCTATGCGTGCGACCCGCGCATCGTAAACTCGCCGAAATGTATTCCCGAATTGTCCTATCAAGAACTGCGCGAACTTTCGTATATGGGTGCAAACGTATTACATAGCGAAGCGATTTTTCCCGTTCGAAACGCTGGGATTCCTATCCGTATTTGTAATACCTTCCGTCCTACGGATGCGGGTACGTATATCGTGAAAACGTCTACGCGTGATATCCGCGATAACGTTGTCACAGGTATTGCCGGCAAAAAAGATTTCACGGCGATTTCCATTGAAAAATCCATGATGAATAGCGAAGTTGGGTTTGTAGGAAAGGTCCTTTCCGTAATCGGGCATAGAGGGATTTCTTTCGAACATTTGCCTTCCGGTATTGATACCATGTCCCTCGTAATTGATAACGAGTATTTGAAGAACGGCGTATTACAAGAGGTGGTTGACGAAATGAAAACGCTTGTAAAACCCGATAAAATTTACGTTCACGAAAACATTTCTTTGGTTGCGACGGTAGGACACGGCATGGCAAACAACGTCGGTACGTCTGCGCGCTTGTTTAAAGCACTTTCCGAAGCGGGCATCAACGTGATGATGATTGACCAAGGTTCTAGCGAAATGAATATCATCGTTGGCGTGGAAAATGCAGACTGCGCAGGGTGTATTAGCGCGATTTATAACGAATTTTTTAATTAAAACAGGAGATAAAGCATGAAAAATTTTACGGTTGATTTGAAGGAAGAATACGGTATTCACGGCGGTAAGCTTGATTGTTTGACGATGGATATGCCCTTTGACGTCGACACGCCCGATTGGAAGCGTCCTGCCCTTATCGTTATCCCTGGCGGTGGCTACGGCATGACGAGTAAGAGAGAAGCTGAACCCGTTGCGCTTGCGTTCTTGGCAAGAGGGTTTCAAGTGTTTATCTTGTGGTATACGATTGGTACGGCGGAGGGGATGAGCTATCCCGAACAGCTTATCGAGCTTGGCACAGCTGTCGACTACGTAAAGAAAAATGCTGATAAATTGAACGTTAACAAAGACGAAGTGTTTGTAGTAGGTTTTTCCGCAGGCGGACATTTAACGGGCAATCTTGCCGTTGAATATGCGTCCGTATCCGAAAAAGCGGGACAAAAACTCGATGCAAAACCCACGGCTGTTGGGCTTTGCTATCCGGTAATTTCCAGCAAAAACGGACACTTGGAAACGTATGAGAATTTGCTTTACGGATATACCCAAGAAGCCAAGGCGGAACTTATCAAAACGCTCAACTTGAACGAAGCCGTCACGGAAGAAACGGCGCCTGCCTTCATTTGGGCAACGGCAAAAGACCAAGTTGTGCCGGTAGATAATGCAATCCGTTTTGCCCAAGCGTTGTCGGAAAAGAACGTAGATTTTGAATTGCACGTATACACGGACGGCGTTCACGGCTTGTCTACTTGTGATGAAGAAATCAATCCTTACGGTGCGCATTTGGCGCGTACGTCCAAATGGTTGGACGATTGTTCGGCGTTCTTCCACAGATTCACCAAAGAGAAATTTTAATTACGTAAATAATAAACCGCATCGGGGAAAATCCCGATGCGGTTTTATTATTTTCAGTTAAGCTATTATTTGATGAAATCCGCGCTTACCAACGTATAGGTAAGGCTTCCCAAGGAATAGGGGAAGGGCGTTTCGTATTTTAACATTACGTTGCGATAGGTGTTGCTGTTCGGGTTGACGGTTTTTGCAATCCAAACGGTTTGCTTCGAGCCTGCGTTTTTAGCGTCGATACCAAGGGATACTTTGTTAAAAGGGATTTTCTTTTCTTCGCCGTTAAGCGTAAGAGAAAGGGAGTCTTTATCCGTGCTAAAATCGACGGCAATCGTTTGTACGGCTTCTACAAACGGAGAATAGACCGAAAGCTTTGCGGAATTGGGGTTAAGACAACGAAGCGCAAAAAGCAGTTGTTCGTTGTCCACGAAAGAGTATTTCTTGGTGTCAATCTCAAACGTGCTTTCTTCCTTCCAATCGCTTTTGGTGTGGTCGGTAATGGTGGAAGTACCCTTGTTTCCCTCGTAAATCGTTTCAATCGTTTGATTGTAATAGGTGTAGCAATCCTCAGGCTTTTGAATCGTCGCTTGCGAAGGGGAGTGGCTCACAGCCGTCTTTGTCGATTTAATAGGTTGTAATCCCTCTTGTGTAGAGTAGAAGGTAATCGTGCTGTCAACCGTATCCTTGAAAGGTTTTCCGTCTTTATCTACAACGCTTACGCCTGCGTAGGTGTAGCTAACGTCAATCGAGAAATGAGTCGTCAAGGTATACACTTCTTTATTTTCAACCATATTAACAGCCAACGTCGAGGTATACTCGCCGTTTTGATAGTTGAGCGTATAACCGTTTGCCGAAGAACCGCTTCCGTTAAATTCCACTTTATATTTAAGCGTTTCTACGTCGTCGTCTTTTGCGTGGATATCCACGTCGTTCATGAAATAGGGTTTAAAGGATACTTTGGTATCGCCTGCACAACCGTCGCAAGAACAGGAGGCGAAAAGAGTGGTGGTTGCCAAAAGAGTTGCAACCGTTAAAAAGATTTTACGTTTCATGTTATTCCTTTTCTTTCCCGATTTTCGTAGGGAAAAATGTTTCACTTTTATTATTATAGCACATAAATTTGAATTTGTAAAAACAAAAACGAGAATTCTTGAAAATTCTTGCGAAAAAAAGCTGAAATTTTCCCATAAAGTATGGTATAATAAAAATAGATAGGTATTTTTAGTAATTTATAAGGAGGAATTTGCGTGAATACGGTTATCAAAGCGTTTAGCTTATCGGAATGCATGGAAGCAATGGCAAAATGCGTCTCGGACTTTGAGGCGAACGGCGACGAAAATTTAATCTTTTGCGAAGACAGATTAACACTAATTGCCGAACGTGCCGTTTTACGCGAAACGGGCGGGACGTTTCAATCCTCCGTGTCCACGTTTGCCCGTTTTTTAAGCGTGGAAGAACAGGCTATCAGCAAACAAGGCTCCGTTATGGCGGTAGGGAAAGTGATGACGGCTTTGCAAGGGGAAGGGAAATTGCAATGCTTTACAAGCGCTTCTTCCGTAGGGAATAATGCGAAACTCATTTACGAAACGCTGGCGCAGTTTTCCGCATCGGAAGTGACGCCTGAGGTTTTACGTGAAACACTTTCGCTCTTGCCTGATGACGTGCTTAAAAAGAAGACGTCGGACCTTACTTTGATTTACGAAGGGTATTTGGAATTTTTACGTGATAGAAATCTTTTCGACGAAAGCCGTTATCTTTCCTTGCTCCCTAGCCGTATCCGTAAGGAAAAGCAACTTTTAGGGAAGAACGTATTTTTCCTTTGTTATAACGCTTTTACCCCCCAAGCGTGTGAGATTATCCGCGCCGTTTGCGAGCAGGCAAAGAACGTAATCGGCGTTTTCTGCTGTGGGGAAGAGGACGTGTATACCAACCGCGCCCTCAATACTTTTCTTGGGGTTTGTAGAGAGTTTGGCAAGCCGAACGTTGTAGATAAGTGTCTGCCGTTGGACGGCGATGCGGAAGTGTTGCGGAAAGGCTTGTTTAATCCTGATAAAAACGGTGAGAAGAAACGCCAAACGGAGAACGTGCATATCTTCGAAGCGAGCGATAAAATTGCCGAGGCGGAATACGTCGCGGTGAAAATTCGCCGTGCTATGTCGGAGAATAGCGCGCTTCATTATCGCGATTTTGCGGTGCTCGTGCCCGATATCCACGCATATACGCTCTCCCTCCATAAAGCGTTTACCGAATATAAAATCCCGTATTTTACGGACGAAAAACGCTCGTTAAAAACGCATCCGCTTGCCCGATTTTTGCTCGACGCTTTTCGGGTGGTAAAAGAGGGCTTTTCCAGCGATTCCGTACAATCCTTAACGCAAAACGTGTTCTTTGGGGAAAGCGACGCGTATCGCAATTACTTATTAAAATTCGCCAATTATAAAGGCGGAGCAAAACGCGATATTAAGACGGGAGAAGCGGTGGAAAGCTTGTTTAAGCTTGCCGATTTACAAGAGGGGAAAAGAAAGCTTTTGCTTGCTACACGCCTTATAAAAACGGAAGCAAGAGGAAAGGAATATTGCAACGCGGTAAGGGGGATTCTTGCCGATTTTGCGGTATATGAAAAACTTTCCAAAATGATAGAAAACACGGCGGACGTGGCGAAAAAAGCGTATTTTGCGCAAATTGAGCGCGCCCTTGACGGGGTGCTTGCCGAGGCGGAACAGCTTACGGGCGACGCAAAAATGAAGGTGGCGGAATTCTCCGCCGTCCTGCAAGACGGGTTGGATGCGACGGAAATCTCCCTTATTCCTTTGAAGGTGGACGCAGTATTTGTTGGAGATATCGCGCAAAGCCGTATTGAAAAGGTGGATACGCTCTTTGCGTTGGGAATGACGGAGGACGTGCCGTACGCGACGAGTGATACTTCCATCGTTTCCGATAAAGAAATCGAACGGCTTGCCGAGGTAAAAACGCGGTTAGAACCCACCGTAGCGGAAGTAAATAGACGCACGCGTGAAAGTGTGGGTTTGAATTTGTGCACTTTCTTAAATGCATTGCATTTAACCTATCCTTTGTCTGCGGACGGAAGCGAGCCTACCCTTAGCGAGATTTTCCGTTATATTGACGAGAGTTTTTGCTCTGCGGACGGAAACGCGATTGCGCGTAGAAAAAAATACGTAGAGGACGATTTTGTATACCGTTGTTCTGCGCCTACGCCTGCTATACGACAACTGCTTTCCACGAAGAAGGACTACGAACAACGCCACGGTAAATCCGCGGAAAAATATTCTTCGTTGTATTCGGCGTTGGACAAGCTTTCCGTGACGGAGAAAAACGATTATCTCATGGAAGCCAAAGGTCACGATAGTATTGAACGAGGGGAGGAACTCTTTTTCCATAGTGGTAAAATCTCGCCTACGGCGCTTGAAGGGTATTTTTCTTGTCCGTTCAAGCATTTTGCGGAAAGGGGCTTGCGATTAAAACCGCGCGACGATAAAGCGGTGCTCGCGCTCGATACGGGTAATTTCGTGCATGAGTTGTTGGAAAGGACGGCAAAAGCCTCGAAAAGAATAGAAACGGAAGAAGAACTGCGCCAATACGCAAAGGAAGAAGGGGAAAAGATTTTGCAAAGCCCCTTGTTTAAGGCGCAAGCGGACACGGCGTCGGGCTCTGTTTTTTCCGAAAAGCTTTTACAAGAAGCGGTGGACGTGGCGGTAGGAGCATATCGACAAATCAAGAATTCTGATTTCGTCGTGGAAGAAACGGAAATGAATATTTCCACTCCCGATTTTCACGGAAAGGTGGATAGGGTGGACGGTACGGAAAAATACGTACGCGTTATCGATTATAAGACGGGCTCGATTGACGATAAAGCCGTTTCCTATTATACGGGTAGAAAACTGCAAATGCAATTATATATTTCTGCCATCAAAGGGGAACGAGTACCCGCAGGTGTATTCTATTTTCCCGCTTCCGTCGATTTTGCCGAGGAGGGGGAAACGCGCTTCCAAATGAAGGGCTTTTTAAACGGCGAAACGGAAGCGTTGCTTTGCGGGGATAAAACGCTTACGGACGGAAAAGCAAGCGAGTTTTTTCCTGCTACGTTAAACGGGAATTCCCGTAGTAAGCGCGTCATGGACGAGCAAACGTTTAGGGATTTTATCGATTATTCCGTACTTGTGGCAAGGCAGGGCTGTAAGGAATTAAAGGAAGGATATATTGCGCCCACGCCTTACGGAAACAGTTGTGAATACTGTAAGTTCGGTGGCTTGTGCGGTTTTAACAAGGAGAAAGCGCTTCCAAGGGTGGAAGAAAGCATTGACCCTAAAACGATAGCGAACGTCGCAAAGAATACGCGCGATGGTGAGGAGGCGTAAAAACATGGAAGAGAAGAAAAAAGAAAAATTTACGCCAAAGCAACTCCAAGCGATTAACGCGCAAGGCAAAACCATCGTATCCGCATCGGCAGGTAGCGGTAAGACGACGGTGATGATAGAAAAGATTATCCGTTATATCCGCGAAGGGGGCAAGGTAAGCGAAATCCTTGCTGTCACTTTTACGAAAAAAGCGGCGTCGCAAATGAAAGAAAAACTGCGCAAAGCGCTTGTTTTAGCTATTAACGAAAGGGACATAACGGCGGAAAGGAAAAGGGCGTTAAAACGGGAATTAGAAGTGGTGCCGACGGCGGATATATCCACGATACACTCCTTTTGCGCACGCCTTATTCGCACGCACTTTTATAAGGCGGGAGTGGATAACGCCTTCCGTGTAATCGGTGGCGACGATGCAGACGGAACGGCGTTGAAAAATTCCGCTTTGGACGATTTGTTCGACGAGGGATACGATACGAAGGACGAGGATTTTAACCACTTGCTCTCCGTGTATTGGCGCAAAAAAAGTGATTCTACGTTGCGCAAAAACTTGCTTGGCGTATACGATAAGCTCCGCGAACGCGCTGATTATGAAGCTTTTTTGTCGGGAATAAACGAGTATGATGAAAGCTTGTTTGACGCCGTATGTGAAGACTTGCATAAAATTTTGCAAGATAAGGCAACGTATTATTTGGGCTACGTAGCGGAAGAAAAAGCG